>JAKFEZ010000268.1:0-5835 GCA_036675435.1 Ramlibacter sp. | reverse complement strand
CTGGATGGGCAACGTGCGCAAGTACATGCCGATCACCTGGATCACGTCGCTGCTCGGCTCGCTGGCCCTCATCGGCACGCCGCTGTTCGCCGGCTTCTATTCCAAGGACTCGATCATCGAGGCCGTGCACCTTTCGAACCTGCCGGGATCGGGCTTCGCCTACTTCGCCGTGATGGCGGGCGTGTTCATCACCGCCTTCTATTCCTTCCGCATGTACTTCCTGGTGTTCCACGGCAAGGAGCGCTTCGACCAGAACCCGGACGCGCACCATGACGCGCACGCGCACGACGACCATGGGCACGAGGAACACCACGAACCGCACGAGTCGCCCTGGGTGGTGACGGTGCCGCTGCTGCTGCTGGCCATCCCCTCGGTGGTGATCGGCTTCCTCACGATCAAGCCGATGCTGTACGGCGACTTCCTCAAGGACGCGATCTTCGTCGACGCCGCCAAGCACCCCGCGATGGCGGAGATGGCCAAGGCCTTCCACGGCCCGGTGCAGATGGCCTTCCACGGACTGCAGACGATGGTGTTCTGGCTGGCGCTGGCCGGCGTGGTGCTGGCCTGGTACCTGTACATGAAGAACACCGCGCTGCCGGCGCGCATCCAGCGGATGTTCCAGCCCGTGCACACGCTGCTGGACAACAAGTACTACATGGACTGGTTCAACGAGAACGTCATCGCGCGCGCGGCCCGCGGCCTGGGCACCGGCCTGTGGAAGGGCGGCGACCAGGGCGTCATCGAGAACGTGTTCGTCAACGGCAGCGCCCGGCTGGTCGGCAAGTTCGCCGGCGTGGTGCGCTGGGTGCAGTCCGGCTACATCTACCACTACGCCTTCGCCATGCTGCTGGGCATCATCGTGCTGATGACGTATTTCGTCAGCTGGCCGATGATCCAGGACTGGCTGAGGAAGTAAGGAACAACAACAATGAAGATGGGACTCCTGAGCCTGGCCATCTGGACGCCGATCGTCTTCGGCGCCATCCTGCTCGCGCTGGGCCGTGACGACCAGGCGCGCACCGTGCGCTGGCTGGCGCTGGTCGGCGCGATCATCAGCTTCCTGGTGACGCTGCCGCTGTACGGCCAGTTCGACCAGGCCACCGCGGCGATGCAGTTCGTCGAGAAGGCGCCGTGGATCGATCGCTTCAACGTGTTCTACCACCTGGGGCTGGACGGCATCTCGTTCTGGTTCGTGCTGCTCACCGCCTTCATCACGGTGGTGGTGGTCATCGCCGGCTGGGAGGTGATCACCGAGCGCGTCAACCAGTACTACGGCGCCTTCCTGATCCTGTCGGGGCTGATGATCGGCGTGTTCTGCGCGCTGGACGCGGTGCTGTTCTACACGTTCTTCGAGGCCACGCTGATCCCGATGTACCTGATCATCGGCATCTGGGGCGGGCCGAACAAGATCTATGCGGCCTTCAAGTTCTTCCTGTACACGCTGCTCGGCTCGCTGCTGATGCTGATCGCGCTGGTGTTCCTGTACACCAAGTCCGGCGGCAGCTTCGACATCCTCACCTGGCACAAGCTGCCCCTGTCGTCGCAGGCGCAGACGCTGCTGTTCTTCGGCTTCTTCGCGGCCTTCGCGGTGAAGGTGCCGATGTTCCCGGTGCACACCTGGCTGCCCGACGTGCACGTCGAGGCGCCCACCGGCGGCTCCGCGGTGCTGGCGGCCATCATGCTGAAGCTGGGCGCCTACGGCTTCCTGCGCTTCTCCATGCCGATCGCTCCCGACGCCTCGCGTGAATGGGCCTGGCTGATGATCGCGCTGTCGCTCATCGCCGTCATCTACGTCGGCCTGGTGGCGATGGTGCAGCAGGACATGAAGAAGCTGGTGGCCTATTCGTCCGTGGCGCACATGGGCTTCGTCACGCTCGGCTTCTTCCTGTTCAACGACCTCGGCGTGGCCGGCGGCCTGGTGCAGATGATCGCCCACGGCTTCGTCTCGGGCGCCATGTTCCTGTGCATCGGCGTGCTGTACGACCGCGTGCACTCGCGCCAGATCGCCGATTACGGCGGGGTGGTCAACACCATGCCGACCTTCGCCGCCTTCGCGATCTTCTTCGCGATGGCCAACTCCGGCCTGCCGGGCACCGCCGGCTTCGTCGGCGAGTGGATGGTGATCCTGGCCACGGTCAAGGCCAACTTCTGGCTCGGCCTGCTGGCCGCCACCGCGCTGATCCTCGGCGCCTCGTACAACCTCTGGATGGTCAAGCGCGTCTACTTCGGCCCCATCGGCAACGACCACGTCAAGGCGCTCACGGACATCAATGCCCGCGAGTTCGTGATGCTGGGCCTGCTGGCCGCGGCCGTGCTGTACATGGGTGTCCATCCGAAACCCTTCACCGACGTGATGAACGCCTCGGTGGCCGGCTTCCTGAAGCACGTGGCGGCTTCCAAGCTCTGACGCCGGGAGAGAAAAGAACATGACGGAACAACTGAGCATCGGCGTGGTCGGCCCCGAGATCCTGCTGCTGGTGATGGCCTGCGTCATCGCCATCGTCGACCTCGGCGTGAAGAGCCGGCTGCGCAACGGCACCTACCTGCTGACGATGCTGACGCTGGCGGCGGTGGCCTTCTACACCGGCGACATGGCGGCCAGCGGCGAGACGCACTATGCGTTCAACCGCATGGTGGTCACCGACCCGATGGGCAACTGGCTCAAGTGCTTCGCCAGCATCGCCATGATGGTGTGCCTGGTCTACGGCCGGCCCTATGCGGGCGACCGCGACATGCTGCGCGGCGGCGAGATGTTCACGCTGGCGATGTTCTCGCTGCTTGGCATCTTCGTGATGATCTCGGGCAGCAACTTCCTGGTGATCTACCTCGGGCTCGAACTGCTCACGCTGTCCAGCTATGCGCTGGTCGCGCTGCGCCGCGACAACGCCACCGCCACCGAAGCGGCGATGAAGTACTTCGTGCTGGGCGCGATGGCCAGCGGCTTCCTGCTGTACGGCCTGTCCATGCTCTACGGCGCCACGGGCTCCCTGGACATCGGCACGGTGTCCAAGGTCATCGCCAGCGGCCAGGTCAAGCAGCAGGTGCTGGTGTTCGGCCTCGTGTTCATCGTCGCCGGCCTGGCCTTCAAGCTGGGCGCCGCGCCGTTCCACATGTGGATCCCGGACGTGTACCAGGGCGCGCCGACGGCCGTGACGCTGATGATCGGCTCGGCGCCGGAACTCGCGGCCTTCGCCATCTGCATCCGCCTGCTGGTGGAGGGCATGCTGCCGCTGGCCGTCGACTGGCAGCAGATGCTGGTGGTGCTGGCGGTGGCCTCGCTGTTCATCGGCAACCTGGCCGCCATCGCCCAGACCAACCTGAAGCGGATGCTGGCGTACTCCACCATCGGCCAGATGGGCTTCGTGCTGCTCGGCCTGCTGTCCGGCGTGGTGAACGACAGCGCTGCCGCCGCGGCCAACGCGTACAGCTCGGCGATGTTCTATATCGTGACCTACGTGCTGACCACGCTGGCGAGCTTCGGCGTCATCCTGCTGCTGGCGCGCGAGGGCTTCGAGAGCGACGAGATCTCCGACCTGGCCGGCCTCAACCAGCGCAGCCCGCTGTATGCCGCCATCATGGCCATCTGCCTGTTCTCGCTGGCCGGTATCCCGCCGATGGTGGGCTTCTACGCCAAGCTGGCCGTGCTGCAGGCGCTGGTGGTGTCCGGCAGCGGCTTCTACATCGGGCTGGCGGTCTACGCGGTGCTGATGTCGCTGGTGGCGGCCTACTACTACCTGCGGGTCGTGAAGGTGATGTACTTCGACGCGCCGATCACGGCCACCACGGTCGCCGCGCCGGCGGACGTGCGCATCGTGCTGACGATCAATGGCGCGCTGGTGCTCATCCTGGGCATCCTGCCCGGCGGCCTGATGACGCTGTGCGCGGACGCCATCGTCAAGATGCTGGCCTCGTAGTGTCCCAGACCGCGTCGATCTGGCTGGTGATCGTGCTGGCCTTCTGCGCCGCCAACCTGCCTTTCGTGACGGAGCGCCTGTTCGGCGTCGTACCGCTCAAGGACGGCAAGAACCTGGGCGTGCGCCTGGGCGAATTGGTGGTGATGTACTTCGTCGTCGGCGCCATCGGCCTGCTGCTGGAACAGCACCGGGGCCAGATCGCGCCGCAGGCCTGGGAGTTCTATGCGGTGACGGGCACGCTCTTCCTGACCTTCGCATTCCCCGGTTTCGTCTATCGCTACCTGTACAAGAACCGGAACTGAGCGCATGCCCGGCGACAGCCACCTGACCGAGCACATGCTGTCCCGCGAGGAGCTGCTCCGGGGCCGCTTCCTGCACGTCGTGCGCGACACGGTGCGGCTGCCCGACGGCGCCTCGGCCACGCGCGAGTTCGTGCTGCATCCGGGCGCGGTGGCGGTGGTGCCGCTCACCGACGACGGCCGCATCGTGCTGGAGCGCCAGTACCGGCATGCCACCGGCCAGGTGATGATCGAGATCCCGGCCGGCAAGCTGGATGCGGGCGAGTCCGCCCTGGTGTGCGGCCAGCGCGAGCTGCTCGAGGAAACGGGCTACGCAGCGCGCGAGTGGGCCTATGCGTTCACCACCTACCCGACGGTGGCTTATTCGAACGAAGCCATCCAGGTCTGGTTCGCGCGCGGGCTGGCACCCGGCCCGCAGCGGCTGGACCCGGGCGAGTTCCTGGAGGTCTTCACGGCGACGCCGGAGGACTTCCTGGCCTGGTGCCGCGACGGCACGATCGTCGACGCCAAGACCCTGGCCTCGGCCCTCTGGATCCAGAACGTGCTGGCGGGGGCTTGGAAACTCGACTGGCAGGCCTCATCTTCCGAGCCATGAAGGTCCTCAACCTGCAGTGCCGCCAGTCCCATGGCTTCGAGGGCTGGTTCGCCTCCGAAGACGATTTCCAGGGCCAGCTCGCGCGCGGCCTGGTCGAATGCCCGCTGTGCGGCGACGCCGGCATCACCAAGATGCCGAGCGCGCCCCGCCTGAACCTGGGCGCCTCCGAGCCGGCGACGACCGCGCCCGCGAAGCAGGAAGTGGTGTCCGCTCCGAACGCGCAGCTGCAGGCCGCGTGGCTGCAACTGGTGCAGAAGGTGCTGGCAAACACGGAGGACGTGGGCGAGCGTTTCGCCGAAGAGGCGCGCAAGATCCACTACGGCGAAACCGAAGAGCGCGGCATCCGCGGCCAGGCGTCGAAGGAAGAAACCGAGTCGCTGCTGGAAGAGGGCATCTCGGTGCTGCCGCTGCCTATCCCGAAGGGCCTGAAGGGGCCGCTGCAGTAGAAGCCCGGGAGCGGACAGCCGGACGCAGAAGGCGCAGAAGTTACGCAGAAGACGCAGAAAAATCCAAGAAAGGGTTCTGGATGTCCTTTTGCGCCTTCTGCGTAACTTCTGCGATTTCTGCGTCCGGTTGTTTGGTTTGGGGCCCGCATGCGATCCCATCGCATCACGACATGAACTGCAACCCCGCCAACCGCGCATAAACCCCACCGGCCGCCATCAATTCGTCGTGCTTGCCTGTCTCCACGATGCGGCCATGGTCCAGGACGACGATGCGATCGGCTTGCTGGACGGTGGCGAGGCGGTGGGCGATGACCAGGGTCGTGCGGTCGCGCATCGCCGATTCCAGCGCCGCCTGCACCATCCGCTCGCTCTCGGCATCCAGCGCACTGGTCGCCTCGTCCAGCAGCAGCAGCGGCGGATTCTTCAGCATCGCCCGCGCGATGGCGATGCGCTGGCGCTGCCCGCCCGACAGGCGCACACCCCGCTCGCCCAGGAAGGTGTCGTAGCCCTCCGGCAAGGCCCGGATGAAATCGTCCGCGAACGCGCCCCGCGCCGCCGCATGCACCTCCGCATCGCTCGCG
>JAKFEZ010000209.1:0-27989 GCA_036675435.1 Ramlibacter sp. | reverse complement strand
GACTTGCGGATCGGGCACGCAGAAGTAGATTTCTTCGGCCGGCCGCATGGTCACGCGCAGGCCGCAGGAGCGCAGCATGGCTTCCACGCACGCATGGTTGGGAACCCACCAGTTGGTCGGATCGCCGGCAAAGCGGTGCTCGATGAAGGCCATCCGGGGCCAGCCGGCATCGAGCAGCGGCGCGCGCTCGGCTATGGGGTGGTCGTCGGTGTGCGCATAGACCGCCTCGCCGGGCATGGTGAGGGTCTGGAACACCATCAGCCGGCGGGTGCGTCGCGCCAGCAGGTCCAGCGCCAACAGGGGGTAGCGCAGGTGGTAGAAGACGCCCATGAACCAGACCAGGTCGAACGGCTCCTCGAGACGCGCCACGTCGTAGACGCCGAGCCGCCGGAACTCGATCTCGCGCTGAAAGCCCAGCCGCTCCTGGGCCCAGCGGGCCTGGGCCAGGTAGCGCTCGTCGTAGTCGATCCCCAGCACCGACGCACCGCGCCGCGCCAGCTCGAAGCTGTAGAAGCCGGCGTTGCAGCCGACGTCGAGCACCCGCCAGCCGCTCAGGTCCTGCGGCAGCGCGTCCGCGATCTGAAGCCACTTGAAGCGCGGGAAATCTCCGCCCAGGAAATGATCGGGCAAGGTCTGCACGCCACCCGGCAGGTGGATGTTGTGGAACCATGGCCCCAGCGCCTGGATCTGCCCGCGCGCGTCCGCGGTCTCGGCGCTGTGCTCGTCGCTCTTGTCCATGAGCCTTCCTCAGCGGCCGATGGCGTGGTATTCGAAGCCCTGCTGACGGATCGACGGCTCGTACAGATTGCGGCCGTCGAAGATCACCGGCGTGCGCAGGGCCTTCTTCAACGCGGCGAAATCCGGGCTCTTGAAGGCCTGCCATTCGGTGACGATCAACAGGGCATCGGCACCGGCGGCGGCTTCCATGGGCGAGTCGGCAAACCGCAGGTGATCCAGCAGGGCCAGCCGGCCGGCAAGGTCGTGCGCCAGCACGCGCCGTGCCTCGGGCATGGCGACCGGGTCATGGACCATCAGCCGTGCGCCGCGTTCCAGCAGCGCCGGCAGGATGACCCGGCTCGGCGCCTCGCGCATGTCGTCGGTGTTGGGCTTGAACGCCAGGCCCCAGACGGCGAACAGCAGGCCCTTGAGCTCGCTGCCGAAACGCGCGGTGATCTTGTCCACCAGCACCCGCTTCTGGGCCTCGTTCACGCTCTCCACGGCCTCCAGCACGGACAGGCGGCGCGCGTTCGATGCCGCGGTATGGATCAGTGCGCGGACGTCCTTCGGAAAGCAGCTGCCGCCATAGCCGGTGCCGGCGTACAGGAAGCTGTAGCCGATCCGCCTGTCCGAGCCGATGCCGCGGCGTACCTGCTCGATGTCGACGCCCATCGGGCCGGCGAGGTTGGCCAGCTCGTTCATGAAGCTGATGCGAGTGGCCAGCATGGCGTTGGCGGCGTACTTGGTGAACTCCGCATCCTTCACGCCCATGTGCAGAGCCCGCTCGTGGTGGCGATTGAACGGCTCATAGAGATGCCGCAGCAGGTCGCGCGCGCGCTCGCCCAGGGCGCCCGGCTCGATGCCGATGACGATGCGCTCCGGGCGCATGAAGTCCTCGATGGCGGCGCCTTCCTTCAGGAACTCCGGGTTGGAGGCCACGGCGAAACTGTCGCCCGCTTTCGGCACGCCGCGCGCGGCGAGCGCCCGCGACAGCGCCTGCCCGACCTCCTCGCAGCTTCCCACTGGTGCCGTCGACTTGACCACTACCAGCTTGAAGCCGCTCATATGCCTGCCGATCGCCTCGGCAGCGGCCAGCACCTGGCTCGTGTCCGCGTTGCCGTCCTGCCCGGGCGGCGTGCCGACGGCGATCATCTGCACCGGCGCATGCGCGACCGAGCGTTCCACGTCGGTGGTGAAGTGCAGGCGCCCGGAGTGCCGGCCGCGCTCGATCAGCTCGTGCAGCCCGGGCTCGAAGATCGGCACCTGGCCGGCGGCCAGCGCATCGACGCGGGCCGCTTCCTGGTCGAGGCAGAGCACATCGTTGCCGACGTCGGCCAGGCAGGCGCCCGTGACCAGGCCGACATAGCCCGCGCCGATCACGGTGACGTTCATGGGATGGCCTCGACCTCGGTCGGCGCGCCGCACAGCAGTTCGAGCGCATAGCCTTCGAGCTGCGCCGCGCGGTGCGCGGCCGTGTGCTCGGCAAGTATCCGCGCACGAGCGCGCTGCGCCAGCGCCAGCCGCTCGTCTTCGCCCCAGCCGCGCAGCACCTGCAGCACCTCGGCGGCGCCGCTGGCCAGCAGGATCTCGCGCCCCGGCGCCAGCAAGCTCTCCAGCCCGGCCCAGCGGTCGCTGATGATCGGGGTGCCGCAGGCGGCGGCTTCGAACAAGCGGACACTGGGCGACCAGCCGGCCTGGATCATGTCGGCGCGCGTGATGTTGAGCGTGAAGCGCTGGCGGTTGTAGAACGACCGGTGCTGCGCCGGCGGCAGGTGCGGGCAATACTCGACGTTGGCGGGCCATTCGATCGCGGCGGGATACTGCGACCCGGCGACGACGAAGCGCCCCTGCGGGTGCTGGCGCGCGGGCTCCAGCAGCAGCGCCTGCACACTCGGCTGGCGGTCGTCGCTGTAGGTGCCCATGTAGCCCAGGTCCCAGGCGGGTTGCTGCGGCTGCGGCTGTGGGTAGTAGAGCTCCGGGTCGACCGAGCAATAGAGCACGCGAGCCCGCGGCGATCCGTATTCGCGCTCGAGCCGCGCCAGCGTCGGCCCGCCGGTGAACGACAGGTAGAGCCCGTAGCCGGCGATCTGCGAGGGCCGCAGGTAGTCGTGCTCGCCGCGCGCCAGCCGGGCCAGGGTGACGGGGGTGTCGATGTCGTAGAACGCCGTCGCGCCGCGCGCCTGCTGCAAGACCCAGTCGCCGACCAGCGCGCCTTGCGGAACGAACGAGCCGACGATCACCAGGTCGGCCTCGCGCACGGCCCGCGCGAAGCGGTCGTGCAGCTCCTGCAGGCCGCCGTAAAGCTCGGTGCGGCCGTCGGGGGGGCGCGGCAGATCGCGATGCTCGGCATACCAGGGCTGGTCGCGCTCGAGGAACAGCACGTCGTGGCCGCGCCGTGCCAGCTCCCGAACCAGGCCGCGGTAGGTGGTCGCGTGCCCGTTGCCCCACGAGGAGGTGATCGACAGCCCCAGGATGACGATGCGCATCGGTGACTTGGCCCGGCTCACGATGCCACCTCCGCCAGCTGCGTCGAACGCCCCTGCAGGATGGCCTCGAGCTGCGCCGCCCGATGGGCGTAAGTGTGTTCGGCCTGCACGCGGCGATAGGCCGCCTGGCCGATGGCACGCGCCGCATCCGGCGTCAAGCGGCTGACGTGCTGCGCCACCTGCGCACCGTCGTGGGCGACCAGGACTTCGCTGCCGGGCTCGAAGAACTGTTCCAGCCCTTCCCAGGCGTCGGTGATCAGGCAGGCGGCTGCGCCGGCCGCCTCGAAGACGCGGGTAGCTGGAGAAAAGCCATAGCGAGCCATGCTGTCGCGGCTGACGTTGAGGACCGCGCGCGGCGTGCAGTTGAAGGCGTTGTGGTCGGCGGTGTAAACGTGGCCCAGCAAGGTCACGTTGGCCGACAGCGCCTTGTCTTCCCAGCCGCTGCCACCCAGCAGCATGCGGCTGGCCGGCAAGGCCGCCGCGGCGCGCAGGAAGAATTCTTCGACGCGGGCCTCGCGGTCCGGCAGGCGGTTGCCCAGGAAGCCGAGGTCGGCCTCGAACCGCGGATCTGGCGCGACCGGGTGATGGGTGGCGGGGTCGAGCGCGTTGTAGATGGGAATGCACTCCCGGGCGCCGAGCTGGAGGTAGGCGCCGATCACCGGCTGGCCGCCGCCATACGTCAGCACCAGGTCGTAGCGCGGCACCAGCGCCCGCAGCGGGTCGCGCGGGTCCGCGTGCAGCCGGTCCAGCGTGGCGGGCGCGTCCACATCCCAGAACGCCACCAGGCAATCCGGCCCCTGCAGCCCCAGCACGGCCTCCTCCAGCACCTCGTCGAATACGCCGACGCCACTGGCCTTGACCACCAGGTCGGCGCCGCCGGCTTGTTCCACGGCCTGCAGCGCATCCGCGGCCGACCGGGCCGGGTACACCACCACGCGGGCCCAGGGCGGGTCGTCGATGTCGCGGTGCTGCTGGCGGCCGAAGGCGTCGGGCTCGTAGAACGTGACGCGGTGGCCGCGCTCGTGCAGCGCGCGCACCATGCCGCGGTAGTAGGTGGCGGCGCCGTTCCAGTAGGCCGAAACCAGGCTCGAGCCGAAGAAAGCGATGTTCATGCCTTGGTTCATGCCTTCACCCTTCTTGGTTGTGGTTGCGCGGGGGCAAGGGCCGCGTAGATGGCCAGCAGCTCGTCGACGCGATGGGCGCAGCTGTGGCGCGCCAGGATCGTGCGGCGCCCCTGCCGCGCGAGCGACTGGGCGAGCTGCGGCTCGTGCAGCACGGCCCGCAGCTGGCGGCGCATCGCGGCGCCGTCGGTCGCCTGCAGGTAATCGGCGCCCGGCTCGAACAGGCCTTCGCTGTCGTCCCAGGGCGCGCAGATCAGTGGAATGCCGCAGGCGAGGGCCTCGAACACCCGGATGGTCGGGATCCCGGGAAGCGCGGCCGCGTACGGGCGGCGCGGCACATGCACCGTCACCGCATGGCGGGCGAACACGCGCGGTGCTTCGTAATTGGGCAGCCAGCCTGCGTAGTCGATGCCGGCGGCAGCCAGGCTGCGCAGCGCCTGTGCCGGATAGCGCACGCCATGGACGCGCGCTTGCAGCCCGAGCGCGTGCACCGGCTCGAGCAGGAATTCGCGCAGCTCCGCGGTGCGCTCCTCGTCGCCCCAGTTGCCGATCCAGACCAGATCGCCGGCGTGCGGCTGCCCTGTCATGGGTTTGAACAGGCGCGTGTCGGCCGCCTCGTGCCAGGTCCAGGCCCGCGCGGCCCAGCCGCGCCGCAGATAGAGGTCGCGGATCACGCTGCCGAAGGCCAGCACGCCGTCGTAATGCCGCAGGTCGTAGGCGGCCATGCTGCGCGGATCCGTGACACTGCGATGGTGGGTGTCGTGAAACAACAGGCGGTAGTGGCCGATGGCCCGCCGGTGTTCGCCGATGCGGCGGACCAGCGCGTGCGCGTTCCACTCGTGGACCAGCACCAGGTCGGCGCCCTCCAGTGCCGCGTCCAGGTCCAACGCATCGGGCCGGTAGCGCGTGCTCTTCAAGTGGGGATAGGCCCGGGCGAAGTCGTGCAAGGGCCGCTCGCCATGTTCAGCCAGCAGATTGGCGGCGCTCCAGGCATCGGCGGGCTCCCAGACCTGCACCGCATGGCCCCGCGCCAGCAGCTCGCCACAGATTCCGCGCAGGAAATGCGCGTTGCCGTGATTCCAGTCAGACACCAGCGAATGGCAGAAGATCGTCACGCGCATTGCATTTCCTTGGCTGCAACGCCGGCGAAAGCCGGGTGCAGCATCGCGTAGGCCGACAGATAGCCGTCGGCCATGCGTGCCGGCGTGAAGTGCAGGGCCCGTGTGCGCGCCGCGTCCCCCAGGCGGGCGCGCTCGGCCGGCCTCTCGATCAGGCGGCACAGCGTGCGGCGCAGTCCGTCGTGATCGTCCGGGGCGACATACAACGCCGCCGGGCCCCAGATCTCGCGCAGGCTCGGGATGTCGCCCAGCACCAGGGCGCAGCCACTGAGCGCTGCTTCCAGCACCGACAGGCCGAACGGCTCGTAGCGCGCGGGTAGGGCATAGATGGCGGCCGCGCCCAGGTGCCGGGCCAGGGCGTCGGTCGGCAACTCGCCCAGGCAGTAGACCCACGAGGGCAGCACGGCGCCGCCGTCGGGATGGAAGGTCGAGCCGGCCAGCCGCACCGGCCAGCTCAGCCGGGGGGCCACGGCCTGCAGCGCGGCCAGGTTCTTGCCTTCGTCCCACAGGCGGCCGGCCGCCAGGATGCAGGGCTGCTTGGCGCCGGGCGGAAACAGCTCGGGCGAGCGGCCATTGCCCAGCACCAGGCCTGCATGGGCATAGCCATAGTTGTGCACCAGTGTCTGCAGCATGGCCCGGGTGGGCGCCGCCACCAGGTCGGCGCCGGCCAGGCCCTGCCCGACCCGGCGGCGGTACTTGTCCCAGGCCGGAGGCGCCGGCTCGCCGTGGACTGCGCGCCACCAGGAGAGCACGCACGAGTGGGCGACCAGCAGCGTAGGTGCTTGAAACGGCAGGGCGCCGAAGGCGAACTGGTTCAAGTGCACCAGGTCGGGCCGGCATTCGCGCTCCAGCGCAAGCAGCCACTGGCCGGCCCGGTCGACGTCGTCCCAGGCCTGCTTCATCCATTCGAGCTTGTAGGCGCTCTCGTGCAGGGTCAGGGTTTTCAGGCCCGACAGCTGCGCGCGCTGGGCTGCGGTGAGGGGCGCGCCCATGGTGGCCAGGGTCACGCGCACCCCGCGCCCGTCCAGCACCCGCGCCAGTTCCGCCGCGTAGGTCCAGACACCGCCGAGCGTGTCGGCGGTCATCAGCACCCGCTGTTCACGCCCTGCGGCCATAGATTGCATCCAGTACCGCCGCGACTTGCACCACGGTGTCGATGGCGGGGTCGAAGCGCGCGCCGCTCGCGAGCTGCCTCGCCCATTCGACGATGGCGCGGCCGCCCCAGGCGTCCGGCGGCTCGGCCAGCGAAACGTACCGCGTGCCCTCGAAGCGCTCGGCGGAAAAGTCGTAAAAGGAGCCGTTGCGGTTGCGCATTGCCGCCCCGCCTCGGCTGCCGTGGAAGCGCGCCTCGATTACGGCGTCGCAGCCGGCCGCCAGATTCCAGGAGCAGGCCAGCCGCACCACGGCTCCGCCGGCCAGATCGAGCTGGGCGACTGCGAAGTCCTCGATCTCGTCCGAGCCTGCTGCGAGCTGCCGGCCCTGTGCGTAGAGCCGGCTGTCGACACGTTCGACCGCGGGAAATTCCAGCGTCCACAAGGCCAGGTCCACCAGGTGGGTGGCCAGGTCGATCGCGCAGCCGCCGCCCGATAGCGCAGCCTCGCGAAACCAGGCTTTGTCCGGACCGTAGGCGTTGTGGAACACCAGGTCCGCCGCGTAGATGCGGCCGAGTTCGCCCCGTGCCACGCAGTCCCGGATGCGCCGCGTAGCCTCGGTGTGGCGGTACGACAGGTCGCAGCCGAGCAGGCGGTCCGCTGCGCGCGCCGCGGCCACGATGGCAGCCGCTTCCTGCGCGGTGCGGGCCAGCGGCTTCTGGCAGAAGACGGCGACGCCGTGCGCCAGCAGGGCCTGCGCCTGCGCCGAATGGAGAGCGCTGGGCGTGGCAATGACGACGCCGTCGAGTTCCAGTTGCAGCAGTTCGTCCAGCGATTCGAGAGCCACCGCCGCGGGCGCCAGTTGCTGCGCCCGGCTGCGCGCTTCGCCCGCGGGGTCTGCCAGGGCCACCACGGCGCAATCGGTCTGCTCCAGCACGGCCTGCAGGCGATGCTGGCCGATCCAGCCCAGGCCGAGAAAGCCGAGCCGCGGCAACGCATCGTTGTGCGCCTTGGCGCGCTCCAGGACCGGCTCGGCGACGCTGCTCATGACAGGACCAGCGCCTTGAGAAAGCCGTCGGGCCGGGTGCGTGTCAGCTCCAGCGCTTCGCCCAGCCGATCGAGCGGCAGTCGATGCGTGTACAGCGGCGCAGGATCGAGCACGCCTTCCACCATCAGCGCCACCGCTCGCCGCATGCCTTCGACATAGGCGAGGGGATCACGTTCGTGGGCATTGACGACGTCGATGCCGCGCCAGTTCCACAACTGCAAGTTGACCTGGCGCAGGCCGTCCTGGTGATAGCCGGCAATCACCAGGCGGCCCCGCTCGGCCGTGATCTCGCCCGCCAGGTCCAGCGGGGCCTGCAGGCCGGTGCACTCGATCACCCGCTCGCACCACTTGCCTTCGGTTAGTTCGCGCACCTGCGCAATGGTTGGCTGCGAGTCGTCCAGCGCGATGGTGTGCGCTGCGCCGCAGCGCCGAGCCAGCTCCAGCGCAAAGGGACGCCTCGACAGGGCGATCACCCGGGCGCCCGCATGCACGGCAAGCTGCGTCAGCAACGCGCCGAGGAAGCCGATGCCGACGATGGCGACGGTCTGGCCGGCCTCGATGCCGCTGCGCTCGAAGATGTTGCAGGCGCAGCCCAGCGGCTCGCCCGGCACTTCGGTGCCACCGAGCGACGCGGGCAGCGCCACCAGCGCATCCGCTGCCGCCAGGTCGTACTCTGCGTGCGCGCGGTAGGTCAAGGCCGCGACCCGGTCGCCTTCGGCCAGGCCGCGAACATCCGGCCCGAGCGCGGCCACCCGGCCCCAGCCTTCATGCCCGGGCGCACCGGCGGGCTGAGGATAGTCGAACCATTCGCGTCCCTCCCACAGCGGCAGGCTGGAGGCGCAGACGCCCGAGCCCTCCAGCCGCAGCAGGACCTGGCCCGGCCCGGGTTGCGGCAAGGGGCGCGCCTGGAGTGCGGCTTGTCTCGGCGCAGCGATCACGCAGGCTTGCATGACGGCGCGCTCACGGGTGAACGCCGGCGGCCTGACGCTCGCGCAGCGCGGCGGCCGGGCGCTGGCGCGCCGCGAGCCAGCGGTACAGCCGCGCGATGCCTTCTTCGGCGCCGAACCGTGGCTGCCATCCGGTGGCTTGCTGGAAGGCCCGCGTATCCGACACATAGTAGCGCTGGTCACCGGTACGCCATTCGTCGAATGCGACCTCGGGCCGATGGCCGTTGAGAGCCTCGATGCGGTCCAGCAGATCGAGCAGGCTGATGGCGTTGCCCGGGCCGCCCCCCATATTGAAAGCGCGGCCCGAAAGCCGCGCTCCATGCTGTTGGGCCAGCAGGAAAGCCTCCACCAGGTCGTCCACGAAAAGGATGTCGCGAACCTGCATGCCGTCGCCGTACAGCGTGATGGCCTCGCCGCGCAGCGCGCGCAGGATGAAGTGAGCCACCCAGCCCTGGTCTTCGGTGCCGAACTGGCGTGGGCCGTAGATGCAGCTCATTCGAAACACCAGCGTCGTGAGGCCATAGCTGCGCGCATAGTCCAGCACATACTGGTCGGCCGTCCCTTTGGAGCAGCCGTAGGGGCTGTGAAAGTCGAGCGGTCGGCACTCGTCCACGCCGCGCGAGCGCAAGGCCGCATCGGCCGGCCCGTAGCGCTGGCCTTCGACGGCCAGGGCGACATCCTCCAGCCCGCCGTAGACCTTGTTGGTCGAAGTCATCAGCACGGCCGGCGGCTGCGGCTGCGCGCGGGCCGCTTCCAGCAAGTTGAGCGTGCCCTGGGCATTGACCGAGAAATCCTCCTGCGGCTGCTGCAGGCTGGTGGTCACCGCCACCTGGGCGGCGAAGTGGAATACCTGGGCCACGCCGCCGGTTGCGGCTTGCATCACCACGCCCGCATCGCGCACGTCGCCGACGATCACATCGAGCAATTCGCCGTGGGTCTCGCGCAGCCACTGCAGGTTCTGATCGACGCCCGGGCGCGACAGGTTGTCCAGCACGCGCACCCGACGCCCCTCACCGAGCAGCCGATGGGCCAGGTTGGAGCCGATGAAGCCGGCGCCGCCGGTGATGAGAGTCAGCGGCCGGGTCATGGGGCTCTGGGTCATAGCGTCAGCCCGCGCGCGGCAAGTTCCGCACTGGCCTGCGCCACCCGGTCGACGGCGGCCTGGCTTTCCAGCCAGGCCGCCAGTTCCGCCATGCCTTCGTCCAGCGTGACCTGCGGCGCATAGCCCAGCACCCTGCCGGCCTTGCCGATGTCGGCGAAGCAGTGGCGGATGTCGCCCACGCGGTACTTGCCGACGATCTCGGGCGCCAGGTGCTCCTTGCCGAGCACGCGAGCCAGCCGGCGCGCCACTTCGGCTACGGTGATGGCCTGGCCGCTGCCGATGTTGAACACTTCGCCGGCGGCCTCCGGCGTTTCCAGCGCCAGCCGACAGGCGCGCACCAGGTCGTAGACGCTGACGAAGTCGCGCTGCTGCAGGCCGTCCTCGAAGATCCGGGGGGCGCTGTCGTTGAGCAGGCGCGCGGCGAAGATGGCCAGTACGCCCGTGTAGGGATTGGACAGCGCCTGCCGAGGTCCATAGGCATTGAAGAAGCGCAGCGCCACCACCGGCAGCTGGTAGGCGCGGCCGATCATCAGGCACATGCGTTCCTGGTCGAACTTCGACAGCGCATAGACCGAGGCCAGTGCGGGCGGCTTGTTCTCCGGCGTGGCCACCGGATGCAACACCGAGCCGTCGTCGCCCCGCAGTTCCCAGTCGCCCCGCCGCAGTTGCTCGACGGAGCGCTCGCCCGCCACGCAAAGCTCGCCAGTGCTGGAGCGATACAGCCCCTCGCCGTACAGGCTCATGCTGGAGGCCAGCACCAGCCGCGAGACCGGCTGCGCGATGAGCGCTTCGAGCAGCACCGCGGTGCCCAGGTTGTTGCTGCGCGTGTAGTGCGCGATCTCGTACATGCTCTGCCCGACGCCCACCGCGGCGGCGAAATGGTAGACGGCATCGACGTCCTGCAGGGCGCGGCGCAGCGCGTCGGCGTCGCACACGTCGCCGATGGCGACTTCGACGCGCGGGTCCAGGTAGTCGGGACGGCGAGCGCCATCGCCGTGCACTTGCGCGGCCAGCGTATCGAGCACGCGGACGCGATAGCCATGAGCCAGCAGTTCGTCGGCCAGGTGCGAACCGATGAAGCCGGCGCCTCCCGTGATCAACACTTGTTTCATGACTTCGTTCCTGTTGTTCTTGACGATTTCATCTTAGGGCGCGGTGCACATGCATGGGGTTCAGCTCGCTGCTCGGCCGATGAAAAAGAGTGCAGCGCCGAGCTGCCGACTTGTAGGATCAGCCTGAGGTTGCACCGGTGCCGCCTGCAGAGCCATCGATGCAACGGACGAAAACAACAACCGATTTTCAAGAGAGGCACGTCAGGTCATGGACAAGGTTCGCGTAGCCATCATCGGCGTGGGCAACTGCGCTTCGTCGCTCGTGCAGGGCGTGGCGTTCTATCGAGAGGCGAGCCGCGACGACTTCGTGCCGGGCCTCATGCATGTGGACCTCGGCGGCTACCTGCCGCGCGATATCGAGTTCACCGCGGCGTTCGACGTCAGCGCCGCCAAGGTGGGGCTGGACCTGGGCGAGGCGATCTTCGCCGAGCCGAACAACACCATCCGCTTCGCGCAGGTGCCCGAACTGGGCGTGAAGGTGAAGCGCGGCATGACGCACGACGGTCTGGGCGCGTACCTGCGGGATGTCATTCCGAAATCCAGCGCCAGCACCGACGACATCGTCGGCATCCTGAAGGCCACTCGTACCGACGTGGTGGTGTCCTACCTGCCGGTCGGCTCGGAGATGGCGACCAAGTGGTATGTCGAGCAGGTGCTGGAAGCCGGCTGCGCCTTCGTCAATTGCATCCCGGTGTTCATCGCTTCCACGCCGTACTGGAACAAGCGCTTCGCCCAGCGGCGCCTGCCGATCATCGGCGACGACATCAAGTCGCAGCTGGGCGCCACCATCGTGCACCGCATCCTCACCGACCTGTTCCGCAAGCGCGGCGTGCGGCTGGATCGCACCTACCAGCTCAATTTCGGCGGCAACACCGACTTCCTCAACATGCTGGAGCGTGAGCGTCTGGTTTCAAAAAAAATATCCAAGACGCAATCGGTGACCAGCCAGCTGGGCCACCCGATGCGCGAGCGCGATGTGCACGTGGGCCCGAGCGACTACGTGCCGTGGCTGGAGGATCGCAAGTTCTGCCACATCCGCATGGAAGGAACCGCCTTCGGCAACGTGCCGATCGGCTGCGAGGTGAAGCTCGAGGTCTGGGACTCACCCAACTCCGCCGGTGTGGTGGTCGATGCAATCCGCTGCGCGAAGATCGCGCTGGACCGGGGCCTGGGCGGCGCGCTGAACGGGCCGTCCAGCTACTACATGAAGTCGCCTCCGCTCCAGTTCACCGACGACCAGGCCCGCGAGCTGGTCGAGGCCTTCATCCGCGGAGACGTCGAAGTCGGCGAGCCCGCACCCCGCGGCCGCAGGCCGGCGCCCAGGAACGCCTGACGCCCCCGCCATGATCGAAGCCGTCAAATTCTGGAACGAACCCAACAACAAGTCGCACTGGGACCTGGAAGCGGACCCGGATTGGCTGCGCTATGCCGACATGGTGAAGCTCGCCTGCCAGGCCGTGCGCACCGAGTGCCCCTCGCTGACGCGGGTACTCGGTGGCATCTCGCCGATCGACCCGGCCTTCGTGCAGCGGCTCGCCCAGGCCGGCGTGCTGGAGGTGGTGGACGCGGTCGCCGTGCATGGTTTTCCCCTGGATTGGAACCACTGGCCGATCGATGAATGGCCGCGCCGCATCGCCGAGATCCAGGCCGTCACCCCGCTGCCGGTGTGGGTGACCGAGGCGGGCGCGTCGACCTTCGGCGCAGAGGAAGTGCAGGAGTTCGGGCTGTGCCGCACGGCGCAATTGCTGTGCGGCCGGGTGCCGCGAATTCACTGGTATTCGCTGTACGACCTGCCGCGCGCCTGGCCGGCCACCACCCGGCATCGCGAAGCGGAAGGCTCCAGCTACTACCGGCATTTCCACATGGGGCTGCTGCGCGAAGACGGCACGCCCAAGCTGGCGTGCCGCAGGTTCTCCGACTTCACGCCGCAGCTGGGCATCTGCCAGTGGTTTCATTTCGAGGATCATCGGCTCGAACCCGCCGTGGGCTGGCTCAAGCGGCTCGGCGTGCGGCATCTGCGCACCGGCTTGAGCTGGGCCGACAGCTTCCGGCCCGGCGCTGACGCCTGGTTCGACCGGCAGATGCGCGCACTCGATGACTTCGAGGTGACGCTCACCTTCTGCTTCACGCCGGAGCATCGGGGACTGGCCCCGCACCACACCAGCCCGCCCCAAGCCGCCGAGGAGTACGCGGAGTTCTGCGCCCGCATGGTCCGCCGCTATGCCGGCGCCGGTGCGGGGCGCACCGGCCTTGCCGGGTCCCGCGCGCTGGAGACGGCGCCGCTGCCGTGACCAGGTTGCTGCTGGTGCGCCACGCAGCCCACGATTGGCTGGGGCGCGGCATTCCAGGGCGCATGCCGGGCGTGTCGCTGAATGCGCTGGGCCGGCTGCAGGCCGAGCAACTGCCGCAACGGCTGGAGGGCACGAGCATCGATGCCGTGTACAGCAGCCCGCAACAGCGGGCCCGGGAAACGGCAGCACCACTGGTCACCCGCCGCCTGTTGCCGCTGCGGGTTGCCGAAGAGTTCGATGAAATCGACTTCGGCGACTGGACCGGACTTTGGTTCGGACAGTTGCGGGCCGACACCAAGGCGTGGCAGGCCTGGGTCGAGCGAAGAGGCAGCGCGGCCGCGCCCGGCGGCGAGGCCTTCGTCCAGGTTCAAAGGCGGGCGCTGGCAGGCATGGCGCGCCTGCACGACCGGCACCCGGCGCAGACGGTGGCGGTCATCTCGCATGGCGACGTGATCAAGGCGGTGCTGGGCAGCGTGCTGCGCATGTCGATGGACGACCTGGAGCTCCTCGATATCGAGCCGGCATCGATCAGCATCGTCGAGGTGCAGGCGGGCCAGGGCCGGGTCTTGCTGATCAACGACAGTGGCGCAATGCCTGGGTCACTGTCTCGATGAGGGCCTGCCAGTCACCGGGCTCGGGCTGGCGAAACAGCCGCATGCCGGGATACCAGGGCGAGTCGCTGCGGCCCTCCATCCAGCGCCAGTCGGCCTCGTGCTTGAGCAGCAGCCAGGTCGGCCGACCCAGGGTGCCGGCAAGATGGGCCGCCATCGCATCGACGCTGATGATGAGGT
Organism: Ramlibacter sp.; assembly: GCA_036675435.1. GTDB lineage: Bacteria > Pseudomonadota > Gammaproteobacteria > Burkholderiales > Burkholderiaceae_C > Ramlibacter. The sequence continues at coordinate 14,165 of JAKFEZ010000209.1, read as the reverse complement.
CCAGCGCCAGCATGGCGGCAACGGCCGCGGCGATGTCAGTGGTGTGGCGTGACAGCGGATCGATGCCCAGTTCGCTCATCAGCGCGTCGCTGCCCGCCCGGCCCTGCTGCAAACTGAAGAAGCGTGCGTGCGAGCCGCGTAGCAAGGGCCGGAGCAGCGCCAGCGGGATCGAGCGGCTGGCATCCCAGTCGCTGGCGGCCCACAGCAAGCCCACGCGCAGCTCGCCATTGCCGGGCAAGTCGAACGCCGGCCGGCCTGCGGCACGCCGGCGCAGGCCCGGGTAAGGCGGCGGCAGGTCGGTGATGCGGGCGCGCAAGGCATAGGCGAGCTCCATCACCTCCAGCTCCACGTCGTGTGGCGGCGCCGGCTGATCGGTCCACCCGTTGAGCACGTGGCCCAGGCCCGGCGCGCCCTGCAGCAGTTCCAGCAATTGCGGCTGCACCATCAGGTGCACTTCACGCGCCATGGCGACGAGCCGGGGAATGAAGCGGATGAACTGCAGCGTGTCGCCCAGGCCGTGCTCGCAGCGCACCAGCACCGAGCGGTCCTCGAGCGCGCTGCCGTCCCAACGCAGATGATGGGGCTCGCGCTCCAATCGGCCATCGCGCTGCAGGGCGCGCCGGGGCAACTCGATCCGGTCCGTGTGGCGCCAGGCTTCCTCGAAGTCGCCGCGCCGCATGGCCGCTGCCCAGGCCGCGGCCACCTCGTCGGGCGGCGCCTGATCCACCGTGGCCGGCGGACCTAGCGGCCCGATTTCAACAGTTCGTCGAAATAGGCGATGGTCTTGCCCAGGCCTTCCTTGAGCTGCACGGTGGGCTCCCACTGGAGCTTGTCGCGCGCCAGCGTGATGTCCGGACGCCGTTGCAGCGGATCGTCGGCAGGCAAAGGCGCGTACACCAGGCGCGACCTGGAGCCGGTCAATGAAATCACCTGTTCGGCCAGGGCGATGATGGTGAATTCGCGCGGATTGCCCAGGTTGATGGGGCCGGCAAAGGGCGGCTCCATCCGCATGAACCGGAGAAAGGCCTCGACCAGGTCATCGACATAGCAGAAGCTGCGGGTCTGCTCGCCCTTGCCATACACGGTAATCGGCTCACCGCGCAGCGCCTGCATGATGAAGTTGGACACCACCCGGCCGTCGTTGGGGTGCATGCGCGGACCGTAGGTGTTGAAGATGCGCGCTACCCGCACGTCCATGTCGTACTGGCGGTGATAGTCGAAGAACAGCGTCTCGGCGCAGCGCTTGCCTTCGTCGTAGCAGCTGCGCGTGCCGATGGGGTTGACCCGGCCCCAGTAGCTTTCGGTCTGCGGGTGCTGGTCGGGGTCGCCGTAGACCTCGCTGGTCGAGGCCTGGAAGATGCGCGCGCCGGTGCGCTTGGCCAGGCCCAGCATGTTGATCGCGCCGTGCACGCTGGTCTTGGTGGTCTGCACCGGATCGTGCTGGTAGTGCACCGGCGACGCCGGGCAGGCGAGGTTGTAGATCTGGTCGACCTCGAGGTAGAGCGGGAACGTCACGTCATGGCGGATCAGCTCGAAGCGCGGATTCTCCAGCAGATGCTCGACATTGCGCCTGGCGCCGGTGAAGAAATTGTCGACGCAGACCACCTCGTGGCCCTCTGCGATCAATCGGTCGCACAGATGGCTGCCGAGGAAGCCCGCCCCGCCGGTGACGAGCACCTGGCTGCGTTCGCTGTAGTGGCGCATGTTCGTTCGTCCTGCTGCGGTGAGCCGCAGCCTCTTTATACCCAAACACAGCCGATCCATGGGACAGCGAGCCGGCGCCGCTGCCGTGCTCTAAAATGCAGGCATGAAGGTCGCGCCCCGGCGGCCTTTTTTCTTTTGCCGACCCCGGGGCCATGTAGAGGACCACCATGTACAAAAACCTCGCAGCCCTGTTCGCGGCCGCCTGTTTTTCCATTTCCGCTCTGTCACAAGCCCCGGCCCCAGCGCCGCTCAAGGTGGGCTTCGTGTACGTCGCCCCGGTCACCGAGGCCGGCTGGGTGCACCAGCACGACGAAGGCCGCAAGGCGGTCGATGCCGCCTTCGGCGCCAAGGTCGAGACCCGCTATGTCGAGAACGTGCCGGAAGGCCCCGATTCCGAGCGCGTCATCCGCGACCTGGCCCAGCAGGGCCACAAGCTGATCTTCACGCCGAGCTTCGGCTACATGGACGCGACGCTCAAGGTGGCCGCCGACTTTCCACACGTCCGGTTCGAGTCGATCACCGGCTACAAGACTGCCCCCAACGTGGCCACCGCCAATGCCCGCTACTACGAGGGCCGCTACCTGTCGGGGGTGCTCGCCGGCCGCATGACGCGCACCGGCGTAGCCGGCTACGTGGCGGGTTTTCCCATTCCCGAGGTGCTGCAGGGTATCAACGCCTTCACCCTGGGCATGCGCTCGGTCAACCCGAAAGCCCAGGTGAAGGTGGTCTGGCTCAACGCCTGGTTCGACCCGCCGCGCGAGCGCGACGCGGCCATGACGCTCTTCAACCAGCAGGTCGACGTGATCGCTTTCAACACCGCATCCACGGCAGTGATGGCGGCGGCGCAGGAGCGCGGCAAGATGGCGGTGGCCTACCACTCCGACATGCGCAAGACGGCGCCCGATGCGCAGATCGCCGCGGTCACCCACCATTGGGATGACTACTACAAGCGCCGCACGCAGGCCGTGCTCGACGGCTCCTGGAAGGCCGGCGATTTCTGGGGCGGCGTGAAGGAAGGCATGGTGCGCATCGGCGCTTTCGGGCCCCAGGTGCCGCAAGCGGTGCAGCATGAGGTGCTGGCGCGCCAGAAGGACATTGCGTCCGGCAAGTTGCGCCCCTTTGCTGGGCCGATTTCGGACAACGAGGGCAAGCCGGTGCTGGGTCCGGGGCAGCAAATGACGGACCCACAGATACTGGGTATGAACTTCCTGGTATCCGGGGTGCAGGGGAAGATAGCAAAATAGCGCTGCCATGAAAGCCTATCGCGCCGCCATCCTGAGCTTTGCCGACGACCGCAGCGCCCTGTACGAGCGCGACGGCCTGCTGGTGGTCGGCCCCGATGCGCAGGGGCGCCAGGTCGTGCGTGCAGTGGGTCCGTATCAGGCCCTGGCGCCGAACTACCCCGGCGTCGCCACCGAGGACCTTCGCGGCAGCGTCATCGCCCCCGGCTTCATCGACCTGCATATCCACTTTCCGCAGACTGACGTGATCGGCTCGCCCGCGCCAGGGCTGCTGCCCTGGCTGGAGAACTACACCTTTCCGCACGAGGCCCGGTTCGTGGACGAAACGCATTGCGGGGAGCAAGCGGGCTTCTTCGTGGACGAACTGCTGCGCCATGGCGTCACCACGGCCCTGGCCTTCGGCACCTCGCACCCGTCCTCGGTCAATGCCTTGCTGGCCGAGGCGCAGCGGAGGGGCATGCGGATGATCGCGGGCAAGGTGCTGCAGGACCGGCATTCGCCCGACGGGGTGCGCGACGAGACCGAGCAATCGCTCATCGACACCGAATCTCTCATCCAGCGCTGGCACGGGCAGGACCGGCTGGGCTATGCCATCACGCCGCGGTTCGCTCCCAGTTGCAGCGAAGCGCAGTTGCGCGGCGCCGGCGAGCTGGCGGCCAGGTACCCCGACGTGTGGATCCAGTCGCATGTGGCCGAGAACCTGGACGAGGTGCGTTGGGCGCGCGAGCTTTTTCCCGCCTCGCGCAGCTACCTGGCCATCTACGACGATTTCGGCTTGATGCGCGAGCGCGCGCTCTATGCCCACTGCATCCATTTCAACGACGACGACCGGGCATTGATGCGAAGCACCGGCGCTTCCGCCGCGGTGAGCCCCACCAGCAACCTGTTTCTGGGCAGCGGCTTCTTCGACTACGAGGGCGCCGAGCGCGTCGGCTTCAAGTACGGTCTGGCCAGCGATGTCGGCGGCGGCACCAGCTTCAGCCCCTTCCACACCATGCTGGCGGCGTACTACGTGGGGCGCGAAGGGCAGACCAAGCCAGGCGTGTCGCTCTCGCCCCAGCACCTCTGGTGGCAGCACACCGCCGGCGCGGCGCAGGCGCTGGGACTCGAGGGCGTAATAGGCAATCTGCGCCCGGGCTGCGAAGCCGATTTCGTCGTGCTCGACCCCGGCGCCACCCCTTTGCTGGCCCGCAAGACCTCGCAGTGCGCCAGCCTGGACGAACTGCTGTTTGCACTGATCGTGCTGGGGGACGACCGGGTGGTCGCGCGGGCCTCCATCGCCGGCTGCCTAGAATAGCGGCGCAGGAGCAAAACACCCCATGAGCATCAAGAGCGACAAATGGATCCGCCGCATGTCGGAACAGCACGGCATGATCGAGCCCTTCGAGCCCGGCCAGGTCCGCCAGCGCGACGGCCACAAGATCATCAGCTACGGCACCAGCAGCTACGGCTACGACATCCGCTGCGCGCCGGAATTCAAGGTCTTCACCAACATCCACAGCACCGTGGTGGACCCGAAGAATTTCGACGAGAAAAGCTTCGTCGACTTCCACGGCGACTTCTGCATCATCCCGCCCAACAGTTTCGCGCTGGCGCGCACGCTGGAATACTTCCGCATCCCGCGCAACGTGCTGACCATCTGCCTGGGCAAGAGCACCTACGCCCGCTGCGGCATCATCGTCAACGTGACCCCTTTCGAGCCTGAATGGGAAGGCTATGTGACGCTGGAGTTCTCCAACACCACGCCGCTGCCCGCCAAGATCTATGCCGGCGAGGGGTGCGCGCAGGTGCTGTTCTTCGAGAGCGACGAGGTCTGCGAGGTGAGCTACAAGGACCGGGGCGGGAAGTACCAGGGGCAGCAGGGGGTGACGCTGCCCAAGGCTTAGCAGTGCCGCAACGTGCCCTCACTCCGGCCCTTTCCCAGAGGCAGAGGAAGTAACGGCCTCCGCTACCCGATTTGCCGCATCGCCGTTTGCGCCGCGGCCAGGTCCCAGCCGGCCCAGCCGCAGCTCTTGAACAGCACCGGGCCGGTGCGCGGCGAGGCTGCTTTCGTCATGACCTGGCGAAGGCTGGCGAACGAGGCAACGTCCAGGCCGGCCTGCAGCAGGTCGCCGGCCTCGTGCAGCGCGTCCGGCGTATCCACCACGACCACGCCGTGCTCGGCGCAATGCCGGCACAAGTCGGCGCCCAGTTCGATCATGCTCGGCGTAAAAGCCCCCACCGCGGCGATGAAGCCGTCGTCCCGCGGCCGCGCCTGAAGCACCACGCCGTTGGCCGGCGTGCAGGTGACGGCGAGCGGGCAGCGGGCGAGCGCGGAGTCGGCATCCGCTGTCACGGTAGCCTGCAGGCCGAGCGCGCGCGCATGGTCGGCGAGCGCCTGGGCGCTGGCGGCGCTGCGCGAGGCGATAACGACTTCCTTCACGGGCAGGCCCTGCGCAAACGCCTCCACGTGCGCCCGGCCTTGCGCGCCCGCGCCGACGATCAGCAGCGGCCCGGCCGGCTCGGGCGCGAGCTGCTGCGCCGCCAGCAGCGAGACGGCGGCGGTGCGGCGGGCGGTGATGGTCGGGCCGTCGAGGATCAGCATGCGCTGGCCGGTGGCCACGTCGAATACCACCACGTCGCCCTGGATCGCGGGGCGCGGGGACCCGGCGTTGGCCGGCGTGAACGTGATCAGCTTGGTGATGGCGATGCGTCCATCGGTGGCCGGCATCACGAACAGGCTGCCTCCGCCCGCGAGCGGCAACACCAGCCGCTCGGGGATGGCGATCGAAGAGTCTGCCAGCAGCTCGGCCAGTTGCGTCACCAGGGCCGGGTAGGGCAGGCGTTCAGCCGTGCCGCGGGGATCGAGCAAAAAAGACGTCATTGGGGCTGGCGGTGGCACGGTGAACATGGCGCGATTCTGTCCTACAACGGGAAGACGGCGGTGGCGCTAGCCACTTCAAGACAGCGACTGCCTCATCGGGACGGCGTCCGACAGGGCGGCGGTATTCGCGCCGACTGCCTGGCCGCAGCGGCGCGCCTAGGATCAATACACACAGGTTTCAAAGCGAGTGCGCCATGAACAACGACGTTGCCTCTGCCAGACTGCCCTGGAGCGACCCGGGGGCGACCTCGCTGGACGCCTCGGACGAGTTCGAACCCGCCGACATGGCGCGCTACTGCCCGACCCGATTGCTGTCGGCCTTTGCCCTGCTGATGAGCGGTCATGGCCGCTGCATCAACACGACCATGATGCTGGGCGACCGCGAATACGCGATGTGGCAGCTGGCGCGCGCCCATACCTTCGGCGATGCCGAGCTGCGCGAAGTGGCAGCCCGGCTGTTCGCGTACTTCGACGACGAGAACGCGCTGACGCCGGTCGGGCTGCATCGCTGAGTCGGCGAACTAGAATTCCGCGCCTTCCACCAGAAACCGCACCCGTCTCACACCCTGCCACTCATCGGCGTCGAGCCTGAAGGCCAGCTTCACCCGCGCAGGCAAGGGCTCGGTATGGCCGAACCAGATGCCGTCGACAGGCTGGCCCTGGTGTTTCAGCTTCAACTGCAGGTGCTTCTCGCCGACCAGCCGCTGTGAAATGATTTCCACTTCTTCGCTGAACACCGGCGGCGCGAAACCCTGACCCCAGACTTCATGGTGCAGTGTGTCGACCAGGTCGGCGCGCCGGTACTCGGGTGCGAGCGGGCCGTCGGTGTGCAGCCGGCGCAGCAGCGTGGCGGCATCCAGCCATTCCTGCGCCACCTGGCACAGCGCCTGCTCGAACACCTCCAGGTGCTCCTCGGCGACTGTGCAGCCGGCAGCCATGGCATGGCCACCGAACCGCAGCAGCACGCCGGGGTGGCGCTTGGCCACCAGGTCGAGCGCGTCGCGCAAGTGAAATCCAGGGATGGAGCGGCCGGAGCCCTTGAGCTCGTGCTCCTTGCCGGGCGCCTGGCTGGCAGCGAAGACGAAGGTGGGGCGATGCAGCTTGTCCTTGATGCGCGACGCCACGATGCCCACCACGCCCTCGTGGAAGTCGGGATCGAACACCGTGATCGCGGCCGGCGGCTCCTCGCTCTCGTCGAACAGCGTCTCCACGATCTGCATGGCCTGCTCGCGCATGCCGCCTTCGATGTCGCGGCGCTCGCGATTGATGGCATCCAGCGCGCGCGCCAGCTCATCGGCACGGGCCGGGTCGTCTGTCAGCAGGCACTCGATGCCCAGCGTCATGTCCGACAGCCGGCCGGCGGCGTTGATGCGCGGGCCGAGCGCGAAGCCGAAATCGAAGGTGGTGGCGACCTGCGCCTTGCGCGCGGCGGCCGTGAACAGGCTCGCCAATCCGGAGGGCAGCGCGCCGGCTCGGATGCGCTTGAGTCCCTGGGCCACCAGCCGGCGGTTGTTGGCGTCGAGCTTGACGACGTCGGCCACGGTGCCCAGCGCCACCAGCGGCAGCAGCGAGTCCAGCTTGGGCTGGGCTCTTGGCGCCTCACCGGCCGGCCCCGCATCGAACAAGCCGCGGGCGCGCATTTCGGCGCGCAGCGCGAGCAGCACGTAGAACATGACGCCGACCCCGGCGATGGACTTGCTCGCGAAGCCGCACTCCGGCTGGTTCGGATTGACGATGACGGCGGCGTCGGGCAAGGCCGGCCCCGGCAGGTGATGGTCGGTGACCAGCACCTGCAGCCCCAGCGCGTTGGCGCAGGCCACGCCTTCGACGCTGGCGATGCCGTTGTCCACCGTGATTAGCAGGTCGGCGCCGCGTGCCTTGACCCGCTGCGCGATGGGCGGCGTGAGGCCGTAGCCGTCGATCACACGGTCGGGCACCAGGTAGTCGAGGTGTTGCGCGCCCAGCAGCCGCAGCCCGCGGATGGCGACTGCGCAGGCGGTGGCGCCGTCGCAGTCGTAGTCGGCTACCACGCACAGCTTGCGGCCGGCGGCGATGCTGTCGGCCAGCAGCACCGCGGCCTCTTGCAGCCCCTTCATGCCGGCAGGGGGCAGCAGCCTTGCCAGGCCGTCGTCGAGCTCGTCCATGGCCAGCACGCCGCGCGCGGCGTAGAGCCGCGCCAGCAAAGGGTGAACGCCACCCTGCTCGAGCGCCCAGGCGGCGCGCGGGGGAATGTCGCGGGTAATGATTTTCACAAGGTCTCCAGCACCGCGGCTGCCCGCTGGCGATTGAACATGCCGCCGACCAGGCGGCTCCAGCGGCCGCGGCCCGCACCTGACCAGCTGCGGGCGTTTCGCTCGCCACACAGCGTGAGCGTGACGGCCTGGCCGCTGTCCAGGGCACGGCCCAGGCGCGCGCACTCCTGGGCGTCCAGCTGCTGCCACGCGGCGGACCAGCTGCGCCAGTCCTCCACCAGCGCGGCGTCGCGAAGATAGGGTGTGACGCGCAACCCCGGGCGCCCGGCCTGCGTAGCGGGGCCGGGCAGCGCGCCCGTGCCGCTGACCCAGAACGAATTGACCGGAAGCAGGCCGCGGCGCACCCGCTCTTCGTTGATCTCGTGCGTGTACAGCAGCATCTGCATCTCCTGCTGCAGCCGCCGCACGGGCCGGGCCTGCGCGGAGCGAGGCATCCAGTCGTCGATGGTGCGGCCGACCACGCGGTCCAGCGACGCCGCCGCCAGTTCGCGAAAAATACTGCCTCGCGCCAGCCAGAGCGTGGGCGCGTCGTAGGTCAGGTCGATGGCGTCCTCTTCGAAGTAGGGGCGCATCGCCGCCAGCAAGGCCTGCGAGTCATGCGCGTCGAGTTGCAAGTCCTGGGGATGGCCCATGGCCACGTGGTCGGTGGCCACCCGCCAGTGGCAGGGCGTGACCCACGCCCATCCCGCGTCGCCGATGTCGCGGCCGGATTGCGCCAGCTGCCAGGCGGCCCAGGGAATGAGGCCATCGGTAGCGGGCAGGTCGTATTCGCGGGCCAGGGCGCGTTCGTGCGGCATGGACAGTGCCTGATCGTCCCCCCGGTCGATGGCCGCGGGGGTCAGCCTGGCGAGCAGGCGCTCCAGCTGCGGCAGGGCCAGCGCTCGCAGCGCCTGGGCGCAGCCTTCGGAACTGCTGTAAGCGAAAGGAATCAACAAGTGGACGCCGTCTGACATCCGGCTATTGTCCAGGATGCCACAATCGCCAGCACAACAATACCCCTCAATGCGAATTCCCTACGAACTGGTTTTGGGCTGGCGCTACACCCGCGCCGGCCGCGCCACCCGGCGAAACGGCTTCATCTCCTTCATCTCGGGCGTGTCCATGCTGGGCATCTCGCTCGGTGTCGCGGCCTTGATCATCGTGCTGTCGGTGATGAACGGCTTCCAGAAGGAAGTGCGCGACCGGATGCTGGGCGTGGTCTCGCACGTCGAGATCTTCGGCCCCGGCGGCGGCATGCTGGCCGATGCCGGTCGCACGATGGCGGAGGCCCGGCGCAACCCGCAGGTGATCGGCGCAGCGCCGTTCATCTCCGCCCAGGCCTTGCTGGCGCGGGGCGAGGACATGCGCGGCGCGATCGTGCGCGGGATCGACCCGGCGCGCGAGGGCGAAGTCACCGATCTGGCGGCCAGCCTGCAGCCGGTGCTGGCGCGGCTGGTGCCGGGGGAGTTCGGCGTGGTGGTGGGCGCCGAGCTGGCGCGCCAGCTCGGCGTGCGCGAAGGCGACCCGGTCACGCTGATCGCGCCGAGCGGCCAGGTCACGCCGGCCGGGGTGGTGCCGCGCCTGAAGCAGATGACGGTGGTCGGCACCTTCGACTCGGGCCATTTCGAATACGACAGCGGACTGGTGTTGCTGCACCAGGACGACGCGGCGCGCATTTTCCGGCTGGAGGGGCCCACCGGCGTGCGGCTGAAGCTGAAAGATCTGCACGAGGCCCGCGCCGTGGCGGCCGACCTGAGCATGAGCCTCTCCGACCCGGTGCTGATCCGCGACTGGACCCGTCAGAACCGCACCTGGTTCGCCGCCGTGCAGCTGGAAAAACGCATGATGTTCATCATCCTCACGCTGATCGTCGCGGTGGCGGCCTTCAACCTGGTGAGCACCCTGGTGATGACCGTGACCGACAAGCGCGCCGACATCGCCATCCTGCGCACGCTGGGCGCGAGCCCAGGCAGCATCATGGGCATCTTCGTGGTGCAGGGCGCGACCGTCGGCGTCATCGGCACGCTGGCCGGCCTGTTGCTGGGCCTGGGGATCGCACTGAACATCGACGTCATCGTGCCAGCACTGGAGCAGGCGCTGAACGCCAGCTTCCTGCCGCGCGACATCTACCTGATCAGCAAGATGCCGAGCGACCCGCAGAAGGACGACATCATGCCGATCGCGCTGATCTCGCTGGTGCTGGCCTTCGTCGCCACCATCTACCCGAGCTGGCGCGCCAGCCGCGTCAACCCGGCCGAGGCGCTCCGTTATGAGTGATCAAGACGGCAACATCGTTCTCCAATGCCAGGGCCTCACCAAACGCTTCAGCGAAGGCGGGCTCGACGTGGAGGTGCTGCGCGGCATCGACCTGCAGGTGCGCGCCGGCGAGACGGTGGCCATCGTCGGTGCGTCCGGATCGGGCAAGAGCACGTTGCTGCATCTGCTGGGCGGGCTGGATGCGCCCAGCGGCGGCACGGTGCAGCTGATGGGCCAGGAGCTGACCCGGCTGGATGCGGCGGCGCAGGGCCGGGTGCGTAACCAGCACCTGGGTTTCGTCTATCAGTTCCATCACCTGCTGCCGGAGTTCAGCGCGCTCGACAACGTGAGCATGCCGCTTCGCATCCGCCGCGTGCCGCTGGAGCAATGCGCGAAGCAGGCGACGCACACGCTGGACGAAGTGGGCCTGGCGCATCGGCTGCGGCACCGGCCGGCCGAGCTGTCCGGCGGCGAGCGCCAGCGGGTGGCGATTGCCCGGGCGCTGGTCACCCACCCGGCCTGCGTCATGGCCGACGAGCCGACCGGCAACCTCGACCGCAGCACCGCCGACGTGGTGTTCGACCTGATGCTGAAGCTGGCCCGCGAGCGCGGCACCGCCTTTATCCTGGTCACGCACGACGAAACTCTGGCAGCGCGCTGCGGCCGGCAGCTGCGTCTGACCGGCGGCCGGCTCAGCTGATTTTCACCCGACCCTCGCTCGGTTCGCGTCTCAGGGCCAGGGCATCGTGAACGTCTTGCCGTTGCAGAAGGATTTCATCGCCTCCTGCACACCCTCCTTGTGGCCAAGGCCCGAGTCCTTGATGCCGCCGAATGGCGTCAGTTCGATGCGGTAGCCGGGCACCTCCCACAGGTTGACGGTACCGACGTGCAGTTCGGTGGCGAAGCGCGTCGCGTAGTCCATCCGGTTGGTGCAGATGCCCGACGACAGGCCGTAGGCCGTGCCGTTGGAAATCCGGATGGCCTCGTCGACGTCGCGAAACGTGATGATGGGCGAGACCGGCCCGAACGTCTCCTCTCGCACTACCGTCATCTCCGGCCGGACGTTGTCGATGACCGTGGGGGCATAGAGCGCACCCGTGCGCTGGTTGCCCGTGAGCAGCCGCGCGCCCTGCGCCACCGCTTCGTCGACGAGCGCTTCGAACCGCATGGCGGCCGCCTCGTCGATGACAGTGCCCATGTCGCAGCCGGCATCCATCGGGTCGCCATGTCGCCAGGCCCTGGTTTTCTCCACCACTCGCTCGGTGAAGCCTTGCGCCACCGATTCGTGAACCAGCATCCGCTTGACGGCGGTGCAGCGCTGGCCCGAGTTCTTGTACGAACCCTGGATTGCCAGGTCGCTGGCCTTGTCGAGGTCGGCGTCTTCCATGACGATCAGCGGGTCATTGCCGCCGAGTTCGAGCACGATGCGCCGGTAACCGACCTTGCCGGCGATGTACTTGCCGATGGGCACGCCGCCGGTGAAGGTGACCAGGTCCACATGCGGGTTGGTCAGCATCTCGTCGGCGATTTCGCGCGGGTCGCCTGTGATCACCTGGAACATCTCGGGCGGCAGGCCGGCCTGGTACAGGATGTCGGCCAGGAAACAGGCGGACAGCGGCACCTTCTCGGACGGCTTGAGCACCATGCGGTTGTTGGTGGCGATGCTGGGCACCACCTTGTGCGCCACCTGGTTCATGGGGTGGTTGAACGGCGTGATGGCCGTGATCACGCCCTGCAGCGGCTCGCGCGTGGTGATGACCTTGCGCTTCTTGCCGTGCGGCGTGAGATCGCACGAAAAAACCTGTCCGTCATCGCGCAGCGCCTCGTTGGCGCCGAACACCAGCACGTCGGCGACGCGGCCGACCTCGTACATCGAGTCCTTCCTGCACAAGCCCGATTCGAGCGTGATCAGGGTCGAGGCTTCTTCGGCCCTGGCCCGCAGCAGGGTCGATGCGCGGTTGAGGATGCTGGAGCGCTCGTAGCGCGACAGGGTGGGGCGGAAGGCGTGGGCGATGCGATACGCCTCACGCACGTCCTCCAACGTCGCCAGCGGCACCGTTCCGACGCGTTCGCCGTTGAACGGGTTGTGCACGTCGAGCGTTCGATCGCGCAAGAGCCGCTCGCCGCCGATGCGCAGCGCTTCGGCGCGAAAAAGCGGGCTGTCGTGGACAGGTAGCGTCGTGGTCATGCCGGGTTCTCCGCGGGAGTGATGCCAATGAAGTTCTCGCCGCGCGCGCCTGCCAAAGGCGTGCAAGACCAGTTTGTTCGCGTACCTGCCGCCGCGGTCACAGGATCCGGTTGAACCACAGCAGCGACAGGCCGGCCGACAGCAGGGCCAGCGCGGCTGCGGCCAGGGCCAGCAGGGAGGAGATTTCGGTTTCTTTCTTCTCCACCGTCAGGCGTGAACTCAGGGTTTCATAGACCTTCTTGAGGTCCGCCGCGGTGCCTGCGTAGAAGTATTCGGCGCTGGTCTTGGTGGCTATGGCCTTCAGAGTCTCCTCGTCGAGCCTCACCCGCATCGACCAGCCTTCGAAGCCGATAGTCTCGCCGTCCACGGTTCCGATGCCCACCGTGTACACGCGAATTCCGCGGTCGGCTGCCAGCTTGGCGGCTTCCAGGGGGTCGACGCCGGTGGTGCGCTGGCCATCGGTCAGCATGATGATGGCCGCCGACGTGAACGAGCCGGGCGCCACGGGCGTATGGTCTTTCTGCTCTTTGCGCTCCGCGTCGATGGCAAAGCCGCGCTGGCGCTCCCGCCCGGTCTGCAGCGATTGAAGGTCGATGCCCGCGTCAGGGAACAGCGTGGCCAGCGAGATCACGATCGCGTTGCCGGTGGCGGTGGCGCGCTGCAGCTGGAAGCGGTCGATGGCGGTGATGAGGTCTTCGCGATTCACCGTGGGCAGCTGGGCCACCTGCGCCGAGCCGGCGAAGGCGACGATGCCCACCTTGACGTGCCGCGGCAGTTCGGCCAGGAACGATTTGGCGGCGTTTTGCGCCGCCACCAGCCGGTTGGGCTGGACGTCGGTGGCACGCATGCTGCCGGAGACGTCCATCGCCAGGATGATCGTCTGCTGGTTGGAAGGCAAGGTGACCACTGCCACCGGACGCGCGGAGGCCAGCAGCATGGCCGCCAGCGCCAGCAGGAACAGCACCGGCGGAATGTGCCGCCGCACCGTCTGGCCGGCGCCCATCGCTTCCTTGACGATCGACAGCGAAGCGTAGCGCAGCGCCATCTTCTTCTTGCGCCGCAGCAGCCACAGATAGAGCAATACCAGCAGTGGCATCGCCAGCAACAGCCAGAGGAATTGGGGCCAGAGAAAATGCATGGTCGGGCCTTGGATCGGTTATGCGGCCTGCCGCAGGTGGGCCGGCAGGCCGCCGCCGGCGGCGAGGCGGGCGCGGCGCTTGCGCATTTCGGTGAAACGCACCACGGCGTCGACAAGATCGCCGTCGGTGGACAGCTCCAGCGCATCGACGCCGGCGCGCACGAAGCCTTCGCGCAGCTCGGCTTCGCGCTGGGCGGCGATGCGCGAGAAGCGCTTGCGAAAGCCCGCGTCGTGGGTGTCCACCAGCAGCTGCTCGCCCGTCTCGCTGTCGCGGATGGTGAGCAGCCCGAGGTCGGGAATGTCCAGCTCGAGCGGATCGAGCAGCCGCACCGCCACCACCTCATGGCGCTGGGCCAGCAGCGCGAGCGGCCGGTCCCAGCCGGGCTCGCTGATGAAATCGGATACGACGAACACGGTCGAACGGCGCTTGATCAGCCCGGCGGCCGATTCCAGCAGGTCGCGCAGCTTGGTGGTGCCGCTCTCGGCCTGGGCCGGGCGCGACAGCATGCTGTGCAGCAGGTGCAGCACATGGCGCCGGCCGCCG
>JAKFEZ010000095.1:0-5880 GCA_036675435.1 Ramlibacter sp. | reverse complement strand
GCTTCGCTGGTTGCGGTCGCGCTGGTGTTCGCCGCCGACCGCCGCCGGCCGCTGCAGGAGCGGTAGCCGGTATGGGCAAGCTCGATGTCACGCTGCAGAACACCTCGCCGATGCGGCTGGACGCGTCGTTCGACTGCTCACCGGGTGAGCTGGTAGCGCTGGTGGGTCCCTCGGGCAGCGGCAAGACCAGCCTCTTGCGCGCGGTGGCGGGCTTGTTGCGCAGCCGGACCCTGCGCGGGCGCATCAGCGTGGGCGACGACGCGTGGTTCGACAGCGAACGGTCGATTGACCTGGCGCCGCAGCGGCGTCACGCGGGCCTCGTTTTCCAGCACTACGCCTTGTTCCCGCACCTGAGCGCCTTGTCCAACGTGTCCCTCGCGGCGGGGCCTGCATTGCCACCCCGGCGCATCCGGGAGCTGTTCGAGCGCCTGGGCCTGGCCGGGTTGGAAGGCAGGCGACCGGCCCAGCTCTCCGGTGGCCAGCAGCAGCGCGTCGCGTTGGCCCGTGCGCTCGCGCGTGAGCCGCGGGTGCTGTTGCTGGATGAGCCGTTCTCGGCCGTGGACGCGTCGGCGCGTCAGGCGCTCTACCGTGAACTGGCGGCGCTGCGTGAAACACTTTCAACGCCTATGGTGCTGGTCACGCATGACCTCGGCGAAGCCCGGCGCCTGGCCGACAGGGTGGTAATACTGGACGCCGGCAAGACCTTGCAGGCCGGTACGCCGGCACATGTTTTCGCCAGTCCCCGAAATGCCCGGGTGGCCGAGCTCATGGGCATCCACAACCATTTCAAGGGACGTTTCTTCAAACAAGAGCCCGGCTGGGCAAAGCTGCAGTGGGGCGGCGACACCACGGTCGCGCTGCGCGTGCAGGACAAGAACCGGATTCCTGACGGCGCGTCGGTTACGTGGGTGATCGCGGGAGAGCGCATCGACCTCCTGCCCGATGGCGAGAGGGATGGCAACACCTTGCGCTGCCAGATCCTCGAGCTGCTGGCGCTGGGCGAAACCAGCCTGTGTACGCTGGAGCCGGAGCAACTGCCCGGAGAGCGGGTAACGCTGAATCTTTCAACCGCCCAGCTGCGTGCGCTGGACGCGGGGGCCGGCCGCTGGTTGCGGCTGGCCATCGCCCCGGAAGCCGTTCACATCATGCCCGTGAAGGAAGCCACCGCGGCAGCGCTGACTCAAGCCATGTAAACGGCGATGAAGGCCAGCAGGAACATGAGGACGCCGCCCATCACGGGCAGCACGATCGGCATGGCGTGCACGACGGACTCCATCGCGTCTCTGGGCTCGTTCGCTTCGCCGTGGCTATGGCGGGGTTCGGTGGTGGACATCGGGAATTCCTTGGGGTGCTGTGTTCGGACTTTCGGTGATTTTAGCAAGCGCGGTCACAGCAGCGCATAGGTGACGCTGGCTCGGCAGACGCTTTTGCCGTCGTTCGCGCCCCGGATATCGATTTCCCCGAACGCCAGCGACTTGCCCGCACGCAATACACGCGCCTGCACCAGGCCGTCCTGGCCGGACAGTGGCTTGAGGAAGCTGGTGTTCATCTGCACGGTGGTGCAGGGCCTGAACTCGCCGAAGTGGTTAACGAGCGCCAGCACCATGGCCGTGTCGGCGGCGGCCATCATGGCCTGGCCGCAGAGCATGCCGCCGACGCGCGACAGCTGCGGGTCTTGCGGCAGGCGCGCCGTGACACTGTCGGCATCGAAACTCTCGACCTTCAGGCCCAGCGCCTGCACCCAAGGGGCGAAGTATTCCGGCAGGGCCGATTGCAGGGTTTCTTTATCCATCGCGTGGGGGCTCATAAGACTTCCTGGGCGGAAAAGCCGCCCGTGTGCAGGGCATCCAGCACACCCTGGATATGCTCGCGTCCGCGCGTCTGGATGACCAGTTCGATCTCGACGTTCTGCGCGGCGAGCATCGTGAACGCGCGCTGGTGGTGCACTTCGTCGATGTTGGCGCCCGCTTCGCTCACGATGCCCGTGATCTTTGCCAGGGAGCCGGGCACATCCCGCGCGCTGACGCGGATCCGCGCCAGCCGGCCGGCTCGCACCATGCCGCGCTCGATGATGGCGGCCAGCAGCAATGGGTCGATGTTGCCGCCGCCTAGTACCAGGCCGACCTTGCGGCCGTGGTAGCGCTGCGGCTGCTTCAGGAGAGCGGCCAATCCGGCGGCGCCCGCGCCCTCGACCAGCGTCTTTTCGATTTCCAGCAGCATGACGATGGATTGCTCTATGTCGCCCTCGTCCACCAGGACCATGTCGTCCACGTGTTTTTCGATGATCGCCTGCGTCAGGCGGCCCGGCGTTCCGACGGCAATGCCTTCCGCGATGGTGCTGCCGCCCTGGGGCAGCGACTGGTGCTTCACCGCGTTATACATATTGGGGAAGCGCAGCGTCTGCACGCCGATCACCTCGATGCCGGGTTTCAGCGCCTTGGCCGCCACGGCAATACCGGCGACGAGGCCGCCCCCGCCCACGGCCACGATCAGCGTGTCCAGCGAGGGAACGGCTTCCAGCATCTCGATGCCCACCGTCCCTTGGCCGGCGATGATGGCCTCGTCGTCATAAGGGTGAACGAAGATGAGCTGCCGCTCGGCTGCCAGCGCCAGCGCGTGGCTGCGCGACTCATCCAGCGTGTCGCCATGCAGCACGATCTCCGCGCCGAAGCTGCGCGTGCGCTCGACCTTCACGCCCGGCGTGAAGCGCGGCATGACGATCACCGCGTGCAGGCCCAGGCGCTGCGCGTGGTAGGCGACGCCCTGCGCGTGGTTGCCGGCGCTCATGGCGATGACGCCCCGCTTGCGTTCCGTATCGCTGAGTTGGGCAAGCTTGTTACAAGCGCCCCGCTCCTTGAAAGATGCCGTGAACTGCAGGTTCTCGAACTTCAGGAACACCTGCGCCCCGGCAATCTGTGAAATGGTCCGCGACTCAACGCAAGGCGTGTTCAGCACGTGCCCCTGCAAACGGGCGGCGGCGGCGCGAATGTCGGCAAGTTCGATCATGGGCGGGATTGTGGGCCGGAAATGCCGTGCCAAAAAGACCAAAGTGGGGGGTTCACCACAACCGGCGTCTTCCATGTAGCATCAACTCGCGTTATCGTAAGGGCGCGCAACAGGTCCTGGAGGCCTTCCCCATGGTCAAGCGTTCGGTGGATTTGCAGCTGCTCCCCTCGCCGGGTCTCAAGGACGCGCCGGTGCTGGACCTGATGTGTTCGCATTTCGTGCTGACGCTGGCCGCCAAGCAAGGCGGCAAGTTCAACGTGCGCCGCGACCTGAACGGCTTGCTCTCCCTGGCCGGCCGCCACTTGGTGTGGCCCGCGCCCGCGCTGGCGCGGCTGCGCGAGTTCCTCGCGCGCCGCTGCAAAGACAACGAGTTCTGGCGCGGCCACGAACAGCTCTCCACCCCTGAGTTCCTCGACCGGCACGGCGTATGGCGCGGCCCCTATGAAGAAGGAACGCTCTTCTTCTACCTGGACGAGTACGCAAAAGACCAGCCCAAGGACTTGCTGTCGGTGCTGGCCGTGACCGGTGACTGGCTCACGCACGCACTCAAGAAGCATTCCACACTGGTGGAAAAGAATATCGACGCCCTCTCGGGCCTGTTGCAGTTGAACAAGGCCGAGCGCGCCCTGCTTCTGTACGGCACGCTCGCGCGCTACCAGCGGGACCTGCGCAGCATCCTGGTGGAGTTCAAGGTCAATAACGCGCCCGAGGCGTACGCGGCGATCGCCGAGATCGCGGGCGTGAACGCCACCGAGGTCGGCGAGGCGTTGCGCGCCGGCTCCCGACTGGAGCGTATCGGCCTGGTCGAAAACCTGATCTCCGAACACAACATCACCGACCTGGCGGACCTGATGAAGGTCAGCGAGAAGCTGCCCCCGGTGCTGATGCGCGAATACCGCGACCAGAACGAGTTGATGGCTGTGTTCACGCGCCCCTCTGCCAAGAGTTCGCTGGCGCTGCAGGATTTCAGTTTCGTGGAAGACGATGCGCATGTTCTCAGTGCCTTGCTGCGCAACGCCGTCACCCGCAAGGAACCGGGCGTGAACGTCCTGCTCTATGGTCCGCCGGGCACCGGCAAGACCGAGCTCGCCAAGGTTGTCGCGCAAGCGGCGGGGCTCGAGTTGTTCGAGGTGGAGTACGCCGACCGGGACGGCAACTCGCTGTCTGGCCGAGACCGCTACCGCTCGCTGCAGATCGCGCAGGTGTTCTTGAAAGGCAGCGCGCAGGCGGCGCTCCTGTTCGACGAGGTCGAGGACGTGTTCCCGCCGATCTCCAGCGAGGCCGCGCAATTGATGGCGCGTGCCGAGCAGGTCGTGGCGCCGCCCAACGGCAGTGTCAGCGGCAAGGCCTGGGTCAACCAGATCCTGGAGTCGAACGCCGTGCCGACGATCTGGGTCACTAACCGCATCGAGCAGATAGATCCCGCGTTCCGCCGCCGGTTCGCCTACCACCTGGAGCTCAAATCGCCGCCGCCCGGCGCACGTGAGGGCTTGGTGCGCAAGACACTGGAAGGCGTGACGGTGACCGAGGCTTTCGTCGGCAAACTGACGGAACGCAAAGGACTCACGCCGGCGCAGATCCGTACGGCGGTGCGCTTCGCGGGGCTGGCCAGTGCGGACGGCAGCTCGATGGAAAGCCTGATCGAGCGGCAGCTGCGTAATTCCGACCAGGCCTTGGGCAACCGGGCGCACGACCTCGGCGCGCGGCGCAGCGTGACCACTTACGACCTGGACATGCTCAACGTCGAAACGCGATTCGAGTTACCGCGCATCGTTGCGGCGCTCAAGGCGCGCGGCCACGGCACGCTCTGTTTCTACGGCGCGCCCGGCACCGGAAAGACAGCGCTGGCCGAGCACATCGCCAAAAGCCTGGACAAGCCGCTGCTGATCAAGCAGGCGAGCGACCTGATGAGCAAGTTCGTCGGCGAAACCGAGCAGAACATGGCCGGCATGTTCCGCGAGGCCGAAAACGAAAAAGCCGTGCTGTTGCTGGACGAGGCCGACAGCTTTTTGCAGGACCGTCGCGGCGCGCAGCGCACCTACGAGGTGACCGAGGTCAACGAGATGCTCCAGGGCATGGAACGTTTCAACGGCATCTTCGTGTGCACCACCAACCTGATGGATCGCATCGACCAGGCGGCGCTGCGGCGCTTCACCTTCAAGATCCGGTTCAGGCCGCTCACGGCGGTGCAGCGCGAGAAAATGTTCGTGACGGAAGCGCTGGCCGGGGACGCATCGTTGCTTACCGACGACGCCAAAACCCGCCTCACGAAGATGGACCAGCTCTGCCCCGGCGATTTCGCCGCCGTCAAGCGGCAGGTGGACATCCTGGCCGTCGAGTTCTCCGTTGCGGAGTTCCTGGAGCAGCTCGAAGCCGAGCATCGCATCAAGCCGGAAGTGCGCGAGGCGCGCAGCATCGGGTTCATGCAGTAGTGGGTTGTCATTGCGGCCTTGAGCCGCAATCCATGTGGGCGCGCTCGCCACCATGGATCCCGGATCAAGTCCGGGATGACATCCTCATATTGGGGGATGACATCCTCATAGTTCCCCCACCACTCTCAAGACTTCCTCGCCGTACTTTTCCATCTTGCTTGCGCCGATCCCGCTGATGCCTTGCAGGTCGCCCAACGACTGCGGCGCCAAGGCCGCGATCGCCGCCAACGTTGCATCGTGGAAGATCACGTAGGCGGGCAGGTTGTGCGAGCGCGCCACCTCGGCCCGCCACGCTTTCAGGGCGTTGAAGCGTGCCTGGGCCGAATCGGTCAGGCCGGCCGCCACGGCGGGGGCTGCAAATGACTTCGTCGCTGACTTGCGCCGCCTGGACTCCGCGGGTGTCGAGACCGACTCTCTCAACTGCACCGCCGTCTCGCCCTTG
>JAKFEZ010000305.1:0-5926 GCA_036675435.1 Ramlibacter sp. | reverse complement strand
GCGATGCGCGCCGGCGAGCGCGTCGGCGCCATCGACCGCCTGAAGTACGCCATCGGCAACGTTCTGGTGTACGGGCCGCTGCGCAACAACCTGGGCATGTCCCGCGTGCGGGTGGCGTACACGGCGGGCGAGGCGATCGGCCCCGACCTCTTCACCTTCTACCGCGCCATCGGCGTCAACTTGAAGCAGCTCTACGGCTCCACTGAAACGGCGGTATTCGTCTGCATGCAGCCGGACCACGAGGTGCACGCGGACACGGTGGGCATCCCCTGCCGCGACGTGCAGATCCAGGTGACCGACAGCGGCGAGATCCTGGTCAAGTCGCCGGGCTTGCTGAAGGAGTACTACAAGAACCCCGAGGCCACGGCCGAAGTGAAGGACCAGGACGGCTGGTACCACACCGGAGACGCCGGCTTCCTGGACGCGCACGGCCACCTGAAGATCATCGACCGCGCCAAGGACGTCGGTCGCCTCGCCGACGGCGCGATGTTCGCGCCCAAGTACATCGAGAACAAGCTCAAGTTCTTCCCGCACATCAAGGAAGCCGTGGCGATGGGCGACCGCCGCGAAATGGTCTGCGTGATGGTCAACATCGACTTCGATGCGGTCGGCAACTGGGCCGAGCGGCGCAACCTGCCCTACGCCGGCTACACCGACCTGGCGCAGAAGCCCGAGGTGTACCAGCTGATCAGGGAGTGCGTCGAAAAGGTCAATGCCGATCTCGCCGCCGACGAGAAGCTGGCCGGCAGCCAGGTGCACCGCTTCCTCGTGCTGCACAAGGAGCTGGACGCCGACGACGGCGAGCTGACGCGCACCAACAAGGTCCGGCGCGGCTACATCGCCGAGAAGTACCAGGTGCTGGTCGACGCGCTGTACGGCGGCAGGACCGAGCAGTACATCGAGACGCAGGTGAAGTTCGAGGACGGCCGCACCGGCAGCGTGAGCGCCACGCTCAAGCTCATGGATGCGCGCACCTACCCGGCGATGAAGGTGGCAGCATGAAGATCGTGGACGACCCCGGCGTGACCACAGCGCCTTCCCAGGACGACCAGCAGCCCCGCCGCAAGTTCGGCGAGGTGATCCTGGACGTGCAGAACATCTCGCTGGCCTTCGGCGGCGTGAAGGCGCTCACCGACATCTCCTTCGACGTTCGCGAGCACGAAGTGCGGGCCATCATCGGCCCCAACGGCGCGGGCAAGAGCTCCATGCTCAACTGCATCAACGGCGTGTACCAGCCGCAGCAGGGCACCATCACCTTCCGCGGCAAGCGCTTCAACCACATGCGCAGCCGGCAGGTGGCGGAGATGGGCATCGCGCGCACCTTCCAGAACCTCGCGCTGTTCAAGGGCATGAGCGTGCTGGACAACATCATGACCGGCCGCAACCTGCGCATCAGGAGCAACCTGCTGCTGCAGGCCCTGCGCATCGGCCCGGCCGAGCGCGAGGAAATCCGCCACCGCGAAGCGGTCGAACGCATCATCGACTTCCTCGAGATCCAGGCTTACCGCAAGACGCCGGTGGGCCAGCTGCCCTACGGACTGCAGAAGCGCGTGGACCTCGGCCGCGCGCTGGCGATGGAGCCGCAGGTGCTGCTGCTCGACGAGCCCATGGCGGGCATGAACATGGAGGAGAAGCAGGACATGTGCCGCTTCATCCTGGACGTGAACGACGAGTTCGGCACCACCGTCGTGCTGATCGAGCACGACATGGGGGTGGTGATGGACATCTCCGACCGCATCGTGGTGCTGGACTACGGCAAGAAGATCGGCGACGGCGCGCCGGACGTCGTTCGCAACAACCCGGACGTCATCCGGGCCTACCTCGGAACCAGCCACTAGCATGGGATTCTTCCTCGAAACCCTCCTCGGCGGCCTGATGGCCGGCATGCTCTATTCGCTGGTGGCGCTCGGCTTCGTGCTGATCTTCAAGGCGTCAGGCGTCTTCAACTTCGCGCAGGGCGCGATGGTGCTGTTCGCGGCGCTGGCCATGGCGCGCTTCTCGGAATGGATCCCGCAGTGGACCGGCATCGCCAGCCCGGTGCTCGCCAACATCGCCGCCTTCCTGATCGCCGGCGTGCTGATGTTCGTGGTGGCCTGGATCATCGAATTCCTGGTGCTGCGCCGCCTGGTCAACCAGGAAGGCGCCACGCTGCTGATGGCCACCCTGGGCATCACCTACTTCCTCGAAGGCCTGGGGCAGACGCTGTTCGGCAGCAGCATCTACAAGATCGACATCGGCATGCCGAAGGACCCGGTCATCGCCTTCCAGAACGTGTTCGAGGGCGGCATCCTGATCAACAAGGAAGACCTGATCGCGGCGCTGATTGCCGCGGCGCTGGTGGCGCTGCTGTCGGTGTTCTTCCAGAAGACCGCCACCGGCCGCGCGCTGCGCGCCGTGGCCGACGACCACCAGGCCGCGCAGTCCATCGGCATCCCGCTGGCGCGCATCTGGGTCATCGTCTGGTGCGTCGCCGGCGTCGTCGCGCTGGTGGCCGGGATGATCTGGGGCAGCAAGCTGGGCGTGCAGTTCTCGCTCGCCACCGTGGCCTTGCGCGCGCTGCCGGTGGTGATCCTGGGAGGCCTCACCTCGGTGCCGGGCGCCATCATCGGCGGGCTGATCATCGGCGTCGGCGAGAAGCTTTCGGAGGTGTACATCGGCCCCCTGGTGGGCGGCGGCATCGAGATCTGGTTCGCCTACGTCCTGGCCCTCGGCTTCCTCCTGATCCGGCCGCAAGGGCTGTTCGGCGAAAAAATCATCGATCGGGTTTAACAGTGCTCTACCGCGAAAACGGCCAGTTCAAGACCAGCTACCGCGCCGACCAGGCGGTCTTCCCGATCCTGCAGGACCGCTGGGGCATCGCCGTGCTGTTGGCCATCGCCTTCCTGGTGGTGCCATCCATCGCCAGCGACTACATGTTCCGCGCGATCCTGATCCCCTTCCTGATCATGGCGCTGGCGGCGCTGGGCGTGAATATCCTGGTGGGCTACTGCGGCCAGATCTCGCTGGGCTCGGGCGCCTTCATGGCGGTGGGCGCGTATGGCGCCTACAACTTCTTCGTCCGCATTCCCGGCATGCCGCTGGTGCCCGCGATCATCCTCGGCGGCCTGTGCGCGATGCTGTTCGGCATCCTGTTCGGCCTGCCCAGCCTGCGCGTGAAGGGGCTGTACCTGGCCGTCGCCACGCTGGCCGCGCAGTTCTTCTCCGACTGGATGTTCCTGCGCATCAAGTGGCTGGTGAACGACTCGCCCTCGGGCTCGGTCTCGGTGAACGACCTGCAGGTCTTCGGCCTGCCCATTGAGAGCGCCGTCAGCAAGTACTGGTTCTGCCTGGTGATCCTGGTAGTGATCGCGGTGCTGGCCAAGAACCTGGTGCGCAGCGCCATCGGGCGCGAATGGATGGCGATCCGCGACATGGACGTCGCCGCTGCGGTCATCGGCATCCGGCCGATGTACGCCAAGCTCACCGCCTTCGCGGTCAGCTCCTTCATCGTGGGCGTGGCCGGCGCGCTGTGGGCCTTCGTCTATCTCGGCGCATGGGAGCCGGCGGCGTTCTCCGTGGACATCTCCTTCAGGCTGCTGTTCATGGTGATCATCGGCGGGCTGGGCTCGATCTCCGGCGCCTTCTTCGGCGCCGGCTTCATCGTCGTGCTGCCGATCTTCCTGAACCAGTTCCTGCCGGCGTTCGCCTCGCTGTTCGGCATCTCGATTTCCACGGCCGGCATCTCGCACGCGGAACTCATGATCTTCGGCGCGCTGATCGTCTGGTTCCTGATCGTCGAGCCGCACGGGCTGGCGCGACTGTGGTCCACCGGCAAGCAGAAGCTGCGGCTGTGGCCCTTCCCCCACTGAGTTCCCTGACCGTCATCACTACAAGGAGACATTCGATGAAGTTTCGTTCCATCCTGATCGCCGCGCTCATGGGCGCGGCCGCCGCGGGGGCCTGGGCCCAGGCGAAGGAGCAGTTCTTCCCGCTGCTGTCCTATCGCACCGGACCCTACGCGCCGAACGGCACGCCGTGGGCCAACGGCAAGCAGGACTACCTGAAGTTGATCAACGCCCGCGACGGCGGCATCAACGGCGTGAAGCTGACCTGGGAAGAATGCGAAACGGGTTACGCCACCGACCGCGGCGTGGAGTGCTACGAACGCCTCAAGAGCCGTCCCGGCGTGACGCTGTTCGATCCGCAGGCGACCGGCATCACCTTCGCGCTGACCGAGAAGGTGCCCAACGACAAGATCCCGCTGATCACGCTGGGCTATGGCCTGTCCGTGGCGCAGGATGGCATGGCCTTCAAGTGGAACTTCCCGCTCATGGGAAGCTACTGGACGGGCGCCGACATCATCCTGCAGCACCTGGCCAAGAAGGAAGGCGGCTGGGACAAGCTCAAGGGCAAGAAGATCGCCCTCGTTTACCACGACTCGCCGTTCGGCAAGGAGCCGATCCCCCTGCTGGAAGAGCGCGCGCGCATGCACGGCTTCCAGCTGAGCCTGGTGCCGGTGACGGCGCCGGGCGTGGAGCAGAAGGCGGCCTGGCTGCAGGTGCGCCAATCGCGTCCCGACTACGTGATGCTCTGGGGCTGGGGCGTGATGAACTCCACCGCGCTGAAGGAAGCGCAGGCCACAGGCTACCCGCGCGAAAAGATGTACGGCGTCTGGTGGTCGGGCGCCGAGCCGGACGTGAAGGACGTGGGCGACGGGGCGAAGGGCTACAACGCGCTGGCGCTCAACACCTCGGGCCAGCAGCCCAAGGTGATCCAAGACATCCTGAAGCACGTGCACGGCAAG
Organism: Ramlibacter sp.; assembly: GCA_036675435.1. Lineage (GTDB taxonomy): Bacteria > Pseudomonadota > Gammaproteobacteria > Burkholderiales > Burkholderiaceae_C > Ramlibacter. The sequence goes on along the minus strand of JAKFEZ010000305.1, from coordinate 1,143 downwards.
GGCCAGGGCACGGGACCGAAGGACGAAGTCGGCTCCGTGCTGTACACCCGCGGCCTGATCATCCAGATGCTGGGCGTGGAAGCCGTGCGCCGCGCGCAGGAGCGTTTCGGCAAGGGCAAGGTCATGACCTCCGAGCAGGTGCGCTGGGGCCTGGAGAACCTGGCCCTGGACCAGAAGCGGCTGGACGCGTTGGGCTTTGCCGGCGTGATGCGTCCGATCAGCACCTCCTGCAGCGACCACATGGGCTCCACCTGGGCGCGCATCCACACCTGGGACGGCAGCAAGTGGAACTTCTCGAGCGACTGGTACCAGGCCGACGAGCAGATCATCAAGCCGATGGTGAAGGCCGGCGCGGAGAAGTATCTCGCCGACAAGAAGATGCAGCGCAGGACGGTCGCCGACTGCCAGTCCTGATGTGACCTGAACTCCCTCCCTCCCCCCGGCGGGGGAGGGTTGGGGTGGGGGCGCTCGCGACAGCGCCCCCACCCCAGCCTTGAAGACCTACCTATGACACCCAACATCGTCCTCAACGTCAACGGCATCGAGGTCATCTACAACCACGTGATCCTGGTGCTCAAGGGCGTGTCGCTGCAGGTGCCCGAAGGCGGCATCGTGGCGCTGCTCGGGGGCAACGGCGCGGGCAAGACGACCACGCTGCGGGCCGTGTCCAACCTGCTCAAGGGCGAGCGCGGCGCCGTCACCAAGGGTTCCATCGAGCTGCGCGGCGAGCGCATCGAGAACCTCACGCCGGCCGACCTGGTGCAGCGCGGCGTGGTGCAGGTGATGGAGGGCCGCCACTGCTTCGCCCACCTCACCATCGAGGAGAACCTGCTCACCGGTTCTTACACCCGCAAGGACCGCGGCGAGATCGCGGCCAACCTGGACAAGGTCTACACCTACTTCCCGCGCCTGAAGCAGCGCCGCACCTCGCAGGCGGCCTACACCTCCGGCGGCGAACAGCAGATGTGCGCGATCGGCCGCGCCCTGATGGCCAATCCCAGCATCGTGCTGCTGGACGAACCCTCGATGGGGCTGGCGCCGCAGATCGTGGAGGAGGTGTTCGAGATCGTGAAGGACCTGAACCTGCGCGAGAAGGTGACCTTCCTGCTGGCGGAGCAGAACACCAACATGGCCCTCAAGTAC
>JAKFEZ010000055.1:0-28445 GCA_036675435.1 Ramlibacter sp. | reverse complement strand
GAGTTGCTGCACGAGAGCTATGCCGACTTCGAATCGGTGCTGGACAAGATGAATCGCTATTCGACGGCCGGCGCGCAGGCGCTGCACGGCAAGGGCGTCAAGGGCTCGGTGGGCAAGGCCGTCGGCCATGGTCTCTGGGCCTTTGCCAGAACCTATTTTTTCAGGCGCGGCTTCCTCGACGGGCGGCTGGGACTGGCGCTGGCCATATCCAACGCCCAGGGCACTTATTACCGCTACATCAAACTGTGGCTGATGCAGCGCCCGGAGGCGGACCCCGCACGATGAGAACGGCCTTCGTCGTTCTCACCTACAACAGATCCGACGCGCTGCTGGCGGTGCTCCGGTCCCTGGCACCGCAATGCGGCCGCAACGAGGTGGTGGTGATCGCCGACGACGGCTCGCGCGCGGACGAAGTGGCGGCGGTGCGCCAGGGCATGCCGGCGTTCGATTGCCCAGTGCGCCATGTCTGGCATCCCGACACCGGCTTCACCGCAGGGCGCGCTCGCAACCTCGGCGCGCTGCACGCCAACGCCGACTACGTGGTGTTCCTGGATGGCGATTGCATTCCTGGCCCTCGCTTCGTCGCGCATCATCGCGCCCTGGCGCAAAGTGGCCACTTCGTCAATGGCAGCCGGGTCCTGCTGAGCCAACGTCTGAGCGATCGCGCGGCCCGCGGCGACGTTCGGCTGGAAACGCTGCGGCCCCGCGACTGGCTGCGGCTGCGCCTGGCAGGCGACGTTAACAAATTGACGCATCTTCTTTACTGGCCGGCCGCCCCGCGCCGCATCCAAGATGAGTTCCAATGGAAGGGCATCCGCAGCTGCAACTTCGCGGTCTGGTATCGTGACTTCGAGGCGGTGAACGGCTTCGATGAAAGCTTTGCCGGCTGGGGCCACGAAGATGCGGACCTGGTGCTGCGGCTGCACCACCAGGGCTTGCGGCGCAAGAACGGCTTTTTCGCGACGGAGGTGTTTCACCTCTGGCACAGGGAAAATAGCCGAGCCCAGGAATCGGGCAACCGGGAGCGGGTGCTGCGGCGCATGCAAGGCGCGCTGGTGCGCGCCGAGGCCGGGCTGGCGGAGCTGGCACTGGGCCCCGCCGGAACGTTGACTGAACTGAATCGTTGATGGAAAGACCAAGAAGCATGAATATTCCTGCGCTGTGGCGGCGACGCCAGATGGTGGGCCTGCTGGGAGCCGCCGCGCTGCCGGCCTTTGCCCAGTTCCGGGTGGAGGTGACGGGCGTCGGCCTGACGCAATTGCCCATCGCCATCGCGCCCCTGCGCGGCGAAGGGCAGGTGCCCCAGAAAATCTCCGCCATCGTCCAGGCCGACCTGGAGCGCAGTGGTCAGTTCCGCGCCATCGATGCGACCGGCGCGGCGCTGGACGAAAGCAGCCGGCCCGACGTCACGCCCTGGCGGCAGAAGGGCGCCGATTCGCTGGCCGTGGGCAGCGTGGTGCGCCTGGCCGACGGCCGCTTCGACGTGCGCTTTCGCCTCTGGGACGTGGTGAAGGGCCAGGACCTGGGCGGCCAGAGCTATGCGGTCGTCGCGGGCGACCTGCGGCTGGCGGCGCATCGCATCGCCGACTACATCTACGAGAAACTCACCGGCGACAAGGGCGTGTTCTCGACCCGCATCGCCTACGTCACCAAGGCTGCCAATCGCTACAACCTGTGGGTGGCCGATTCGGACGGCGAAAACGCGCAGTCGGCGCTGGCCAGCGGCGAGCCGATCATCTCGCCGGCCTGGTCGGCGGCCGGCGGGCAGCTGGCGTACGTCTCGTTCGAATCGCGCAAACCCGTGGTCTATGTGCACGACGTGGCCAGCGGCAAGCGCCGCCTGATCGCCAACTTCCGCGGCTCCAACAGCGCCCCGGCCTGGTCGCCCGACGGCAGCACCCTGGCCGTCACGCTCAGCCGCGACGGCGGCTCGCAGCTGTACACCATCGCCTCGACCGGAGGCGAGGCACGGCGCCTGACGCAATCGGCCGGCATCGACACCGAGCCCGTTTACTCGCCGGATGGCCGAAGCATCTATTTCGTGAGCGACCGGGGCGGTGCACCGCAGATTTACCGGATGCCGGCAGGTGGCGGCAGCCCCGAGCGCGTCACATTTACCGGAAGTTACAACATCTCACCGGCGATCAGCCCGGACGCGCGTTGGCTGGCCTATATCTCCAGAGTCGGCGGGGCTTTCAAGCTGCATGTCATGGAGCTCGGCGCCAGCGGCGTGACCGCGATTACCGACACGGGAGCCGACGAAAGCCCGAGTTTTGCGCCGAACGGACGCCTGATCGTCTACGCAACGCGGCAAAATGGGCGTGAAGCACTGATGACTACCACGCTCGATGGCAAGATCAAGGCCCGGCTGGCGGGACAGGGCGGTGATATCCGCGAGCCCGATTGGGGTCCCTTCCAGAAATGAAAATCAAGTAATCAATGAAACTATCAAGAGGTAATTGGATGTTCAACCGCCTATTCCTGGCTCTGGCTGTTGCCGTATCGCTGGTCGCCTGCTCGAGCGTGCCGCTCGAAGACGTACCGGTCGAAGACAAAGGCGCCACCAGCGTTCCGGCCCAGCCAGGCGGCACGGGCGGCGAGCAGAGCCGCGTGGCGCCGGTGGTGACCGACTCGGCTGCCGCCACGGCGGCCGGCCCCGTCAATGTGGCCCGCATCATCTACTTCGATTACGACAGCTACGTCATCAAGCCCGAGTTCCAGGCGCTGATCGAGGCCCACTCGCGTTTTCTGAAGGCCAACAACCGCCGTCGGGTCTCCATCGAAGGCCATACCGACGAGCGCGGCGGGCGCGAATACAACCTGGCTCTCGGCCAGCGCCGCTCCGAAGCCGTGCGCCGTGCGCTCGGCCTGTTGGGCGTGCCGGACAGCCAGATCGAGGCCGTGAGTTTCGGCAAGGAAAAGCCCGCCGCCCCCGGCAGCGACGAGGCGGCGTGGGCCCAGAATCGCCGGGCTGAAATCGTCTACCGCTGATGAGCATCCGATCCTGCCTTCACCTGTCGTTCTGGCGCCCCGCCGCGCTGGCCGGACTGGCCGCGCTGACCCTGGGCATGGCCTCCGGCGCTTCCGCAGCGCTGTTCGAGGATGACGAGGCCCGGCGGGCCATCCTCGACCTGCGCCAGCGCGTCGAAGCCAACCGGCTAGCCGCCGAGCGCGTGGCCGAGGAACACCGCCAGGATTCGGCGCAGATGCGCCGCAGCCTGCTGGAGTTGCAGACCCAGATCGAATCGCTGCGCGGCGAGATCGCCCGGCTCACCGGGCAAAACGAGCAGGTGATGCGGTCGATGGCCGAGATTCAGCAGCGGCAGAAAGACATTGTCCAGGGCGTCGACGAGCGCCTGCGCAAGGTGGAGCCGTCGAAGGTGTCGGTGGATGGCCGCGAGTTCATCGCCGATCCGGCCGAAGCGCGCGAATTCGAGGAAGCCCTGGCGATCTTCCGCCGCGGCGAGTTTCCCGCCGCACAGACCGCTTTCGCCGAGTTCATCAGGCGCTACCCGCAAAGCGGCTTCCGGCCCACCGCCATTTTCTGGCTGGGCAATGCGCAGTACGCCAACCGCGACTACCGCGGCGCTATCGCCAATTTCCGCGCAATGCTGGCCGCCTCGCCGGACCACCCGCGCGCGCCCGAGGCCGTGCTGTCCATCGCCAACTGCCAGATCGAGCTGAAAGACAGCGCCGCCGCGCGCCGCACGCTCGACGAGCTGATCAAGGCCTACCCGCAGTCCGAAGCGGCCGTGGCAGCCAAAGAGCGGCTGGCGCGCCTGCGCTGACGCACCCCATCAGGCCCGATCTGGAAATCGGGCGATGACCCGCCTCGATTTTTCGTGACGCATCTCGACGAAGCAGCCGACCTGCAGCGCCGCTTCGGCGGGCTCGAGCGCCTGTACGGCATGGCGGGCGCGGCCGCTATCCGCGCAGCGCACGTGGCGGTGGTCGGCATCGGCGGCGTCGGCTCCTGGGCTGCGGAGGCCCTGGCCCGCAGCGGCGTCGGTGAGATCACGTTGATCGACCTGGACCACGTGGCTGAGTCCAACATCAACCGCCAGATCCACGCGCTCGACAGCACGGTGGGGCAGGCCAAGGTGCAGGCCATGCGGCACCGCATTGCCCAGATCAACCCGGCGTGCAAGGTGCACGAGGTGGAAGAGTTTGTCGAACCCGGCAACTGGCCGCAATTGCTGCCGGCCGGCGTCGATGCCGTCATCGACGCCTGCGACCAGGTCAAGGCCAAGGAGGCGATGGCCGCGTGGGCACTGACCCGGCGGGCCCTGTTCGTCTGCGTCGGTGCGGCCGGCGGCAAGCGGCTGGCCCACAAGGTCGACCTGGACGACCTGGCCAACACCACCCACGACCCGCTGCTGGCGCAGTTGCGCTATCGGCTGCGCAAATTCCATGCAGCGCCCCGTGAAGGCAGGAAGATCGGCATCGCCTGTGTGTTCAGCCGCGAAGCCGTTGCCCCGCCCGACCCGTCGTGCGCCATAGAAGGCGATGGCTCGCTGAACTGCCACGGCTACGGCTCGGTAGTCAGCGTCACCGCCACCTTCGGCCAATGCGCGGCGGGCTTCGTGCTGGACCGTCTGGCCGCGAAGGCACAGATTCCAACGATATAATCATAGGCTTTGCTGCAGCTTGAAACAAGGTGCAGCGAAAATGAGGAGCCCGCAAGGGCTGCGTTGGGACGTTAGCTCAGTTGGTAGAGCAGCGGACTTTTAATCCGTTGGTCACAAGTTCGAATCTTGTACGTCCTACCACCCCATGCCTATCGAATGGAAAAGCCTGCCGCAGCAATGCGAGCGGGTTCTTTTTCTTTTGGCCGCGCCAGGTTAGAGGCGAGGTGTCACCGTGACGTGCACTTCGACCGACGGCGGCTCCAGGTGACCGTCCTGGGGGACCAGCGCAACCTCGAGGTCGCTGACCCTTACGCGATTGCGCTTTTCAACGTCTTCGATCAACTCTTCCAGCGCGCTTGCGGCTAGAGCTTCGAAACGGTCCTGGATTGCGATCTGCGTTGCCATGATGTGCTTTCGTATGCCTGCGTAGCTTCCGCATTGCAAGCGGCCCAGTCTGTGCGGCAGCGCACGTACCCTTGGCAGCGACGGATGATCAGAGCAGCCGCTGGCTGCCTCCGTGAGCCGTCGACCCGGCCAGGTATTCCCTTTTTGCGCCGCGCTTCACGGACTGGAATGCCATCACATTGGCAATCTGCGTCATGGTGGTCTTGAACAGGGCATCGGCTGCCAAGCGCTTCTGTCGCGCTCGCTCGCGGTCAGCATCGGTGGGCTCGATGCCTTTGCCTGCCAGGTAGTCCAAGGAGGCGATCAGCATCTCTTTTTCCGCCGTGATGGCGGAATGATTGGCTACTCGCCACTGCTGCAGAAGTTCGATGGAAGCACGCATATTTTTGATCCAGAGGGTGCATCAGACGATGTGGCTCATGCATTGTCCACAGGGTTTACCCAAAGTTACCAACAGTGTTAAACACAGCTTGTGCCCAGCTCGACCGTGATACTTTCTCTGCTGTCGAGCCGCAAAGCCGCGCCGGCTGGACTTTCTGCTCGAGCGTAAGGCGATTGTTGAACAAGCCATCAAAATTAGCGTTCGCAGCACTGGCCCCATCTCTTCAACATTTCCTCTCTCAATGAACCGCAACCTGGCTTCGATCTTTCGCCTGCGCTGGCTGTTCTGGCTTTGCGTGATCGCCGTACTCGTGCTGTCGCTGCTGCCGCCCGCGCCGGATATGCCCACCACCGGCTGGGACAAGGCCAACCACGCCTTCGGCTTTGCGTTGCTGGCCGTGCTGGGTGGCTTGGCCTATCCCGGCCGTGCTGTCCACGTCTTGCTGGGCTTGCTCGCGTACGGCGCGGTCATCGAAGTGCTGCAGGGCCTCACGTCTTGGCGCACGGCTGAATGGGCCGATCTATTGGCCGATGCGATCGGCCTCGGGCTGGGCGGGCTGGCGCTGCACCTATACGGCGCGCACCGCGCCAGGCGCATGGCATCGGCCACTCTGCCGCCGCGGCGCTGAGTCCGAGACGGCGCGGTCATGGTGATACCGCGGCGCATGACTGCTCCTACGTCGCGACAGGACGGCCGCAGCCGCGGCGCGCGCTTGTCTCCCACATCGCCGTGTGACTGCCAAAGCTAGATTGCCCAGGTAGGCCTGCGCACTCGCGCAGCAAGGAGAGTTTCTATGGAGACGATGGACACCCAAACCCTGGCTGTGCTGGCCATCATCGCGGTACTGATCGCGGTGGCGGCCTGGATGCTGTTCCAGAAGAGGAAATCACGCGATCTCGAGCAGCGCTTCGGGCCGGAATATGACCGCGCCGTCGACGAGTTCGGTAGCCGGCCCAAGGCGGAAGCGGAACTCGCCAATCGGCAAAAGCGCGTATCCAAGCTGAACATCGTGCCATTGCCACCGGGCGAGGCCAATCGCTTCGCGCAGGCCTGGCGGGCGCTGCAGGGCCGCTTCGTGGACAACCCCAGCGGCGCATTGCAGGAGGCCGACGGCCTGGTGCAGGAACTGATGGTCAAGCGCGGATACCCCATGGCCGACTTCGAAGGCCGGGCGGCCGACATTTCGGTCGATCATCCTCGCGTGGTCGAGCACTACCGCGCGGCCCAGGCGATCGCAATTCGAGACCAGCGCGGCGAGGCTGACACCGAAGAGATGCGCAGGGCGGTGGTGCATTACCGGGCGTTGTTCGACGATCTGCTCGAAGTCGAGCAGCCCCAGCAAACCCGTACCGGCAAGTCAAGCGAACCCATGGAGGCCAGATCATGAGCAGGGAACAGGAAGAACGAAGCTTCGGCACCGCAGATCTCGTGGCGGCCACGCGGACGCAGTCCGATCCGCATCAGGACATGAAATCGCAGGGCGATGACGCCGTCGCCCGCAGTCCGCGCGAGGAAGCCGCTCCCCGGGCTCACGACGAGCCTCTGGCCGCGCTGTTTCCGCCCGAGATGGCGGGCGACTTCCAATCGCGCTGGGATGCGGTCCAGATCGGTTTTGTGGACGACCCGAAGGCGGCGGTGCGGCAGGCCGACGAATTGGTCGCCCAGGTCATGAAGAGCCTGGCCGAGAGCTTTGCCAACGAGCGTGACCGCTTCGACGCGCAGCTGGATGACCAGGACAGCGGCTCCACCGAGAACATGCGGGTGGCGCTGCGCCGCTACCGCTCGTTCTTCCAGCGCCTGCTGTCGCTCTGAGGTTTCACGCCGCCGGCAGGCGCAATGGCGGCGCCGGCAGCAGCAACTGTGCGGCCTGCGCCACCCGGACGCAGTCCTTGATGTGCTCCTCGCCCAGGTAGCGTATGGCGGTGTAGCCCATGAAAGCCGACACGGCCTGGCCGGCGAGCGGCACGTACTTTGCGGCTTGCTTCACCGTCATGCGCCTGCCCATGCTTTGGGCCATGCGGATGACCAGGTCCCGCGTGATGAACTTGCCGACCAGCACCGAGCCGACCATCGCCAGCGCCTTTTGCACCTGTTCGCGCTTGTGCTGCGGCAGCAGATCGAGCTGAGCCGGCGTGAGGCCGAATTCCGCGTTGATGGCCGGCACCAGGCGCGACAGCAAGGCCGCGTCGACAGCCCAGTCGAGACCGGGCACCGGCACGGTGCTGGCGGCGGCGCCCACCAGCGCCCGCCGGTTCAGCAGCTTGCGGCTGCGGCGCACCGCATCGATCAGGATCGGGTTGTTGTCGGCGAGTTGCAGGGCCGTGGGCATGAATGGTTCAATGGAGCCGTTGGATCACGCCATGTTATCGATCTGGTCGTGCAACTCAAGCCAGCGCTCTTCCAGGTTGCGCAGCTCGTCGTTGACGGCCTTCAGCTGCTTGCCGGCGTGGGCGATCTCGGCGGCGGGGAGCGGTGCAGCCAATCTGGCCTCCAGCGCCGACTTGTCGTCGTTGAGCTGAGCCAGCCGCTTTTCGGCCTGCTCCAGTTCGCGCTTGAGCGGCTTGGCGCGGCTGGCCGCCTGCTGGCGTTGCTGCGCGTCCTGCTTGCGCTGCTCCTGTGGAGACAGGGCGGGCAGAGCAGAAGGTGCCGGCAAAGTTGCCACCGCGGGCTGAAGCGTTGTCTGCGCCGGCTCGGACCCGGCCGCCGCCGCACTGTCTTGCCGCGCCTGCTCGCGCAGTCGCTTGGACTCATCGAGCAGGTAGCGCTGGTAGTCGTCCAGGTCGCCATCGAAGGGCTCGATCTTGCCGCGGCCGACCAGCCAGAACTCGTCGCAGACGGCACGCAGAAGCGCTCGGTCGTGGCTCACCAGCATCACGGTGCCCTCGAACTCGTTCAAGGCCATCGACAGGGCTTCGCGCGTGGCCAGGTCCAGGTGGTTGGTCGGCTCGTCCAGCAGCAGCAGGTTGGGCCGCTGCCAGACCATCATCGCCAGCACCAGCCTGGCTTTTTCGCCGCCGCTCATGGTGCCGACGGTCTGCTTGACCATGTCGCCGCTGAAATTGAACGTGCCCAGGAAATTGCGTAAGTCCTGCTCGCGCCCCGACTCGCCGGAGTTGGGCCCGGCTTCGCGCGCCAGCCGGAACATGTGCTCCAGCGGCGTGTCCTGCGGGCGCAGCACGTCGAGCTCCTGCTGGGCGAAGTAGCCGATGTTCAGGCCCTTGCCCTCGGTGATGGTGCCGCCCAGCGCCGGAATGTCACGGGCGATGGTCTTGACCAGCGTTGATTTACCCTGGCCGTTGGCGCCCAGGATGCCGATGCGCTGGCCGGCCATGACGGAGCGGCTGACGTTGCGGAGGATGACTTTGGGCGCGAGCGTGCCCCCACCCTGACCCTCCCCCAAAGGGGGAGGGGATGAAGAGCTGCCCCCTTCCTCTTTTGCCTTGCTCCCTCCCCCTGCGGGGGAGGGTTGGGATGGGGGCATCTCGGCAAGAGGCAGATACCCAAACACCCCATCGCTGATCGCCAGCATCGGGTTCGGCAGATTCGCCGGCTCCTTGAACTCGAAGGTGAAGTCGGCATCCGCCAGTACCGGCGCGATCTTCTCCATGCGCTCGAGCGCCTTGACGCGGCTTTGGGCCTGCTTGGCCTTGGAGGCCTTGGCCTTGAAGCGATCGATGAATTTCTGCAGGTGGGCGATCTTTTCCTTCTGTTTGGAAAAGGCCGACTGCTGCAGTTCCAGCTGTTGCGCACGCAAGGTCTCGAATGCGCTGTAGTTGCCGCCGTAGCGGGTGAGCTGCTGGCGCTCGATGTGCAGCGTGACGTTGGTCACCGCATCCAGGAACTCGCGGTCGTGGCTGATCACGATCATCGTGCCGGCATAGCGCTTCAGCCAGGCTTCCAGCCACACCAGCGCGTCCAAATCCAGGTGGTTCGTAGGCTCGTCCAGCAGCAGCAGGTCGGAGGGGCACATCAGGGCGCGCGCCAGTTGCAGGCGCATGCGCCAGCCGCCCGAGAAGCTGTTGACCGGCTGGTACAGCTCGCCCGACTTGAAGCCCAGGCCCAGGATGAGTGCCTGCGCGCGCGGCACTGCGTCGTGCTCGCCGGCATCGGCCAGGTCGGAGTGCAGATGGGCAATCTCCATGCCCAGCTCGGCGTTGTCCATGTCCTGGTCATGGCGTGCTTCGGCGTGAACCAGCGCCTGGCGCAGCTCCAGCAGGCGCGTGTCGCCGGCCAGCACGAAGTCGGTGGCCGATTCGTCGGTCTCCGGCATGTTCTGCGCGACCTGGCCCAGCCGCCACTGCGAGGGCATCGAAAAGTCGCCGCCGTCCTCGTGCAGGGTGCCGTTGATGAGGCCGAACAAGGTGGACTTGCCGGCGCCGTTGCGCCCGACCAGCCCGATCTTTTCGCCGGGATTCAAGGTGACGGACACGTGGTCCAGCAGCACCTTCGCGCTGCGGCGAAGGACCAGGTTGCGAAGAATGATCACTGCTTACCCAACTTGGCGAATGCTTCAGAGAAATCGGCCAGCAGGTCGTCGAGCGCTTCGATTCCCACCGACAGCCGGATCAGCGAATCGGCGATCTCCATGCTCTCGCGCTGCTGCGCGCCCATTTCCCAGAAGATCGTACGCGCGACCGGCAGGGCCGAGGTGCGGTTGTCGCCCAGGTGGCTCGACTTGATGACCAAGGCCAGCGCATTAAGCACCTCGAACGGATCGACGCCTTCGACCGTTTCAAAGCTCAGCAGTGCGCCCGAATGCTTGAACAGGGACCGTGCCCTTTCGTGTTGCCGATGGCTCGCCAGCCCCGGATAGTGAACCCGGGTGACCAGCGGCTGGGCCTCCAGCCAGAGCGCGAGCGACTGCGCGTTGGCGCAGGCGCGCTCCATGCGCAGGCCCAACGTCTCGGCGCCGGCGGCGATGCGGTGGGCGTGCTCGGCGCTGAGCGTGGCACCCATGTCGCGCAGGCCCTTCTTGCGAATCTGCAGCAGCCCCCAGCCCGTGGCCGATCCCTGGCGGTAGGCCGGCAGCACGCGCGGGTCGCTGCTCCAGTCGTACAGGCCGGTGTCCGAGATCGATCCGCCCAGCGCGTTGCCATGGCCGCAGATCGACTTGCTGAGCGAATGCATCACCAGCGAAGCGCCGACCGACTTGGGCTGGAACAGGTGCGGCGTGGACATGGTGCTGTCCACGATGTAGAGCAGGCCGCGCTGCGTGCACAGCTGGCCGATGCCCGCCAGGTCGGCGACTTGCGTGCGCGGGTTGGCCACGGTCTCGACGAACACCAGGCGGGTCTCGGGCCGCAACGCGGCTTCGACGTTCGCCGCCTGCGTGGCGTCAACCAGGGTCACCTCGCACCCGAGCTGGGCGAGCGTGTTCAGCCAGCTGGCTGTGTTGCCGAACAGGAAGCGGCTGGCGACGACATGGTCGCCTTTCTTCAGCAGGGCCGTCATGGTGGCGCAGATGGCGGCCATGCCGGTGGCGAAGCACACGGTGCCGACGGCGTCTTCCATCAGGCTGATCTTGGCTTCCAGCGCGCTGGTGGTCGGATTGCCCTGGCGCCCATAGACGTGGCCGCGCTGGCGGCCCTGGAAAACGGCAGTCAGTTCCTCGGCGGTGTCATAGCCGTAAGCAGTTGCGATGTGCAATGGCTTGAGCACGGCGCCGTGTTCGATGCCGCCCAGTCGGTCGGCGTGAAGGATGCGGGTGGTGATGTCTTGTTTGCTCATGATCTTGTCATCCCGGGCTCAGGCGCCCGGAATCGGGTAATAGCGCTGCAGGTGCGCCAGGGCCCTGCAGCAGGCTCTCGCGCGTGACCAGCAGCACCTGGTCTTCGCCGGCGCTGGTGTCGAGCCAGACCACTTCCAGCCGCGGGAAGGCGGCTTCGAAATGCGCCCGTTCGTTGCCGATTTCCAGCACCAGCACGCCGTGCTCGCTCAGGCGCGAAGCCGCATCGCGCAGCAGGCCGCGAACGAAATCCATTCCGTCGGCGCCGCCGGCCAGCGCCAGCGCGGGCTCGGCCCGGAACTCATCGGGCAGCTGCGCCATGCTGTCGGTGTTCACATAGGGCGGGTTGCAGAGAATCAGTTCGTAGGGGCCTGGCAAAGACCGCAGTCCATCGGATTGAAGGATGCGGATGCGCTGGGCCAGGCCATGCCTGTCCACGTTGATCTGTGCAACCTGCAGCGCCGCCGCCGAGATGTCCGCGGCATCGACCTCGATCTCGGGCCAGGCCATCGCAGCCAGCACGGCCAGGCTGCCGTTGCCGGTGCACAAATCGAGCACCCGGCGCGTGTGCTCGCCCAGCCAGGGATCGATGGCGCCGTCGGTGAGCAACTCGGCGATGAAGCTGCGCGGCACGATGCTGCGTTCATCGATATAGAAGGGAACGCCCTGCAGCCAGGCCTCACGCGTCAGGTAGGCGGCAGGCTTGCGGCTGCGGATTCGCTCTCCCACCAGCTCGCGTACCGTGTCGGCCTGTTCGGGCGAGATGGCCATGTCGGCCACACCGTCGAGGTCGTCCAGCGGCAGGCCCAGCTGCCAGAGCACCAGCCAGCAGGCCTCGTCGAAAGCGTTGTCGGTGCCATGGCCGAACGCAACGCCCGCGTCGGCGAGCCGTGCGGCGCTCGCCTCGACAAGTTCCAGGAGTGTCATGCCGCGCCGCGTGCCCCCGCCTCGAGATTCTCGAGCGTGCGGCGATAGATGTTCTTCAGCGGCTCGATGTCGGCCACCGTCACATGCTCGTCGATCTTGTGGATGCTGGCGTTCACCGGGCCGAACTCGACCAGTTGCGGGCAGATCTGCGAGATGAAGCGCCCATCACTGGTGCCGCCGGTGGTGGACAGCTCGGTTTCGATGCCAGTCTCGCTGCGGATGGCCTCTCCGATGGCCCCGACCAGCTCGCCCGGCGTGGTGAGAAAGGGCAGGCCGCCCAATACCCAATCGAGATGGTAGTCGAGCGCATGGCGATCCAGCACCTCGTGCACCAGCTTCTTCAGGCCCTCGGGCGTGGCTTCGGTGCAGTAGCGAAAATTGAAATCGACCACCACCGTGCCGGGGATCACGTTGGTGGCGCCCGTGCCGCTGTGGATGTTGCTGACCTGCCAGCTGGTCGGCTGGAAGTAATCGTTGCCCCAATCCCATTCAATGGTAGCCAACTCGGCCAACGCGGGCAGTGCCAGGTGGATGGGGTTCCTGGCCAGTTGCGGATAGGCGATATGCCCCTGGACACCCTTGATGGTGAGCTTGCCGCTCAGGCTGCCGCGCCGTCCATTCTTGATCATGTCGCCGACGCGCTCGACCGAGCTGGGCTCGCCCACGATGCAGTAATCCAGCCGTTCGCCACGCGCCTTGAGCTGCTGGCATACCACCACCGTCCCGTCCAGGGCCGGGCCTTCCTCATCGCTCGTGATCAGCAGCGCCAGCGAAAGCGCCGGCTCGGGTCTGGCGGCCAGGAACTCCTCGACGGCCACCACGAAGGCGGCGATGGAGGTCTTCATGTCTGCCGCGCCGCGGCCGTACAGCTTGCCGTCGCGATGCGAGGGCGTGAACGGGTCGCTGGTCCATTGATCCAATGGGCCGGTGGGCACCACGTCGGTGTGGCCGGCGAAGACCAGCGTGCGCCCGGCGCCCGCCGTGCTTTCCAGCGTGCCCGGCCGCTTGGCCCAAAGGTTGGTCACCCGGAAATTCTCCGGCCCGCTGACGATGGTTTCGCAGGTGAAGCCCAGCGGCGCCAGGCGCTCGGCCAGGATCCGCTGGCAACCGGCGTCGTCGGGCGTGGCCGAGCGGCGCGAAATGAGTTGTTCGGTCAGGTGCAGCGCTCGGCTCATGGGTGGCTGCCGCTCAGTGTTTCACGTCGAGCGTGATTTCGGTGAACGAGGGCTCGTCGGCCATGTCTTCCTCCGAGGCGCCGTCCTCCGTCTGGTCGAGGTCTTTCGCCGAAAAGTCGTTCTGCAGGCGCCACTGCAGGTTGGTCGGGGAGTCGGCGTGGGCCAGCCCTTCCTTTTTGTCGACGGTGCCTTCTATGATCAGGCGCGCGATGTCCTGCTCGAAAGTCTGCGAGCCCTCGGCCATCGACTTTTCCATGGCTTCCTTGATGCCCGAGAAGTCGCCTTTTTCGATCAGCTCGGAAATCAGCTTGGTATTGAGCAGCACCTCGACCGCCGGGGCGCGGCCGCCGTGCACCGTGCGCAGCAGCCGCTGCGACACCACGGCCTTCAACGCGGCGCCCAGGTCGCCCAGCATGGTGGGGCGCACTTCGACCGGATAGAACGACAGGATGCGGTTGAGTGCCTGGTAGCTGTTGTTGGCGTGCATGGTGGCCAGGCACAGATGGCCCGACTGGGCATAGGCAATGGCGGCCGACATGGTTTCGCGGTCGCGGATTTCACCGACCAGGATCACGTCCGGCGCCTGCCGCAGCGCGTTCTTCAAGGCCGTCTGCATCGATTGGGTGTCGCTGCCCACCTCGCGCTGGTTGACCACCGATTTCTTGTTGACGAACAGGAATTCGACCGGGTCTTCGATGGTGAGGATGTGGCCCGACACCTTCTCGTTGCGAAAGTCCATCATCGAGGCCAGCGTCGTGCTCTTGCCGGCGCCGGTGGAGCCGACCATCAGCAGCAGCCCGCGTTTCTCCATGATCAGGTCGCCCAGGATCAGCGGCACCGAGAGCGACGCCAGCGGCGGAATCTCGGTGGTGATGTAGCGGATCACGGCGGCGTAGGTGCCGCGCTGGCGCATCGCCGATACCCGGAAATTGCCGACTCCGGGGATCGCGTGCGCCATGTTCAGCTCGCCGGTTTGCTCCAGCTCTTCCATGCGCTTGGCCGGCAGCACCTCGGCCAGCAGGGCCAGTGGCGCATCGGCGGGCAGCAACTGGTTGTTGATCGGCAGGCACTGCCCGTTGATCTTGATCAGGGCGGGCGCATGAGCCGACAGGTAGACGTCTGACGCTTTCTTCTCGCCCATCAGGCGGAGAATTCTTTCCATCGTGCTCATGGGGTGCCTCTCGGTGCTTCTTGTCGGTAAATCAGTCGCGCAGCAGGTCGTTGAGCGAGGTCTTGGCCCGCGTCTGCGCGTCCACCCGCTTGACGATCACTGCGCAGTAGAGGCTGTACTTGCCATCGGCGCTGGGCAGGTTGCCCGACACCACTACAGAGCCGGCCGGGATGCGGCCATAGGTGACGGCGCCGGTGGCGCGGTCGTAGATCTTGGTGCTCTGGCCGATGTACACGCCCATCGAGATCACCGAGTTCTCTTCGACGATCACGCCCTCGACCACCTCGGAGCGGGCGCCGATGAAGCAGTTGTCCTCGATGATGGTGGGGCCGGCCTGCACCGGCTCCAGCACGCCGCCGATGCCGACGCCGCCGGAGAGGTGCACGTTCTTGCCGATCTGCGCGCACGAGCCCACGGTGGCCCAGGTGTCCACCATCGTGTTTTCGTCGACATAGGCGCCGATGTTCACGTAGCTGGGCATGAGGATCGCGCCCTTGGCCACGAAGCTGCCGCGGCGGGCGACGGCCGGCGGCACCACGCGCACGCCCGTGGCAGCCATCTCTTCAGCCGTGAGGTGAGCGAACTTGGTGGGCACCTTGTCGTAGAAGCCCAGGTCGCCGGCCCGCATGATCTCGTTGTCCTTCAGGCGGAACGACAGCAGCACGGCCTTCTTGACCCATTGGTGCACGGTCCACTGGCCCACGCCTTCGCGGGTGGCCACGCGAAGCTGGCCCTTGTTCATTTCCGAAATCACGTGCTCCACGGCGTCGGCCACCTCTTTGGGCGCGGACTTGGAGGACAGGTTGGCGCGGTTGTCCCACGCGGCGTCGATGATCTGCTGGAGCTGTTGGGTCATTTGATTTATTTCAGTCTGGACTGGACGAACTGGACGATGCGTTGCGCGGCTTCCACGCATTCCGCGGTTGGCGCCACCAGGGCCATACGGATGCGGCCGGCGCCGGGGTTCTTGCCGCCGCTCTCGCGGGCGAGATAGCTGCCCGGCAACACGGTGACATTGTATTGAGCCAGCAATTCCCGCGCGAAGTCGATGTCGCTTCCGGGCACGCCAGCCCACAGGTAGAAGCCGGCATCGGGCAGTTTCACGTCCAGCACGGGGCCCAGAAGGGGCGTGACCTGGGCGAATTTCTCCCGGTAAAGCGCGCGGTTGGCCTCGACGTGCTGCTCGTCGCCCCAGGCCGCGATGCTGGCTTTTTGCACGACGGGGCTCATTGCGCTGCCGTGGTAGGTGCGGTACAGCAGGAATTTGCGGATCAGGGCCTCGTCGCCGGCCACGAAGCCGCTGCGCAGGCCCGGAACGTTGCTGCGCTTGGACAGGCTGGTGAAGGACACCAGGTTGCGGAAATTCGCCCGGCCCAGCCTGGCCGCGGCCTGCAGGCCGCCCAGCGGCGGCTCAGCGCCGAAGAAGATCTCGCTGTAGCACTCGTCGGAGGCGATCACGAATCCGAAGCGGTCCGACAGGGCGAACAGTTTTTCCCACTCGGCCAGCGGCATCACCGCCCCCGTGGGGTTGCCCGGCGAGCAGACGAACAGCAGCTGGGTCTGCGCCCAGACGCCGGCCGGCACGCTCTCCCAGTCGACGGCAAAGTTGCGGGCGGGGTCGCTGGGCGCGTAGTAGGGCTGCGCGCCTGCGAGGATGGCCGCGCCCTCGTAGATTTGATAGAAGGGATTGGGGCACACCACTAAAACCTCGCGACCCGGATCGATCACGGTCTGGGCAAACGCGAACAGTGCCTCGCGTGAGCCGTTCACCGGCAGCATCTGGGTGTTGGCGTCCAGCGCCAGGCCATAGCGCCCCATCAGCCAGCGGCGAAATGACTCTCTCAGGTGCGGCTCGCCGGCCGTTCCCGGATAGCTGGCCAGGCCGCCCAGCGATTCGACCAGGGCCTGCTTGATGAATTCAGGGGTCGGGTGCTTGGGCTCGCCGATGCCCAGGCTGATGGGCGCATAGTCGGTATTGGGCGTCACGCCCGCAAAAAGCTGCCGCAGGCGCTCGAAAGGGTAGGGCTGCAGCCGGGCCAATAGGGGATTCATGGCTCGATTATCGGTCCCGCGCGGCGGCCGGCGCGCCGCCTTCATCCAGGGTAGGCCGGTCCCTTAATCCGAGCTTGAACATCAACTCCATGGCGTTGTCGGGCGCGTGCAGCTTGTCCGTGTTGTCGAAATAGCAGTAGACGTCGCGCGCAGCGCGCCTGGGAGGCGGCGTTTCGCAGATCAGGCGCGCGCCGGCCGGCTGGCCGCCGACCGCCCAGGCCCGGATGCATTCGGCCCAGCGATCGAGCTGCTCGCCGGTGTAGCGGCTCAGGTAAAGCTCGGTCGCCCCGTGCAGCCGCATGTAGATGAAATCGGCCGTGACGTCCTCGAACAGCGGCCAGGGCCGGGGCGTGTCGGCCACCACCCAGGCGATGCGGTATTTGCGCAGCAGGGCGATGAACGCGGGGTCGACGAAACTCTCGTGCCGTACCTCCACCGCGTGGCGCAGGCGCCGGTCGGCATCCGGGCGGAGCGATTCGCGCCCCCGCAGCCGCTGGTCGCGGTCTTGCGCCAAGGCAGCTGCCGCCATGGCGGTGCGCGGCAGGCTTTCGAAGAAGGCTTCGAACAGATCGGCGTCGTACGGCAGGTTGGGCGGAAACTGCCACAGGATAGGCCCCAGCTTGTCGCCCAGCTCGAACAGGCCGGAAGCAAAAAAGTTGGCCAGTGCCGTGTGGGCATTGCGCAGCCGCAGCATGTGGGTGATGTAGCGCCCGCCCTTCACAGCGAACACGAAGCCGGGTGGCGTCTGCCGGGACCACATGGCGTAGCTGGAGGGCCGCTGCAGCGAATAGAACGAGCCATTGAGCTCGATCGAGGGGAATATGCTTGCCGCGTATTCCAGTTCGCGGGCCTGGGCCAGCTTAGGTGGATAAAAGTTGCCGCGCCAGGGTGAGTAGCGCCAGCCGGAGACGCCGATTCGGACTTTGCCTGCCATCTCCCGGTTGTGCCAGGGCCTTCCCCGGCCATGCGCGCTGGTTTACGCCTGGTTGCAAGGCGGCACCCGGCTTTTCCCGGGGAGCCGCCCGCGGGAAGCGCGGCCGCGGCACGGTATCATCCCTGCCACTTGCCGGTCAGGGGCCGGCGCTTCCATCCGTAGCATCACCAGGCAGGGCCGTGCGTCTCAATTCCATCAAGTTATCCGGGTTCAAGTCGTTCGCCGAACCCACCAACTTCATGTTGCCGGGCCAGCTGGTGGGCGTCGTAGGCCCCAACGGCTGCGGCAAGTCCAACATCATGGATGCCGTGCGCTGGGTGCTGGGCGAGTCGCGCGCCAGCGAGCTGCGCGGCGAATCGATGCAGGACGTGATCTTCAACGGCACCACCAGCCGAAAGCCGTCGTCGCGCTCGTCGGTGGAACTGGTCTTCGACAACGCCGACCACCGCGCCGGCGGCCAATGGGCCCAGTTCACCGAGATCGCTGTCAAGCGCGTCCTGACTCGCGACGGCACCTCCAGCTACTACATCAACAACCAGCCGGTACGCCGGCGCGACGTGCAGGACGTGTTCCTGGGCACCGGGCTGGGCCCGCGCGCCTACGCCATCATCGGCCAGGGCACCATCAGCCGCATCATCGAGTCCAAACCCGAGGAGCTGCGGTTGTTCCTGGAGGAAGCCGCGGGTGTCTCCAAGTACAAGGAGCGCCGCCGCGAGACCGAAAACCGGCTTTCGGACACGCGCGAGAACCTGACTCGCGTCGAGGACATCCTGCGCGAGCTCAATTCCAACCTCGACAAGCTGGAAAAGCAGGCCGAGGTGGCCCAGCTGTACAACACGCTGCAGTCGGAAGTGACACTCAAGCAGCACCAGCAGTGGTTCCTGAAGCGCGCCGAAAGCGAAGCGGACCAGGCCAAGGTGAAGGCCGACGCCGAGAAATCGGTGAACGACCTCGAATCGCGCGTGGCCGACTTGCGCCGTGTCGAAAGCGACCTGGAAACCATCCGCCAGGCTCATTACGCCGCCGGCGACCAGGTCAATCAGGCGCAGGGCCAGCTCTACGAGGCCAGCGCCGAAGTCGGCCGGCTGGAAGCCGAGATCCGCTTCGTGGTCGAGGGCCGCCAGCGGGTCGAACAGCGTCTGGTGCAACTGAAAGAACAGACCGGCCAATGGGCTGCGCGCAGGGACGAAGCGCTGTCCGAGACCGAGACGCTGGCCGCGCAAGGGGTTGACGCCGAAGAAAAAGCCATGCTGCTGGCCGCCCAGGTCGAGGAACAGGCCCAGCAGCTGCCTGACCTCGAGGAAGCATTGCGCCAGGCGCAGGCCCGGTCAGGCGAGCAGCGCGGGAACGTCTCCCAGGTGCAGCAGCAGATCCAGGTGCTGGCCGCCGATCAGCGCAACATCGAGGAGCAGTCGCGCCAGCTCGAGCAGCGGCGCGAGCGGCTTATGGCCGACCGCAATGCCCTGGCGGCTCCCGACGAAGTGCGCCTCACCAACCTGCAGTCGCAGCTGGCGGCCGCCCAGGAGGCGGCCGAGACCGCCGACGCCCGGCTGCACGAGTTGCAGGACCAGGTGCCGCAGCTCGACGACGACCGGCGCGTCCGGCAACAGGCCGTCAACACCGAAAGCCACAAGCAGGCCGACCTGTCGGCGCGCATGGAGGCGCTCAAGGCGCTGCAGGAAAAGGTCAAGACGGACGGCAAGTTGCGGCCCTGGCTGGCCAAGCATGGGCTGGAAGGCCTGCAGGGCCTGTGGAGCCGCATCCACATCGAACAGGGCTGGGAGAACGCGCTCGAGGCCGCGCTGCGCGAGCGCATGAATTCGCTCGAGGTGTCGCGCCTGGAGATGGTTCGGGCGTTCGGCGCCGACGCACCGCCGGCCAAGCTGGCGTTCTACAGCCCGCCATTGGCGAGCGCACCGGAGGGCGCCTCGACGCTGCCGCGCCTGGCCGACCTGCTGCGGCTGAACGACGCCGGGCAGAAGGCCTTGTTGTCGGACTGGCTGCATGGCTGCTACACGTCCCAGAGTTTCGAGGATGCCCTGGCCGCGCGCGACAAGCTGCAGGCCGGCGAAGTGATCTTCGTGAAGAGCGGCCATGCCGTCACCGCCCACAGCGTCAGCTTCTACGCGCAGGACTCCGAGCAGGCGGGCCTGCTGGCGCGCCAGCAGGAGATCGAGAACCTCGAGAAGCAATTGCGCGCGCAGGCGCTGATCGCCGAAGAGGCGCGCTCGGCCCTGGTTCGGGCCGAGGCGGCTTATACCGACGCATCGCAGCGGCTGGTGTCCGCGCGGCGGGAAGCCGCCGAGACGCAAAGCCGCGCCCACGAGCTGCAGGTCGAAACCTTGCGGCTGACGCAGCTGGCCGAGCAGACCCGCGCCCGCAGCGAGCAGATCGCCGGCGACCTGGCGGAGGTCGACGCCTCGCTGGAGGAGCTGCAGGAGCGCAGAGTCACTGCCGAGGGCCGCTTCGAGGAACTCGACATGCAGCTGGCCGACAGCCAGGAGCGCCATGCCCAGCTTGGCGACCGCGTGATCGAAGCCGAGCGCAAGCTGGCCGAATGCCGCGAGCAGCAGCGCAGCCTGGAGCGCCAGGCCCAGGAAGCGCAGTTTTCCCAGCGCTCGGTGGAGGCACGCAAGGCCGAGCTGCAGCGTGCCATCGAAACGGCATCGCAGCAGGCCCAGTCGATTGCCTCGGAGGAAGAGCGCGCCCGTGAAGAGCTGTCCCGCCTGACGGACGCCGCGGCCCAGGCCGGCCTGCAGAGCGCATTGGCTCTGAAGCTCGAACGCGAACAGGGGCTGGGCGCCAAGCGCAGCGAGTACGACGACCTCACCGCCAAGCTGCGCGCCAGCGACGAGCGGCGGCTCAGCCTGGAGCGCGAGCTCGACCCGCTGCGCCAGCGCATCACCGAATTCCAGCTGAAGGAGCAGGCCGCGCGCCTCGGCTTCGAGCAGTACACCCAGCTGCTGACGGATGCACAGGCCGACCTGGAAGCCGTGGCCAGGTCGGTCGAGGACGGCAAGGTCCGCCTGGGCGGCATGCAGGGCGACATCGACCGGCTGCACCGCGAAATTGCCGCGCTCGGGGCGGTGAACCTGGCCGCGCTGGACGAGTTGACGACGGCCCGCGAACGCAAGCAGTTCCTGGATGCCCAATCGGCCGACCTGAATGAAGCCATGGTGACGCTGGAGGACGCCATCAAGAAGATCGACGGCGAAACCCGCGAACTGCTGGCCGGCACGTTCAACATCGTCAACGAACACTTCGGCAAGATGTTCCCCGAGCTGTTCGGCGGCGGCAACGCCCGGCTGGTGATGACCGGCGACGAAATCCTCGACTCGGGCGTGCAGGTCATGGCCCAGCCACCGGGCAAGAAGAACCAGACCATCCACCTGCTGTCGGGCGGCGAGAAGGCGCTGACGGCCATTGCGCTGGTGTTCGCGATTTTCCAGCTCAATCCAGCACCGTTCTGCCTGCTGGACGAGGTGGACGCGCCGCTGGACGACGCAAACACGGAGCGCTATGCCAAGCTGGTCACCGCCATGAGCCGCGAAACCCAGTTCCTTTTCATCAGCCACAACAAGATCGCCATGGAGATGGCCGAGCAGCTGATCGGCGTGACCATGCAGGAGCAGGGCGTCTCGCGCATCGTGGCGGTGGACATGGAATCGGCTGTTTCGATGGCCGAGGCCGCCTGACCGGATGTCCGATATGAGCAGCTTCACCATCGGGCTGGCCATTCTCGGAGGTCTGCTGTTGGCCTTGCTGGTGGCCTACAACGCCTGGAACACCCGCCGCAACGAGCCGCGCCAGCCGGAGGCGGCGCTGGCGGCCGATCCGCTGCCGCTGGCCGGTCGCGCGGAACCGGTATTCGACCTCGACCTCGATTCGCCCTTGCCGGTGATGGAGAAAAAGCCGGGACTGGATGCGCTGATCGACGTCATCGCGCCCATCGCGCTCGAGTCGCCCGTCTCCGGCGATGCCGCCCTGGCCGCGATGCCGCCGACCCGTCGGGCGGGCAGCAAGCCGTTTGCCGTTGAAGGCTGGAACGACGCTGACCAGCACTGGGAGATGCCGCAGGCGGGTCAGCGTTACACGGCCTTCCAGGCCGGCGTCCAACTGGCCAACCGCACCGGCGCGCTGAACGAGATCGAGTACTCCGAATTCGTCATGAAGGCGCAGGCCTTTGCCGACGCCATCAACGGCTCACCGGAGTTTCCCGAAATGCTCGACGAGGTGGCGCGTGCCCGCGAGCTCGACCAGTTCGCCAGCGGCCACGATGCGCAGCTCGGTTTCACGCTGCGCGCCAAAAACGCCGCCTGGAGCCCCGGCTATGTCCAGCAGTACGCGGCGCGCCTGGGCTTCGTGCCAGGCGCCATCCCGGGGCGCATGGTGCTGCCGGCGGGCTCGGCGGGGTCGCCGCCGGTGCTGGGCCTTTCCTTCGACACGCAGGCGGCCCTGGCCGACGATCCTGCGCAGTCGGCGCTGCGCGAGCTCACGCTCAGCCTCGACGTGCCCCAGGTCGACCGCGCGGAGCAGCCGTTCGTGCGCATGCGCGACGCCGCTGTCGCGCTGGCCGCATCGATGGAAGGCATCATCACCGACGACAATGGCGAGGTGATCCGCGTCGAAGGGCTGGATGTGATCGGTGCCGACCTGGAAAAGCTGTACGACACGCTGGATGCGCGCGACCTGTCGGCCGGCTCGCCGCTGGCGCGCCGGCTGTTCTCCTGAAGCAGGCAGTTCGCTGCCGACCGCACTCGCCATGGCCGCCACGCCCAAGACCCAGGAACGCGTGGACGCGCTGCGCGAACTGCTGCACCACCATGCGCATCGCTACTACGTGCTCGACGAGCCGGAGATTCCCGATGCCGAGTACGACCGGCTGTTTCGCGAGCTGCAGGAACTCGAAACGCAGCATCCGGAACTGCTGACGCCCGATTCGCCAACGCAGCGCGTGGGAGCCAAGGCGCTCGACGTCTTCGCCAAGGTCCGCCACAAGGTGCCGATGCTGTCGATCCGCACCGAGACCGACATCGAGGCCACCGGCGCGCGCAACTTCGATGGGCGGGTGCGCCGCGAACTGGGCCTGAAGGAGGCCGACCCTCCGATCGAGTACGTTGCCGAGCTCAAGTTCGACGGACTGGCGCTGAACCTGCGCTATGAAAACGGCGTGCTGGTCCAGGCGGCGACGCGCGGGGACGGCGAAATCGGCGAGGACGCCACCCAGAACATCCGCACCATTGGGCAGATTCCGCTGCGGCTGCCCAAGGATGCGCCCGCGGTGCTGGAGGTTCGAGGCGAGGTGTACATGCGCCGCGACGATTTCGAAAGGCTCAACGATCAGCAGCGCGAGAAAATCGCAAAGGGTGCGAAGGGCGAGAAGACCTTCGTCAACCCGCGCAATGCCGCGGCCGGTGCGGTGCGCCAGCTTGATCCCGGCATCGCCCGGCAGCGCCCTTTGAGCTTCTTCGCCTACGGCTGGGGCGAGATGACGCCGCCGGATCAGGGCGGCCCTTCGTTCGATACGCATTTTCAGGTGCTGCTGACCTTGCGCTCCTGGGGTTTTCCGGTGTCACCGCGCACGCAGGTGGCGACGGGCGCGGATGAGCTGGTGGCCTATCACCAGGCAGTCGGCCAGGAGCGGGACAGCCTGCCCTTCGACATCGACGGCGTCGTCTACAAGGTCAACAGCCTGGCCTTGCAGAAGAGGCTGGGCTTCGTCTCGCGCGAGCCGCGCTGGGCCGTGGCGCACAAGTACCCGGCGCAGGAGCAGATCACCACGGTCGAATCGATCGACGTCTATGTCGGACGCACCGGCAAGCTG
Source organism: Ramlibacter sp. (assembly GCA_036675435.1). Classification (GTDB taxonomy): domain Bacteria; phylum Pseudomonadota; class Gammaproteobacteria; order Burkholderiales; family Burkholderiaceae_C; genus Ramlibacter. The sequence continues at coordinate 5,222 of JAKFEZ010000055.1, read as the reverse complement.
ACGCCGGTGGCACGCCTGGCGCCGGTGTTCGTCGGCGGAGTCACGGTGACCAACGCCACGCTGCACAACGAAGACGAGGCGCGCCGCAAGGACGTGCGGGTGGGCGACTCCGTGATCGTGCGCCGCGCCGGCGACGTGATCCCCGAAGTGGTGGCGGTCGTGCCGGACAAGCGCGCGCAGGGCGCGGTGCCGTTCACCATGCCGCGCCTGTGCCCGGTTTGCGGATCGGATGCGGTGCGCGAGGAGGGCGAGGCCGACTACCGTTGCACCGGCGGCTTGTTCTGCGGCGCGCAGCGCAAGCAGGCCATCCTGCATTTCGCCCAGCGCAGGGCATTGGACATCGAAGGCCTGGGCGAGAAACTGGTGGACCAGATGGTGGAGGGCAACGTCATCAAGACCCTGCCGGATTTGTACCGCCTGGGTCTGAATGCGTTGGCCAGCCTGGAACGCATGGCGGACAAGTCGGCCCGCAACGTGCTGGAAGCTCTGGAAAAATCCAAGCACACCAGCTTGCCGCGTTTCCTGTTCGGGCTGGGCATCCGCCACGTGGGCGAGACCACCGCCAAGGACCTGGCCCGCCACTTCGGCAAGCTCGACGCGATCATCGACGCCAGCGTTGAACAGCTGCTCGAGGTGCCGGACGTCGGACCCGTGGTGGCCGAGAGCGTCCACACTTTTTTCCAGCAGCCGCATAACCGCGAAGTGGTCGAGCAGCTGCGCGCCTGCGGCGTCACCTGGGAAGAGGGCGAGCCGACCGCCCGGGTGCCCAAGCCGTTGGCCGGCAAGACCATCGTCCTGACAGGCACGCTCCCGGCGATGAGCCGCGACGAGGCCAAGGATTTACTCGAAGCGGCCGGCGCCAAGGTGGCAGGCTCGGTGAGCAAGAAGACCGACTACGTGGTGGCAGGCGCCGAGGCTGGCAGCAAGCTGGACAAGGCGCGTGAGCTGGGGGTGGCGGTGCTCGACGAAGAAGGGCTGCGGGAGCTGCTGAAGGGGTCTTGAGCCGCTAACCGGGCGGCTGTTCCGGCCGCAGCCAAAGCCAAATTCCTACGGTCGTCATGATGCCGATGCCAATGGCTGGAAGCCACCACGGGCGCACCAGCAGGGCCATGCTGACGGCCCCGCCTGCCATCATGATGCTGGCCATCCATTTGGCCCGGCGCCGCACCACGCCGCCGTTGCGCCAGTCGACGATCATCGGCCCCATCTGGGGATGGTTTTCCAGCCAATGGTTCATTCGCGGGGAACTGCGTGCGGCGGCCCACGCGGCCAGCAGCACGAAGGGAACCGTGGGCATGACCGGCAGGAATGCGCCGATGATGCCCAGGGCCAGGCTGGTCACGGCCACGCCCTTCAGCAACCAGCGCACCGGCCTGGACAGATTTCGCGCCTGGGCTTGGAACGGATAGTCGGGCGCCGGCATGCAGGGATTGTGCCGCCGGCGGCTATGCTTGCGGGCATGACAGTCCGTGAAATTCTCAAGATGGGCGATTCGCGTCTGCTGCGCGTCGCCCAACCGGTGACCGAGTTCGACAGCGACGCCATCCACCTGCTGGTGTCCGACATGTTCGACACGATGCGCGCCGTCAATGGGGCCGGGTTGGCCGCGCCGCAGATCGGCGTGGACCTGCAACTGGTGATCTTCGGCACCGATGAGCCCAATCCGCGCTACCCCGACGCGCCGCTGGTGCCGCGCACGGTGCTGCTCAATCCTGTCATCACGCCGATCGGCGCCGAAGAGGAGGACGGCTGGGAAGGCTGCCTGTCGGTGCCAGGCCTGCGCGGCGTCGTGCCGCGTTGGTCGCGCATCCGCTATACCGGGTTCGATGCGTTCGGCGACCCCATCGATCGCACCGTGGACGGCTTCCATGCGCGCGTGGTGCAGCACGAATGCGATCACCTGATCGGCAAGCTCTATCCGATGCGGGTGCGCGACTTCACGCAGTTCGGTTTCACCGACGTGCTGTTTCCGGGGCTGGACGCGCAGGACGATTAGCAGCTCGGTCCAGCGGAAGGCGTGCTTGCGATCTTTTGACGTAAGAGGCATCACTACTGTCCAGCAGCGCCGATTGCGAATAGCATGATATGCATGGTACTTTCGGCATATCAAGCAGATCGGCTGGCAGAAGTCCGCCTTTCCAAGGCTGAGCGTTGAGGTGACCTGGACCATGGAAATCCGCTCCATGGCGCCCACCACAAATCCGCCGCCGCAACGTTTCGTGGAGTTTGTGCTCGATACCGTTCACTTCGCGTTCGCCCTCGAAGATGTCCAGCGTGTCATTCGCGCCGTGGCGGTGACGCCAGTACCTGGCGCGGGCCGCTGCGTCATGGGAGCCATCGACCTCCACGGCACGATCGTGCCGGTGTTCGACACGCGTGCCCTCTTGGGGCTCGAGTCCCGCACGCTGCAGCCCTCGGACCACTTCATGATTGCCCACGGATCCCGGACCCGGGCCTTCGCGGTCGATCGGGTCGTGGGCAGTTTCGAGTGCTCCCTGCTGGAGCGTCCAGCGTCCTATCTGATGGGCGTCGCGCGCCTGCAAGGTGTCGCGCGACGTGGCGACGGGATGATCCTGGTTCACGACCTGAAGCGATTCATGGCACTCGACCATGCGATGCCGCTGGAGCCTGTCCGTGACTGACGCGTTCGCGGCCGGCGGCCTGTGGGCCATGGTGAGCGACAAGCTGGAGGCGCAGCTCGGATTGCGGTTCGGTTTGGGACAGGACGCACAACTCCAATTCGGGCTGAAGGCGGCGGCCCCGCGTTTCGGCTGCAGCGATGCGACATCCTGCGCGCGCTGGCTGCTGGCACATGCGCTCACGGCCGACGATCGGCAGTGGCTCGCGCGACATCTCGCCATCGGGGAGACCTACTTCTTCCGCGACGAGGCCTGCTTTCGCAACCTGCGGGAGGTGATCCTGCCAGCGCTACTTCACAGCAGGCGCGAGGCCGGCCGGGTGCTGAAGATCTGGAGCGCCGGATGCTCGACCGGGGAGGAGCCTTACTCATTGGCCATGTTGCTGGCCTGCATGATTCCGGACTGGCGCGACTGGAACATTTCCATCCTCGCGACCGACATCAACACCCACGCCCTCGCCAAGGCCCGGGCGGGTGAATATGGCAGTTGGTCGCGCCGCCTTGCGACGCCTGACCTGGGCGGCGGTTACCTGATCGATCGTGGCGACGGGCGGGTGGAGGTTGACCCCGAGGTCCGCACGATGGTCAAGTTCGCCTGCGTCAACCTGGTCGAGGACACGTTCCCTTCGGCAGCAACGTCGACAACCGGGATGGACCTGATCCTGTGCCGCAATGTCCTGATCTATTTCGATGCCGCGAGGGCGTTGCGCGTGCTCGAGGCACTGGGACGCGCACTTTCGCCCGAAGGCTGGCTGCTGACCAGCGCCGTGGAGGTTCCCCTGCTCTCTGTCGGTGGCCTGCAGCGTGCGAAATTGCCTGGCATCACGGCTTTGCGCCCGATGGCAGACGTGGCGCCGGCCGGCGCCATCGTGGCGCCCACGCCAAGGGAGGAACCTGTGCCGCCTCACATTGCGGTTCCAAAAGGCGCTATCGCCGCGCGTGAAGGGCTTGTCGTTCCCGAACCGGGCGCTAGCCGGCCCGCTATCCAGACGGCACCCGAGGACGGTGCGGGGACAGACCTGGCCGCGTTGGCGCGAGACCATGCGGACAAAGGCGACCTGACAAAGGCCGCGGCATTGTGCAGCGAGGCAATGCAGGCGGGCAAACAGGACCCGCATGTGGCCTACCTGATGGCGACCATCCTGATGGAGCAGGGCGAATGGACCCAGGCCTCGGCCGCGTTGCGCCGCACACTCTACCTCTCGCCCGGCCATGTCCTGGCCCATGTCGCCCTCGGCGGGCTGGCGCGGCGCCAAGGTGATCACCTGACCAGCCGGCGGCATTTTTCGGCTGCGCTCTTGCAGTTGCCCAGCGACCAGGCGCAGGAGGTCCTGGCCGCCAGCGGCGGCATGTCCGCCAGCCAGTTGAGGGCTGCGATCGTGGGGATGGGGGGTCGTGCTGATGCCACGTGACGTTCAGCCGGCCCCGCCGTCGGCCGCAACCATATTGGCGCACAGGGCGGCTCTCCTGGCGCAGCCGCCGCGGCGGGAAGCCGATCATGCAAAAGGGGCGATCCGCGTCCTCGAATTCAGCCTGGGGCACCACGAGTTTGCATTGGGCCTCGAGTGGCTGAGGGAGGTTCGCCCGGTGCGGGGACTCGCTGCCTTGCCGCTGGCGCTGCCGAATGTCCTGGGCATCGCCAACCTGCGGGGCCAGCTTCTGCCCGTCATCGACCTGGCAGGCGTCATGGGCCTGGGCCTGCCCAGGCACACCGCAGCCATGATGCTGGTCGTCGGCGCAGACGCTCCTGAGTATGGCGTCGTCGCGCATGAAATCGGGGCGGTCGACACGCTCTCGATGGCGGATATCACGCGCCGTTCCGAACGCATGCGCGAATTTCAGGACGGCATGGCGCACGGCTGCACGGCGGCCGGGCGTTTGCTGCTCGACGGCGGCGAACTGATGAAACTGGCACGAAGCACCTGGGGCGCGAGGGCGCCCGACAAGAACATACCGGGGGAGATCACATGAAAAACTACTTGAACCTGTCGACGAGAGACAAGCTAATCAGCGCCTTTGGCCTGATGATCCTGTTCATCGTCGCGGTGATCTATTTCGCCTACAGCTATTCGCACAGCAAACTTAAAGACAGCACGAATGCGGACGCGAACGAATCGGAGTCGCGCGGAGCTCCGCCGATAGCGGCGATCATCGCGATCGGTTTGACTATCGCTTTGACGCTTTATCAGGTTCCTTACCTGATGAACCTTCCTTCTGAGCAGGTCCCGCTTAACCTGGGAATCCGATTGTTTGCATGGGTCGTGACCGGCGTGCTGGTGGCGATGCTTATGTACGGTAAGCAGGATAATCGGGGCGGCCGCGACGAGAACGTCAGAAAGATCGGACTCATTGCCTCGGTCGTAAACTTGGCCGTTTGGGCAGGGATCACTTACTGGTTCTTTGCACACTTTGCTGAGCTTCACGCGAAGTAAGGTCTGCAACAGATCGGCAATTGAAAAAGGCGTAGCGATTTGATCGCTACGCCTTGTTTCTTTCTTTCTCGTTCGGTTTTTTACAAACCAAGATCCGTCGGGATATCAGTCGCGTCAAGCTTCTTGACGGCTGCATCGTAGATCACGATCTC
>JAKFEZ010000213.1:0-6014 GCA_036675435.1 Ramlibacter sp. | reverse complement strand
GCCATCGCCGACGGCGCCGATCGCCCGCAGCGCATGCGGCAAGGCGGTGCCGAGCACCAGCGCGCCGATCAACCAGCCGAGCGCGCGCCCCAGCCCCTGCGGGTACCAGGTCGCGGCGATCTTCATGCCGACCGGGTAGATGCCGGCGAGGAAGAAGCCGGTCAACGCACGCAGCGTCCACAGCGTGGTGAAGTCGAGCGAGCCCGTCGGCCACAACGCCACGGCCGCATTGCACAGCGCCCCCGCCGCGGCACACAGCAGGAAAACCAGCCGCGGCGAATGACGATCGGCCACCGCCAGCAAGGCGAACACCAGGGTGCCGCCGATGAAACCGAACTGCACCGCCGAGGTGAGCGTGCCGACCGCGGCAGCGTCCAGTCCCAGCGCGCGCTGCAGATCGGGCATGACGGCGTTGACCGCGAACCACAGCGAGGTACCGCAGAACTGCGCGGCCACGATGACCGGCAACACATGTCGAGGGGCGGTGGGCATGGCGCGACCTTACCCGCTCGGGCAGTTCGGGCTCGGCGGGCCAGGCCCGCAGCGGCATTCCGGGGGGCGCACCGGCCACCGCCTCGTGCAGGCACCGGGAGAGGCCGCAGAATGCAGCCATGCCGACGCCGCCCTCCTCCCTCGCGGCCACCGTCGCCGCCCCGCCCCGCAGCCACCGCGACGCCGCGGCCGCACTGGCCGACGTCCGCTCGCGCTACGACGCCGGCATCGGCCGGCTGCGCGAGCAACTGCAACGTTTCATCGCCGGCGAAGACCTGCCCCAGCGCGTGCGCGCCTTCTACCCCTACGTGGCGCTGCACACCGACACCGTGGCGCGCGCCGAAACGCCGCTGGCCTACGGCTTCGTGGCCGGCCCCGGCCGCTACGAGACCTCACTGACGCGGCCCGACCTGTTCGGCGACTATCTGCTCGGCCAGTTCGAACTGCTGCTGCGCAACCACAACGTGGCGCTGGAAGTGGGCTGCAGCACCCAGCCGATCCCCGTGCACTTCTCGTTCGCCGAGCACCACCACATCGAAGGCTCGCTCAGTCCCGCCCGGCGCCTGCTGCTGCGCGACCTGTTCGACCTGCCCGACCTGGGCGCCATGGACGACGGCATCGCCAACGGGACCTACGAGCCGCTTCCGGGCGAAGGCGGCCGGGTGACCCAGCCGCTGGCGCTGTTCACCGGGCAGCGCATCGATTACTCGCTGCACCGGCTGCGCCACTACACCGGCACCACGCCCGAGCACTTCCAGAACTTCGTGCTGTTCACCAACTACCAGTTCTACATCGACGAGTTCATCAAGCTCGGCCATGAACTGATGGCCGCACCCCGCGGCGCCGTACCGCTGTTCGAAGGCGGCACCAGCGGCGAAGAGGACAGCTATGTGGCCTTCGTCGAGCCCGGCAACGTGGTCACGCGGCGCACCGGCTGCACCCTGGAGCCGGGCGACTTTCTCGGCGCCGCGCCGCCGCGGCTGCCGCAGATGCCGGCCTACCACCTGGTTCGGCACGACCGGGCCGGCATCACCATGGTGAACATCGGCGTGGGGCCGAGCAACGCCAAGACCATCACCGACCACATCGCCGTGCTGCGCCCTCACGCCTGGATCATGCTCGGCCACTGCGCCGGGCTGCGCACGACCCAGCAACTCGGCGACTACGTGCTGGCCCACGGCTACGTGCGCGAAGACCATGTGCTCGACGAAGACCTGCCGCTGTGGGTGCCGATTCCGCCGCTGGCCGAGGTGCAGCTCGCGCTCGAGGAAGCCGTGGCCGACGTGACGCAACTCGAGCGCGGCGAACTCAAGCGCGTGATGCGCACCGGCACCGTGGCCTCGACCGACAACCGCAACTGGGAGCTGCTGCCCCAGCGCACGCCGGAGCGCCGCTTCAGCCAGAGCCGCGCCATTGCGCTGGACATGGAAAGCGCCACCATCGCCGCCAACGGCTTTCGCTTCCGCGTGCCCTACGGCACCCTGCTGTGCGTGAGCGACAAGCCCCTGCACGGCGAGATCAAGCTGCCCGGCATGGCCAACCACTTCTACCGCGAGCGGGTCAACCAGCACCTGCGCATCGGGCTGAGGGCGGTCGAGCTGCTGCGCCGCAACGGCATCGACCAGTTGCACAGCCGCAAGCTGCGGAGCTTCTCGGAGGTGGCCTTCCAGTAGCGCGGTGCGCGAGGCAGGGGGCGGGCCGATCGCCCTGCCCTTGTGCCGGGACAGGTGATCTCTTAGGCTTGCGCCGAGCCCCTGCCCTGAACCCAGCACCGGCGCATCGCGCCGAAGGAGAGCGCGATGCCCTTGGCCCCCCCTGCGGTGGATGTCACCGCGATCCGCACGCTGGCCCTGCTGGGCGCCAGCGCCGCCGGCAAGACCACCCTGGTCGAGGCCCTGCTGCACCGCGCCGGCGTGATCGGCGCGCCCGGCAGCGTGGAGCGCGGCAGCACGGTCAGCGACCACGATCCGCTGGAGCGGCAGTTCCAGCATTCGCTCAACACGACGCTCGTGCACCTGACGCACCGCGACACCCGGGTGCACCTCATCGACACCCCGGGTTATCCCGATTTCATCGGCCCGGCGCTGACGGCGCTGGAGGCGGTCGAGACCGCAGCGGTGGTCATCGACGCGGCCACAGGGGTCGAGCCGACCGCGCGACGGATGATGGACGCCGCCGCGCGCCGGGGCCTGTGCCGCCTCGTCATCGTGAACAAGATCGATGCACAAGGCGTCGATCTGCCCGCGCTGGTCGGGCAACTGCGCGAGGCTTTCGGCAGCGAATGCCTGCCGCTGAACCTGCCGGCCTCGGGCGGCAGCGAGGTCGTGGACTGCTTCTTCAGCGCCACGGCCCGGCCCGGGCACCAGGCCGATTTTTCCTCGGTGGAAGCCGCGCACCGGGCGCTGGTCGAGCAGGTGGTCGAAGTCGATGCGGGTTTCGTGGAGCGCTACCTGGAAGCGGGCGACATCGATCCGCGCGAGCTGCACGCGCCGCTCGAGCAGGCGCTGCGCGAAGGGCACCTGATCCCGATCTGCTTCGTCTCGGCGCGCAACGGCGCGGGGCTGGCCGAGCTGCTCGATGTGTTCGTCGATCTGATGCCGCACCCGGGCGAAGGCAACCCGCCGAAGTTCCTGCACGGCGAAGGCGTCGAGGCGCAGCCCATCCTGGCGCAGCCCGATCCGGCGCTGCACGTGCTGGCCCACGTGTTCAAGCTCACCGTCGATCCCTACGTCGGCAAGCTCGGCATCTTCCGCATCCACCAGGGCACTGTGACCCGCGACAGCCAGCTCTACGTGGGCGATGCGCGCAAGCCGTTCAAGGTGGGCCACCTGTTCCTGCTGCAGGGCAAGGCACTGGTCGAGGTGCCCAGCGCCGGGCCGGGCGAGCTGTGTGCGGTGGCCAAGGTCGAGGAAATCCACTTCGACGCCGTGCTGCACGACGCCGCCGAGGACGCCCACATCCACCTTCTGCCGCTCGAGTTTCCGGTGCCGGTGCACGGCCTGGCGATCGAGCCGCAGCGTCATGGCGACGAACAGCGGCTCTGGGAGATATTGCAAAAGCTCGTGTCCGAAGACCCCTGCCTGCGCATCGAACAGGTCGCCTCCACGCGCGAGACGGTGGTGTGGGGCCTGGGCGAGCTGCACCTGCGCGCGCTGCTGATGCGCATGCGCGAACAGCACCGCTTCGAGGTCAGCACGCATCCGCCGAAGATCGCCTACCGCGAGACCGTGACCGTGCCGGCCGCCGGGCAGCACCGCCACAAGAAGCAGAGCGGCGGCGCCGGGCAGTTCGGCGAGGTTCACCTGCGAGTGGAGCCCCTGCCGCGCGGCGGCGGCTTCGAGTTCGTCGATGCCATCAAGGGGGGCGTGATCCCTTCGCAGTTCATGCCCGCCGTGGAGAAGGGCGTGCGCCAGGCCATGGCCGAAGGCGTGATCGCCGGCTATCCGGTGCTCGACGTGCGCGTGGTGGTGCACGACGGCAAGCACCACAGCGTGGACAGCAAGGAAGTCGCTTTCGTCACCGCGGCCAAGAAAGCCTTCATCGCCGCGATGCAAAGTGCACAGCCCATCGTGCTGGAGCCGGTGGTTGCCGTGGACATCGCCGCGCCCGAATCCCACATGGGCGACCTGACCGGCGACCTCGCCTCGCGCCGCGGACAGGTCAGCGGCAGCAGTGCTCCGCAGGCGGGGTTGCTTTCGGTGCGCGGGCTCGTTCCGTTGGCGGAGCTCGCCAATTACCAGTCACGGCTGAACGCGCTGACCGGCGGGCAGGGGCGCTACACCCTGGCGTTCAGCCACTACGAGGCGGTGCCGCCGGGGGTGCAGCAGCAGTTGGTGGGGCAGTTTCGCGTGAAGGAGGAGGAGTGATCCTGCTGGCCGATCAAGCTGGCTGGTCAGGGTCGAGCCCCCACTGCATCACTGCTTGATCACTTCCCGCCACATGATTCGTGAGGCCGAGAACGGCGTCGGGACCCCCACGTCGTATTCCTTGGTCTTCCCGTCCGAGGTGCGGATCAGGGTTTTTGTTTTGCCGCTCGGCAGCACTACCAGTTGTGGGCGGCTCGACAGTACCTGCCCGACGTAACGGCTGGTCAGATTTGGAATACTGCCCCCCGTCGCGTAATTGACGAAATAGAGGTTCGATGACCCTCCAGGGGAGCAAGGATCGCTGGAGGGGGTGTTGCTTGTGAACGTAAGAACGCCGGCACTCAACACGGGATTGGTGAATACACGTTCGCCGGCCGCAAACTGGAAGTCCAGCACCCAGCCTTTCTTGGTCGTCAAATCGACGGGGTTGCTAGTGACGTTGATGTTGGCGCCACTGGCTACCGCCGTTTGAGCGACCAGTTGCGAACGAAGGGACGTGATAGTTGGACTCGCCGACTTGTCATCGAACAGCCCGTAGAAAGACTGGCGTTGGGTAGCGCTCGACTTGGCGCCGCTGGCACCCGGAATGTCTGTCGCGCCCAGGTACTCGCCCGTTCCAACATAGACGACGCGGCGGTTGTTGCCGTCCTTGCCCAAAACGCGGCCCAGTTCGGGTGCCGCAGTGATTGGCTGGGTAGCGCCGGTATCTTTGTCTACCAGCGTCGCCAACAGCGTCACGTTCCAATTGGCCACCGAATCGTCGGATAGGTCGAAACGCCAAACATTGCCCAGCAGGTCGCCGCCATACACGTAGTCGGTCGTGTCATCGACGCCCGGATTCTCCACGAAAGCGCTGATCTTCCCCAGCCCACTGGGAGATGCGCTCGAACCGACGTTCGTCTTGATGTCCTTTATTAGCGCGCCGGTCTTGGCGTTCAGAACGAACAAATGCCCAGAACCGTCACCACCCGTGTCGGCACCATTGTTGTAGCCTGAAGTCACCAGCACCACCCAACCGCTTGCCTTGGTTTTCACAAGCACGGGCGTGCCGTAGCTCAAGCCGATACTGCTGCGATCGGCAATGCTCGTGCCGTTGTTCGGAAACTCCCACATCACCTTGGAGGCCACGCTTGCATCCGAGTCGGCCGCCGGATTGGTAATGTTCAAGGCGTAATAGCCTCGCCCACCCTTGCCGAGACTACCGATCAATATCGTGGCCCAGTCAGGTGAGGTCTGGGCGCCGCCGGTGTTGCCGAGATCGACGTCGCCCGCGATGGGCGTTCCGTTCACATAGTTGCGGTGCTTGAACAAGGTCTGCTCTGTCAGACCGACAAGGGCGCTCGTAGATGTGTTGGTCGCCGATAGATTGCTATCGAGGAGCATTCCCGGTACGTAGGCCCAGAGTTCCTTGCCAGTTCCCACAGCCCCAGTGCCCACGCCGGCGTCGAAAGCGTGCAGCATGCCGTCGTTGGCGCCCTGGTAAACGACTTTGGGGCGGCTGCTGGCTGCGCTGGCTTTGAACGCGGCATAGCCGTTGTCGGTGAACTTGCCGCGGGGAGGCGTGACATAGAGAGCTTCGGCATCAACGATGTCGCCAAGCACGTGAGTTCGCTTCCGATAGGGGAGCGTCGCGTCGGTACCTGTGCCCTCTTTGCT
>JAKFEZ010000057.1:0-6098 GCA_036675435.1 Ramlibacter sp. | reverse complement strand
ATAGGTGGTGGCCGTGTTCACCGCCTCGCCGCGCACCACCGGCGCCGCGCCCGCGGGGTAGTACGCCAGCATGTCGGCGCCCTGCCAGCGGCCGGAGAAGTGGAACGGCATCCAGCAGGTGTCCGGCCCCACGCGTTCGGTGAGCAGGGCCTGGACATTGAGCCGGGCGCCCGTGGGCGTGGCCAGCCAGACCCGCTCGCCGTTGCGGATGCCGCGGGCCGCCGCCGCCTTCGGGTTGATCTCGACGAACGCTTCCTGCTGCAGCTCGGCCAGCCACGGGTTGGAGCGGGTCTCGTCGCCGCCGCCCTCGTACTCGGTCAGCCGGCCCGAACTCAGGATCAGCGGGTACTTCTCGTGCACCTTGTCGGCCACGTTCTTGTCCTGCAAGGTCTTGTAGAGCGTCGGCAGGCGCCAGAAGGTCTTCTTGTCGTCGTGCGTCGGGTACTTGGCGACCAGGTCGGGACGCGGGCTGTAGATCGGCTCGCGGTGCTGCGGAATCGCATCGGGGAAATTCCACACCACCGCACGCGCCTTGGCATTGCCGAACACGTGGCAACCGTGATTTTTCATGGTCACGCGGATGATGCCACCCGAGGAATCGGTCTTCCAGTTCTTGCCTTCGGCCGCCGCCTTCTCCACGTCGGTCAACTCGTTCCACCAGCCCAGCTTCTTGAGCAGCACATGGTCGAACTCGGGGTAGCCGGTCTGGATGTCGGAGCCCAACGAGGCCGAGCCGTCTTCGGCCAGCAAGTTGACGCCGTTGCGCTCAACGCCGAAGTTCGCGCGGAAGTTGCCGCCGCCATCCATCACGTGCCTGGAGGTGTCGTACAGGTTGGCTGAGCCGGGGTGCTTGAGCTCGGGGTTGCCGAAGCAAGGCCACGGCAGGCCGAAATAGTCGCCGGTCAGGTCGTAACCCGTGTCCTTGTCTTTCACGCCCGGCTTGGCCTTGAGCGTCTTGACGTCGAACGCCGCCATGTTCTTCATGTGCGCCTTCAGGCGCTCCGGACTCTGGCCGGTGTAGCCGATGGTCCAGCACGACTTGTTGACCTCGCGCAGGATGTCTTCCGGCACAGGCTCGTCCAACCCCTTGACCTTCTGCATCTTGAAGTTCTTCGACAGCTCCTTGCCGAAGCCGAGCTTCTCGGCGAACTGATGCATGATCATGTGGTCGCTGCGGCTTTCCCACAGCGGCTCGATCACCTTCTCACGCCATTGCAGCGAGCGGTTCGATGCCGTCACCGAGCCGCTGGTCTCGAACTGCGTGGCGGCCGGCAAGAGGTAGACCGCACGATTCGCGTTCAGGTCCTCCGGCTTTCCGGGCATGGCTGCCATGGCGGCGGTGGCCGACGGGTACGGGTCGATCACCACCAGCAGGTCGAGTTTGTCCATGGCCCGCTTCATCTCCAGGCCACGGGTCTGGGAGTTGGGCGCATGGCCCCAGAACACCACGCCGCGCAGGTTCGGCGTCTGGTCGATCAGCTCGTTCTTTTCCATCACGCCGTCGATCCAGCGCGAGACGGTGATGCCCGGCTTGCTCATCATTCCGACGTTTTCGAAGCGCCCCTTGATCCAGTCGAAGTCGACGCCCCAGACCTTGGCGAAATGGCGCCAGGAACCTTCGGTGATGCCGTAGTAGCCCGGCAGCGAATCGGGATTGGGGCCGATGTCGGTGGCGCCCTGCACGTTGTCGTGGCCGCGGAAGATGTTGGCGCCGCCGCCGGAAACACCGACATTGCCTAGCGCCAGCTGCACGATGCACGAGGCCCGCACCATCGCGTTGCCGATCGAGTGCTGGGTCTGGCCCATGCACCACACGAGCGTGGACGGCCGGTTCTTGGCCATCATTTCCGCTACCTTCGCCATCTGGGCTTCGGGTACGCCGCAGGCCTCTTCGACCTTGTCCGGCGTCCATTTGGCCATCACGTCTTTCTTGACGTCTTCCATGCCGTAGACGCGGTCATTGATGTACTTCTTGTCTTCCCAGCCGTTCTTGAAGATGTGATACAGCATCCCGAACAGGAACGGGATATCGGTGCCCGAGCGGATCCGCACGTATTCATCGGCCTTGGCGGCCGTGCGGGTGAAGCGCGGATCGACCACGATCATCTTGGTCCCGTTCTCCTTGGCGTGCAGCATGTGCAGCATGGAGACCGGGTGCGCCTCGGCGGCGTTGGAGCCGATGTACAACGCGCACTTGCTGTTCTGCATGTCGTTGTACGAATTGGTCATCGCGCCATAGCCCCAGGTGTTGGCGACGCCCGACACGGTGGTGGAGTGGCAGATGCGGGCCTGGTGGTCGCAGTTGTTGCTGCCCCACAGGCTGACGAACTTACGCATCAGGTACGACTGTTCGTTGCTGTGCTTGGACGAGCCCACCCAGTACAGCGCCTCGGGGCCGCTGGCCTTGCGCAGCTCCATCATCTTGGCACTGATCTCGTTGAGCGCCGTGTCCCAGCTGATGCGCTCGTACTTGCCGTTCACCAGTTTCATCGGATAGCGCAGGCGGAACTCGCCATGGCCATGCTCGCGCACCGAGGCGCCCTTGGCGCAGTGCGCACCCAGGTTCAGCGGCGAATCGAACACCGGCTCCTGGCGCACCCACACGCCGTTTTCCACCACGGCGTCGATGGCGCAGCCGACCGAGCAATGGGTGCAGACAGTGCGCTTGACTTCGATCTTGCCCTGGCCGACTGCCGGGCCCGATCCTTCGGCAGCCCTGGCTTTCTTGACGAGGGTGAGCGACGAAGCCGCGATGCCCACGCCGACGCCCAGGCCGGAGCGGCGCAGGAAGGCGCGCCGGTCCATGGTGGGCAGCGCATGCGACAGGCCGCGCTGCAGGCTGTGAACGAAAGGCGAGCGCACAGTGGCCTGGGCGGCACCCGATTTCTTGGTCAACAACATGGTGACTCTCCGAAAAAGTGAGAGTTAGATGAGGGTGGACTTGTAGTACTGCTTGACGTGTTCGGATAGCCGATAGCCGCCGCCCCGCTCGGGCGGCTTCGACTTGTCCTCTGGGATGGCGGCGGTTTCCTGCACAACCCCCGGCAACAGGGTGGCGGCGGCGGCAATGGCACCGGCAGTGCCGGCGCCCGCAAACAGGGTTCTACGCGAAAGCTTGGCTTTGGGCTGGCTCATCGATCTCTCCTGGTGGCTTCCCGGGGTAGGAAGACTCAGCGACTTTGCGGATCGAATGTAGCGCCGCGCGTCGGCTTGTGCAAGCATGCCAACACAGGGCAAGTACTTGAGCCGAAAGAATCCATTAGTCCTGGATGATGAGATTTGGAGCGTGTTGTGCTGCAATGCAGCATCGAATCAAGCTCATCCGTGCGCGGCGGCCGCGCCGGGTTTTTTCCGGGCTCAGCCCTGGAACAACGACAGCAGGATCAGGACGAAACCGGCCACGGCAATGAGCGCGTGGATCACGACGGTCGCCTTGGGAATGGGCAGCAACTTGGCGTGGTAGGCCAGATTCAGATAGGTGCCCGCCAGGGCAGCGGCCACCAGAAACGCGATGCCGGCCCAGATCGTCGCCGGAACTTCGCTGGTCAGTGCGGCGTAGAGCAGCAGGGTCAGGCCGCTGCCGGCGAGCAGGCCATGCAGCATCGCGATCCAGGACGGCGGGCGATCGGCTCCCGAGAACCGAATGATCGCCATGACCAGTCCGCCGGCCGCGGTGATCCCCAGCAAGATCGTGGCAATCGTCAGCATCATGGTCGGGTTCATGGGGTTCTCCTTGTATGCAGATTCAAACTCAGGCGACCGCGCGCAACACCGGCCCGGCCAGCGAACGCTGGAGCCGAAGCCGGTGCGGCGCACAGTAGCAGAGAAAGTGCTTGTTGGTGGCTCGACCGATCGCGCACAGGTCGAGCTGCTGCGCGATCTGATGGCCCATCTGGGTGATGCCGCTGCGCGAGACCACGATCGGCACACCCATCTGCGCCGACTTGATGACCATCTCGCTGGTGAGGCGGCCGGTGGTGTAGAAGACCAGCGGATCGTCGCTCCGCGTGAGATCGGCCTGACCCCCGTTCAGCCACATCCAGCCCGCAATGGTGTCGATGGCGTTGTGGCGGCCCACGTCTTCGACGAAGAACAACATCTCCTCGCCGTGGAACAGCGCGCAGCCGTGCACCGAGCCGGCCGACTTGTACGTGCTTTCCTGCAGGCGGATGGCGTTCAGGATGCCGTAGAGCTGAGCCTGGGTGATCGAGGCCTGCGGCAGGCGAATCGACTCGATCTCGTCCATCAAGCCGCCGAACACGCTGCCCTGGCCGCAGCCGGTGGTGACGACCCGGCGCGCCGTGCGTTCCTTGATGCGCTTGATGCCCGAACGGGTCTTGACGGCTGCCGACCCCACTTCCCAGTCCACCGTGATCGACTCGACCTCCTCCACGCTGCGCACCAGCCGCTGGTTGCGCAGGTAGCCCAGCACCAGCCACTCGGGCCGCGCGCCCAGTGTCATCAGCGTCACCAGCTCGCGCTTGTCCACGTACACCGTCAGCGGGCGTTCGGCAGGAATGAGGATCGTGGCGTGCTCGCCATGCTCATTGATCGTCGCGATCTCACGCGTCAACGGCGCGCGAGCCTGGGTCAACAAGGGAAGGGCCATGCGAGACGGGAGCCCGTGTCAGGATTTACCGGCGGGCGCCATGGCCGCCGAGGGCTGCTTGACGCTCGGCGGGCTGGCGGCGGTGCCGGACGGCGAATGCGCGCCGGACGCCTCCAGGGGCTTCTGCGCCGACGGCGTGTAGGCGCCGGGGTCGGCGCATGGCGTCGCAGGCAGGGCCGCGGCGCCCGCGCCCGCCTGCTGGGCGGCTGCCGTGCCGGCGGTCTTGAGGTATCTCGCTGCGACCCTGTCCTGCGCCTTGCACAGCAAATAGGCATTGACCTTGCCCTGCCACGCGCTCTTGGCGGCGGCCTCGGCGGCTTTGGCCTTGGCGGCTTCGTCGGGCGGCGGCAGCGCGGCCAGCGCCAGGCCACTCGCCGCCATCATCACACCGGTCAACAGTATCGACTTCATGTTGTTTCTCCTGTCATTGCGCACAGTCGGCACTACGCGGGCCGCACGATTTCCGCACTCTCAGCGCCGGCTGCCGGCTGGCTGCGTTCCGCCGGAATCTTGCCGGCCTTGATGTCCTCGTACCAGTAGGCGTGATGCTCCTTGGCCCACTCTTCTCCGACCCAGCCGCGCCGCATGGCGGTATAGGCCCCGCGCATGCCCACCGTGCCGATGTAGATATGGGCGGCGAACACGCACATCATCAGCACCGTCGAGACGTTGTGCACCATGTGCGCCACCTGCATGTTGCCGCGGCCGTAGGCCATGCCTGGAATCAACTGGTCCATCACCAGCCCGGAAGCGACCACGAATACGCCAAGCACCAGCACGCCGCCCCAGAACACCAGCTTCTCGCCCGCGTTGAAACGGTGGGATGGCGGCTCGTGGCCCTTGGACTTGCCGAACATGCCGCCGCCCTTGAGCAGCCAGTTCAGGTCGCCGCGCTGCGGCCAGTTGTCGCGCAGGAAGGTGACGAAAACGATGGCCAGCGACACGGCGAACACCGGGCCGGCGAAGTTGTGCAGCGTCTTGAGCAGATAGCTCAGCCAGCCGAACAGCGTCAGGCCCATCACGGGCAGCAGGAAGAACTTGCCGAAGGCCATCACGATTCCCGAGATCGCCAGGATGCAGAAAGCAATGGCATTGGCCCAATGCGCCGAGCGCTCGAACGGCGTGAAGCGTTCTATCTTCTGGCGCCCCTCGCCGACGCCGTGCACGCCGATCGGGCCCTTGGCCACGTAGTAGAAGGCAATGGCGCCCAGCACGATCAGCAGCAGCGCGCCGCCATAGGGGATCAGCCAGTTGTTGCGGGTCTGCCGCCATGCTTCGCCGGCCGTGGTGCGGCGCGACCCGGGGTACTGCACCTGCTCCTGGATCAGGATGCCCGCCTCGGGCGCCTGGCTCTTGGGCAGGCTGCTGTAGCCTTCCACGCCGGCCGCCACGCCGCGCCACATGGGCGAATTGTTGCCGGGCTGCACCTTGTTGCGCTCGGCATTGTTCTGCTCCATGTACTTGGGATCGGAGCTCGCGTCGGGCTTGA
>JAKFEZ010000021.1:0-6122 GCA_036675435.1 Ramlibacter sp. | reverse complement strand
TGCCGCCGCTGCTGGACAAGCGCACCACCGGCCTGCGCAAGCCCGAGACCGCGCCCACGGTGCGCAAGAACACCGAGAAGGAATTCCCCGAGGGCATCCCGCCCTACGGCGCCGACGCGCTGCGCTTCACCTTCGCCGCCCTGGCCACGCTGGGCCGCTCCATCAACTTCGACCCCAAGCGCTGCGAGGGCTACCGCAACTTCTGCAACAAGCTCTGGAACGCCACGCGCTTCGTGCTGATGAATTGCGAGGGCAAGGACCTCGCCGAGCAGGACGCCACGCTGACGCAGGCCGACCGCTGGATCGTCTCGCTGCTGCAGAAGGCCGAGGCCGACGTGGCGAAAGGCTTCGAAGAGTACCGCCTGGACAACGTCGCCAACACCATCTACCAGTTCGTCTGGGACGAGTACTGCGACTGGTACCTGGAGATCGCCAAGGTGCAGATCCAGGCCGGTGACGAGGCGCAGCAGCGCGGCACCCGCCGCACGCTGATCCGCGTGCTGGAGGCCATCCTGCGCCTGGCCCACCCCGTCATCCCCTTCATCACCGAGGAGCTGTGGCAGAAGGTGGCGCCGGTGGCCGGCAAGACGGGCGACTCGATCAGCGTCGCGCCCTACCCGGCCGCGCAGCAGGCCAACATCGACGCGGAAGCCGAAGCGTGGATGACGCGCCTGAAGGGCGTGGTGGACGCCTGCCGCAACCTGCGCGGCGAGATGAACGTGCCGCCCAGCGCGCGGCTGCCGGCCTATGTGATGGGCGACGCGGGCTTCATGCGCGAGGCCACGCCCGCGTTGCAGGCGCTGGCGAAGCTGAGCGAAGTGAAGGTGTTCGACGACGAGTCCGCCTGGGCCGCAGCCGCGCAGTCCGCGCCGGTGGCGGTGGCGGGCGACATCCGCCTGTGCCTGTTCATGGAGATCGACGTCGCGGCGGAGAAGGCTCGCCTGACCAAGGAAGCCACCCGCCTGCAGGCCGAGATCGCCAAGGCGAGCGGCAAGTTGTCGAACGAGGCCTTCGTCGCCAAGGCCCCGGCGGCGGTGATCGAACAGGAGCGCAAGCGGATCGCCGATTTCACGGCGACGTTGGAGAAGACGCAGGGGCAGTTGAAACGGTTGGGTTAAACGCCGTCATTCCCGCGAAGGCGTTTTATTCGTCATCCCCGCGGAGGCGGGGATCCAGGGCTTCCGAATTCGGGTGCATGAAAGCCCTGGATTCCCGCCTTCGCGGGAATGACGGTGATTCGCGGGGGTGACGACTACCGCGGCGCGAAGTCCGAATCCCCCAACCCCATCGGCGCACTCAACAACTGATCGAACCCGCTGTTCGGCGGCGGACTCGTCAACGTCTCGTGCAACCTCTGCACCACATACCAGCTCGCCCGCACCCGCGACTCCCGCGTCTGCGCGCCTAACCGCGGCGTCAGGTACAAATTGCGCGCATCGTGCAACGGCGTGCCGCGCGCGCCGAAGCCGGCCTCCGCGCCATCCATCACCGCCGCCTCGATGCGCCCGTCGCTCAACGCCGACGCCAACGCATACGGCTCGAACAGCTCCGAGCGGCTGATGCCCACCCACAGCTGCCCCGGCCGGCAATGCGCCAGCACCTTGTCGTTGATGAAGTGCTGGTAGCGCGAGCCGTACAGCACCTGCACCGACACCGCGTCGGACCACGCCAGCAAGTCCTGCAGCCCCACCGGCTGGATGCCCAGCCGCTCCCAGATGGGCGCGGTGTGATGCACCGCGGGGTCGTAACCGATGAGCTTGGCGCCCAGCGGCTGCAGCATGCCGGCCAGCGTGTGCGCCGTGGGCGCGATGCCCAGCAGGCCGATGGTGGCGCCATGGATCTCGCGGCCCATGGTGGCCTGCGCCTGCCGGTCGCCGTTGAGCGATGCGGCGATGCCGCGGCGAAACAGCAGCAGCATGCTGGCCAGCAGGTACTCGGCATTGGAGCGCACGTGCGCGCTGATGGCCTGCACCACACGCACCTTGTGCTCGCGGCAGGCTTCCAGGTCGGTGTTGTCGGTGCCGGCATGCATGCGCGCGGCCACGCGGAGCACGGGGGCGAAGTCGAGGAATTCGCGCGTGATGGGCAGCTTGCGCGGCAGCACGATGCCCTGCACGTTGTAGAGCACCTTGCGCAGCGCGGCAGGGTCCTGTGCGAGCTCGGGACGCAGCTCGACATGGTGACGGGCTTCCAGCCAGGCCTGCGCCTCCGGAACCAATCGCTCTAACAAAAGGATTTCCAAGACTACATTCCTGTTTCCAGACACGACAGCCGCATTTGTCTTCAGAATGAGGCGGTTGCCGTGCCCTGCTTGGGCACACTCTAGCTATTACCGTCGAGGAGGTCGATGAAAAAGTTCACAAATGTTAACAAAGCGGTCTTCCCTGTTGCAGGCCTGGGCACGCGCTTCCTGCCGGCCACCAAGGCCCAGCCCAAGGAAATGCTGCCCGTCGTCGACAAGCCCCTGATCCAGTACGCGGTGGAAGAGGCGTACGACGCCGGCATCCGCCACATGATCTTCGTGACCGGCCGGAACAAGCGCGCCATCGAGGACCACTTCGACACCGCCTACGAGCTGGAGACGGAGCTGGAGGCCAGCGGCAAGCAGGAGCTGCTGGCGCTGGTGCGCTCGCTGTCGCCGGCGGACATGGACTGCTCGTATGTGCGGCAACCGCGCTCCCTGGGCCTGGGCCACGCCGTGCTGTGCGCCCGGCACATCGTGAACGATGAACCTTTTGCAGTACTGCTGGCCGACGATTTGATGTCTGGCCAGGACAACGGTCCGGGTGTCCTAGCCCAAATGGTAGAGGTCTTCAACGAAGTGCAGACCTCCGTGCTGGCCGTGCAGGAGGTGCCGCTGGACCACGTCAAGCGCTATGGCATCGTGGCCGGCGACAAGGTGGGCGACCGCCTGGTGAAGGTCAAGCAGATGGTGGAAAAGCCGTCGCCCGACAAGGCGCCGTCCCGCCTGGGCGTGGCGGGCCGCTATGTGCTGACGCCCGGCGTGTTCGACCGCATCGCCAACCAGCAGCGCGGCGCCGGCGGCGAGATCCAGCTCACCGACGGCATCGCGCAGCTGATTGCCGGCGAGGGCGTTCATGCGTACATGTACCAGGGCAAGCGCTATGACTGCGGCAGCAAGGACGGCTTCCTGGAAGCGTCCGTCGAGTTCGCGCTGAAGCACCCGGAGGTGGGACCGGCGTTCCGGGAGTACCTGCGCGGGTTGAAGTTTTAAGACGTCATTCCCGCGAAGGCGGGAACCCAGGGCTCCCGAATTCGGGTGCATGAAAGCCCTGGATTCCCGCCTCCGCGGGAATGACGGCGCGGCGCTACGCGGGAATGACGGTGATGCGCTGCATCCCCCGCCACGTCTTCCCCGGCGCCAGTGAAACCGGCCGGCCCACCACCGCCGCCTCCACGCACACCATCCGCGTCCAATCCGCCGCCGGCATGTCCCCCAGCGTGGCCGCCTTCACCGGCCCCGGGTTCCACACCACCGTGTCCTCGAACCCCTGCTGCGTGATGCGCCGCCCCGGCGCCAGCTCCACCTCCGCCGGCGCCCCGAGGTAGATGCGATCCACCTCCCCGGCGAACAGCACCTCCGACTCGGCGTCTTCCTTCACCACGCCGCCGGCCGCTGAATCCTCGTACCGCAGCCCCTGCACCCCCCGCACTGCCGCTTGCCGCACGTCATCGACGGCAAAGTACGTGTGGATCGCCCCGGTGAACTCGAAAGCCTGCCGCCCCGTATTGGCCGCCTGAAGGTGCAGCTCCAACCACCCGGGCCCGAGCTTCACCACCAGCACCAGGCAGAACGGGTGTTCCCAGCCGGCGGCCACCATCGTCGAATCCAGCTGGAAGGTGGCCTCGCTGACGGCACCGTGCGAAGGCCCCGTCACCAGCTCCCACCGGCTGGTCCGCGCAAACCCGTGCTTGGCCAAAGGCCCGCGCTGCGCGAACTGGGGAAAGCAGATGGGCGCGCCACCGCGCAGCGCCTTGCCGGCCGCGGGCTGGGACGTGGGGCTGGTGTAGATCTGCTCCCGCTGCCGTGCGGGCCGCCAGGACAGGAGTTGCGCGCCGTGCAGGCTGACGGCGGCTTCGCTGCCGTCGGTGCCGTGCAGCGTGACCAGCGTGCCGTCGTCCACAGCGCCTTGCGTCAGCGCCGGCGCAGCACGTGGATGAACTCGTCGCCCACCGTCTGCTGCTCCACCAGCTCGTTGCCGGTCTGCTTGGAGAAGGCTTGGAAGTCGCGCAGCGACCCGCTGTCGGTGGAAACCACCTTCAGCAGCTGGCCGGCGCGCATGTCCGTCAGGGCCTTCTTGGCCTTCAGGATGGGCAGCGGGCAGTTGAGTCCGCGGGTGTCGATTTCCTTGTCGGTTTGCATGGGGGGCCTCAGTGGCAGCACTTGCATTCTATGCCCCGCGAAATGAGCCGTAGGCCGGGGGGTAGGCCGGCGGTGAGCCCGCAGGCGAACCCCGGTACCGAGGCATTTACGCCGTCGGCATCTCCATGAACTGCGGCTCATACCCCTGCGTCCGCAGCCAGTCCGCCAGCGCAAACCCCGTCCCGCGCGGCCAGCACTTCACCTGCTCGTAGGCCATCAGCTTGTAGTCGACAAGCTCCGGCGAAAGCTTCACCTCCCCCGTACAAACCGCGTGATACGCAATGATCACCTGGTTCATCCGCAGGAACTCGTACGCACCCACCAGCGTCAGCTGCTGCGCATCGAGGTTGGTCTCTTCCTTGATCTCGCGCTTGATCCCATCCTGGGGCGACTCTCCCGCCTCCATGAAGCCGGTGATCAGCGCGTACATCTTGTGCGTCCACGCGGCGTTGCGCGCCAGCAGGATCTTGTCCTGGTACTGCACGATGGCGGCCAGCACGGGCGTGGGGTTGTTCCAGTGCGTCCATTGGCACGCGGGGCAGCGCAGCCGCTGCTTCTCCCCACCGTCCTCCATCTGGGCGATCAGTTCCAGCGCCGTCGCGCACTGGGGGCAGAACTTGAAGTCGCCGGTCATTTGTCATTCCCGCGAAGGCGGGAATCCAGGGCTTCCGCTTTGGTTTTCATGCCGGAAACACCCCGGTCGACAAATACCGATCCCCTCTGTCGCAAACGATGAACACGATCGTCGCGTTCTCCACCTTCTCCGCCACCTGCAGCGCCACGCACAGCGCCCCCGCAGCCGAGATGCCGGCGAAGATGCCCTCTTCCCGCGCCAGCCTGCGGCACATCTCCTCCGCATCGTCCTGGCTCACGTAGACCAGTTCGTCCACCGTCTTCGGGTCGTAGATCTTCGGCAGGTATTCCTCCGGCCACTTGCGAATGCCCGGAATGCGCGAGCCCTCCCTGGGCTGCGCACCGACGATCCGCACCTCCTTGCTCTTTTCCTTCAGGAAGCGCGACACGCCGGTGATGGTGCCCGTGGTGCCCATGGCGCTGACGAAGTGCGTGATGCGCCCCTCGGTCTGCTCCCACAGCTCCGGCCCGGTGGTCTCGTAATGGATGCGCGGGTTGTCGGCATTGGCGAACTGGTCGAGCACGCGGCCCTTGCCTTCGCGCTGCATGTTCTCCGCCAGGTCGCGCGCGTATTCCATGCCGCCGCTCTTGGGCGTGAGCATCAGCTCGGCGCCGAAAGCCTTCATGGTCTGGGCCCGCTCGATCGACAGGTCCTCCGGCATGATCAGCACCATGCGGTAGCCCTTGATGGCCGCGGCCATGGCCAGCGCGATGCCGGTGTTGCCGGACGTGGCCTCGATCAATGTGTCGCCGGGCTTGATCTCGCCACGCTCTTCGGCGCGCTTGATCATCGACACGGCCGGCCTGTCCTTCACCGAGCCAGCCGGGTTGTTGCCTTCCAGCTTGCCCAGGATGACATTGCCGCGCTTGGCGTTCTCGGCAGCGCCGATGCGCTGCAGCGCCACCAGCGGCGTGCGGCCGATGGCGTCCTCGATCGTCGGGTAGTGCATGAACGTCACTGTGCCATAATTTGAAACCCCCTCTTACCCTGCCGGAGTGGCGAAATCGGTAGACGCAGCAGACTCAAAATCTGCCGGTGGCAACACCGTGCCGGTTCGATTCCGGCCTCCGGCACCAGGGCAAATTGAACGACCGAGAGTCCTTC
>JAKFEZ010000304.1:0-29166 GCA_036675435.1 Ramlibacter sp. | reverse complement strand
CATAGCCCCAGCTGCGGGGAAGCCGCATCGAATCGCCGAGAATGGCGGCCCCACCTTTACGGATGACCTTGGATGCCAAAGACGTTTTGGGGCCGCATTTTGCTGGTGCTCACGCTGCTGTGGGCGCAGGCGGCCCTCGCCCAGACTGCCCCAGGCTATGCGCAAGCCGTAGCCGCCTACCAGCGAGAGGATTTTGCCGCCGCGCTGCGGGGTTTCACCCCGCTGGCTGAACAGGGCCACGCTGCGGCCCAGTTCGCCCTGGGCCAGATGCATCGCCTCGGGCGCGGCGTGGACCGGGACGAGACCCGGGCCGTGGCGTGGTTCAGGAAATCCGCCGCCCAAGGCGTCGGCCGGGCGCAGGTGCAGTTGGGCATGGCCTACCTGAACGGCCGTGGCGTGGCGCGTGATGAACGGCAGGCCGCTGAATGGTTCCGGCAGGCCGCCGAGCAAGGCCGCCCCGCCGGCCAGGCTGGCTTGAGCAGCCTGTACGAGGCCGGCAAGGGCGGCTTGCCCAAAGACCTCCAGACCGCCTATTTCTGGGCCTTGCTGGCCGAGGCCAAGGGCAACACCTGGGCCCGCCAGGCCAAGCCGCGCCTGGCGCAGGCGCTCTCGGCGCAGCAGCGGACGCTGGCGGTCACGGCAGCGCGGGGCTGGCGCGCCAAGCCGGCAGCGCACGCAAGCGCCGGCCAGGACGACGCGTTCGGCTCGGACGGCGCCGAGCCCCCAGCCGCTACCCGGGCGGGGCGCCCGGCCACCACCGGCAGCGGCTTCAGGGTGGCCGGCAACTCGGTCATCACCAACTACCATGTGATCGGCCGCTGCGGCGCGGTACGGGTCAATGGGATCGAGGCCAAGGTGCTGGCCCACGATGCCCGCAGCGACCTGGCGCTGCTCGGCACCAGCGCTTCCGGTCCCACGGTCAAGCTGCGCTCGCAGCCGGCCGCCGTGGGCGAGGCCGTGGCAGTGGCCGGCTACCCGCTGCGCGGACTGCTGTCGGGGTTCAACATGACCCTGGGCAACCTCAGCAGCATGACCGGCGTGCGCGGCGACCCCCGCTTCATGCAGATCACGGCGCCGGTGCAACCCGGCAACAGCGGCGGCCCGATGCTGGATGCCTCGGGCAACCTGATGGGCGTGGTGGTGTCCAAGCTGAACGCCATGAAGATGGCGCGATCGACCGGCGATATTCCGCAGAACGTGAACTTCGCGATTCAGTCGAGCGTGCTCCGCACCTTCCTGGACGCCCACGGCGTGGCCTACGAAAGCCGCAGCTCCGAGCAGGCGATCGCAGCCACCGCCATCGCCGAAAAGGCGCGGGATTTCACCGTGCTGGTGGAGTGCTGGAAGCCTTAGCCCATCCTTGAAGTGCCGGACGAAGGCAGGCGCCGCCAGACCGCGGCTGTTCCGGCCGGCTCGCTGCCGAAGGGCTGTCGCCGCAACTCAAGCGTTGGGCATCGCTCGGATGCGTCGTAACGTTTGTCGCAAGTTGCGATGAGATGCACTTGGCCAGCATCTCGGGATGCAAGATTCAGCAGAGTTTGTAATCCTCAAAGGAGAAACGACCATGAAGAAGCTTGGAAAGCTGGTTGGCGGCCTTGCGCTTTTGCTTTTTGTTGTTTGTATTTCCTCTTTGGCGAACGCGCAGGCGCCGGATTTCAGTGGCACCTGGACAGGCAAAGCGGAGTGTCCTATCGGGTCTGTCGAATTTACGATGGAAATACAAGGCAGCAACGGAACTTTTACGTACCGTGGTCACGGTCCCCAAAAGTTGTATGCCACAAAATTCCCGGTGGTTGAGGTGAGATTTCAGCCGCGTGAAATGCTGGTATTTTTCAATGGCCCAAATCCGAATGAGAGCTTCCAAAGTTTTGGAGGTAAGTTGTTGGCAGACGGCACGGTGGGCGGTGTGTACGGCCTCAAGGTCAACGGCGCTTACTGCAAAGAATTTCCACTGTCCAGGGACAAGACCGGAGATCAGTCTCGCGTGTCGAAAGGGGCGCCCAGTTTTAACGCAAAGGGACTCGCCAACGAGTCTTTACTTGTGAAGCTGATGCAAGGAAACTTCGCGGCGATCGATGTCCCTACCGATCACGCAGTGTTCAACAGTCTGTACGGATCGTATCTCGGCTCATACGCGCGCCAGTGCACCGCCAATGCCAAAACGCGGCCGAAAAATTTTGTCGAGATGACAAACCTGCAATGTGGCGATGAGCGAACTACTGCAACCTACTATTCGAATGGAACGTATACCGAGAGCGCTCCATATTGCGCTCGCTGGAAAGACGTGCCCAACGGACTCTACGCCGATCCGAAGATGTGGGAGGTGAAAAAGAAACTCGACGCCGTTTTTCTTGGTGACAAGTACAAACATATCTTCTCCTTCCTGAAAGCCACTAAGCCCGATATATATGCAGGTGTGTTCGAGCCAAGCCCGCAGAGGATCGTTGCGGCAATCGCAACGGGCGCGAGGGACATGGACGCGCTGGTTGAGATGAATGCTTGTGATAGCCCGGGACTGATGCGATTCCAGGAAAACCTCCGGCTATATGCGCTCAACAGGCCGTTCGGCATCCGTCCCGACGGATCGTCGGGGGCGCCGATACCGATCCCGGCTTCCGGAACGACTTTCAAGGATCCGAACTACGAGACGCTCCTTGAGGACCTGGTGAAAGGTGCGGCGCGATCGTGGCAGACCAACAAATACCTGCTCGGAAGCGTAGCGAACCCGTCGGTCATATCGAGAGACAGCCAGGGACGGCCGCTAAGCGTAAAGGCAGGATACAGGTTCGGGGGCATGGCCGGTATGCAGCAGGGTTCCGTGACAGTGACCTTTTTCGAGGGCTATCCTGAATGCCTGTACTTTTTCGATAAGCCGAATTCGTGCCGATCTCCCAACAAGGACGTGACGGCAAGATACGTGCATGGCAGTTATTCACTACAAAACACGTCTCGCCTGACACCAGAGGAGAAGCATCTTGAGAAGGAAAAAGAGGCCAAAGCGAGTGAGGAAAGGAGGAAAAAGAGGCGAGAGCTTAGCCACAACTAGAGCGGCAAGCCGCCGATCACCGCCAGTCCGAATCAACGAGTTAGCTGTCGTTCGGCTGGTCGGTTGAGAAAGATGGGTTAGGTTCGGCCAGCCGCCGCAGCACGGCTTCGGCCACCTGCGCGTCGATCTCGTGGCCGACGCCGGACAATATGTCGACGCTGACGTCGGCGCCGGCGGCGACCAGGCGCTCGGCAGCACTGGCGCTGTGGCCGAAGGGGATGACCGGGTCGGCGCCGCCATGCACGAAATGCAGCCGGGTGCCCGCTGCCGGCACATGGGGCGCGGCCGCGAACCGGCCGGCGATGGCGACGACGCGCGACGCCAGCGGCGGCGACCGGTCGATCGATTCGAGCGCCATGATGGCCCCTTGCGAAAAGCCGATCAGGGTCGTCTGCGCGGCCGCCAGCCCGGTGCGTTGCTGCCAGTCCCGCACGGCTGCCTGGAACGCCGGCATTGCCTCCGCCACGCGCGCCGGCCGGTTCTCTTCGGTGACGCCGCGCACCGAGAACCACTGGAAGCCGGTGCCGAAGTCAGACGGGTGCGCACCGGGGACGCTGGCCACGAAAGCATCCGGATGGCGCGCGGCCAGGGCCCGGCCCAATGGCACCAGGTCGCGCGGCTGCGCGCCGACCCCGTGGAACAGCAGCACCAGCCGGCGCGCCCCGCCTTCGGGCGCCTGGATGACGATGGCCGCGGTCATGCGGCTTCTCCCAGCGGCGCGGCCCGCAGGTCGAGCTCAACCTCGGCGCCGAACACATAGGACTCCATCGAGAGCATGCCGTAGCGAGTGCCTCCATCCAGCGTGGTCGCCGGCACGATCTTGCCGGCGGCGCCTGCTGCCACCAGCAGCGGCAGGAAATGTTCCGCCGTGGGATGGGCCCGCGCAGCATGCGGTGCCAGCGTCAAGGCCTGAGCGAGCCGCGGCAGGTCGCCCTGCTTCACGGCCTCGCGGATCCAGGCCACGAACTGCTGCACATAAGCCTCCTCCACTGCGCCGCCGCGGAATTCGTACAGGTTGTGCGTCAGGCTGCCGGAGCCGACGATGAGGACGCCCTCGTCCTTGAGCGGTGCCAGCGCAGCGCCGTAGGCCAGCGCCCGCTCGCCGTCCAGGGCGTGCGGCAGCGACACCTGGAACACCGGCACGTCGGCGTCCGGATAGAGAAAGCGCAAGGGCACCCAGGCCCCATGGTCCAGGCCATGGCGAGCGTTCTCCTCGGCCGGCCAGCCGGCCGCATTCAACAATTCCACGGCCCGGCGCGCCAGCTGCGGCTGGCCCGGCGCCGGATAGGCGATGTCGTAGAGAGCGTCGTCGAAGCCGCCGAAATCGTGGATCGTCTCCGGCTGGGCTGTCACTGCCACCTGCGGGCTGCGCGTCGTCCAGTGCGGCGACACCACCAGCACCGCGGCGGGTCGCGGCAAGGCGCGGCCGAGCGCTGTCAGTTGGGCGCCGGCCAAGCCGGGTTCGAGGGCATAGGTCGGTGCGCCATGCGAGATGAACAGGGTGGGATTCATGGTGTCTCCAGATTTTCGAGGTCTTGTCAGGTGACCTCAGGATGAACTTTATTGCCTTTTGTGTGAGCGATAAAGATGCCAAAATCAGATGGACTGTTTCGAAACGCAAGACAAAACGGAACTCGACATGGACAAATTCCAGGAGATGCGCGCCTTCACGGCCGTGGTCGACGCGGGCAGCTTCGTCGGCGCTTCCGACGCGCTTGAAACCTCCAAGGCCGCCGTGTCGCGCCAGGTGGGCGAGCTGGAAGCACGACTGGGCGTGCGCCTCCTGCACCGCACCACGCGCAAGCTGTCGCTGACGCAGGAAGGCGAGGTGTTCTACGAGCGCTGCAAGCATCTGCTGGCCGACGTGGAGGAAGCCGAGGCCGAGATCACGTCGCGCAGCGGGCAGGCGAGCGGCTGGGTCAAGATCAACGCGCCGGTCACGTTCGGCGTGATGCACCTGTCGCCGCTGTGGGGCCGCTACCGGGAACAACACCCCCGGGTGCGCCTTGACGTGACGCTGTCCGACCGCGTGGTCGACCTGGTCGAGGAAGGCTACGACCTGGCGGTGCGGATTGCCCGGATGGCGGACTCCAGCCTCATCAGCCGCAAGCTGTCGTCCACCCGCATGGTGCTGTGCGCCTCACCGGCTTACCTGGACAAGGCCGGCTGGCCGCAGCATCCATCGGAGCTGGCCCAGCATTCGGTGCTCGGCTACAGCTACTGGTCCAGCGGCGACGAATGGCGCTTCGACGGGCCGGAGGGCGCCGTCGCGGTCAAGACCCAGCCGGCTATCCGCACCAATAGCGGCGACATCTGCCGGGCCGGCGCGCTGCAGCACCAGGGCATCGTGCTGCAGCCGACTTTTCTGGTGGGGAGCGACCTGGCCTCGGGCGCCCTGGTGGAGCTGATGCCGCAGTACCGGTCGCTCGAAATGGGCATCTATGCCGTCTACCCCACGCGCAAGCACGTCACGCCCAAGGTTCGGCTGTTGATCGACTTCCTGGCCGAGAGCTTCAAGACGCCGAGCTGGCCGCAGTGACTGCGCCGCTGCCACGGCCGCTCAGGCGAGCAGGCCGTCGAGCTCGGACAAGTCGGTGAAGATCACGGCCGCGCCGGCCCGGCGTAGCGCGGGCGGCGCATCGTGGCCCGCTTCGGGCGGGCTGTAGCCGAAGACGGTGGCACCGGCGGCAACGCCCGCGGTCACGCCGGTCACCGTGTCTTCCACCACCGCGCACCGCCCGGCATCGACCCCCAGCGAAAGCGCGGCCGCCAGGTACACATCGGGCGCCGGCTTGGAGCGGGGCAGCTCGTGCCCGCTGAAGATGCGGCCCTTGAAGAACGGCATCAACCCGCATTTCTCCAGCTGCAGCTCGACCTTGAAGCGGTCGGCGCCGGAGGCGCAGGCGATGCGGCCCTGGAAGCGCGAGTGAATCAGCGACACCGCCGCCACCGCGCCGCGGATCGGCTCGACGCGCCGGATCAGGCCTTCGTTGCGGCGCTCGCGAAAGCGCACCATCCAGTCTTCGGTCAGGGACTGGCCGGTGCGCGCTTCGATCAGCGCGCGTTCGTCTTTCACCGCCTTGCCGATGAAAAGTCGCATGCACTCCGCCGGCGAGAGCTTCCAGCCGAGCTCTTCCAGCATGTCGCGCAGCACGCCGTTGGTGATGGGCTCGCTGTCGACCAGCACCCCGTCGCAATCGAACAGAACGGCATCGAACTTCACACGGTTTCCTCGATTCTGGCGTGGCGCGGCTTCAAGGCCTGTCCCCGTCGACGTAGTACCAGCGTCCCGCCTCCAGCACGAAGCGGCTGCGCTCGTGCAGGCGCACGGCCCGGCCGGCGATGCGGTAACGGGCCACGAATTCGACCTCGGCATGGGTGGCGTCCACCACGCGATGGTCACGCACTTCCAGCCCCAGCCATTGGCTGCCTGCCTCTGGCCGGGCCTCGGGTGGGCGGGTGCCCGGATGCCAGCTGGCCAGCAGGTAGGCTTCGTCGCCGAGCACGAAGGCGCTGTAGCGGGAACGCATCAGCGCCTGCGCATCCGCAGCCGGGGCCCCTGCCAGCACGGGACCACAACACCGGGCGAACGCCAGCGGCTGGCGCTTCGGGCCATCCAGGCGGCCGCAGGGACAAACCTCACCCGCCTGCATCAGCCCAGCAGCGCCCGCTGGATGATGATCTTCTGCACGTCCGAGGTGCCTTCGTAGATCTGGCAGACGCGCACGTCGCGCCAGATCCGCTCGACCGGGAAGTCATTGACATAGCCGTAGCCACCCAGGGTCTGGATGGCCGCGCTGCACACCTGCTCGGCCATTTCGCTGGCGAACAGCTTGGCCATGGCGGCCTCCTTCAGGCAGGGCCGTCCGGCATCGCGCAGGCTCGCGGCATGCCAGATCAGCTGCCGCGCCGCCTCGAGCTGCGTCGCGCAATCGGCCAGGCGGAAGCCCACGGCCTGGTGATTGATGATGGCGGTGCCGAAGCTCTGGCGCTCCTGCGCGTAGGCCAGCGCCACCTCGAAGGCGCTGCGCGCCATGCCCACGCTCTGGGCGGCAATGCCGATGCGCCCGCCCTCCAGCGCCGACAGGGCTATCTTGTAGCCTTCGCCTTCCTCGCCGATCAGGTGGTCGGCCGGAATGCGGCACCGGTCGAAGTTAATCTGCGCGGTGTCGCTCGAATGCTGGCCGGTCTTTTCCTCCAGCCTGGCCACCACATAGCCCGGCGTATCGGTTGGAACGATGAAGGCGCTCATGCCCCGCTTGCCGGCGCCCTTGTCGGTGACCGCGATCACGATGGCGAGCTGGCCGTTCTGGCCGCTGGTGATGAACTGCTTGACGCCGTCGATCACGTAGCCATCGCCATCTTTGGCGGCCGTGGTGCGCAGCGCCGAGGCGTCGCTGCCCACGTGCGGCTCGGTCAGGCAGAACACGCCCAGCAGCTCGCCTTGCGCCAGGCGGGTGAGCCATTGCTTTTTCTGGGCCGCATTGCCGTAGCGCATCAGGATCGCGTTGACCGGGCAGTTGGTGACGCTGATCGCGGTGCTGGTGCCGCCGTCGCCGGCGGCGATCTCCTCCAGCACCAGCGCCAGGGTGACGTAGTCGAGGTTGGCGCCGCCGAACTCCTCCGGCACGCAGATGCCATAGGCCCCCAGCGCGGCCAGCCCCCGATGCGCCTCGCGCGGAAAGTGGTGCTCCTTGTCCCAGCGCGAGGCGTGGGGCCAGAGCTGCTCGCGCGCGAAGTCGCGCACGGCATCGCGGATCATTTCCTGGTCTTGGGTCAGCAGCATGATCGTCCTGTCGTTGACTCGTGAGGGCGGAGGCTTGTCCCCACCCCAGCCCTCCCCCGAAGGGGAGGGAGCATGAACCCGCTAGCGAAGAATCACAGCAGCTCGATCGCGACGGCGGTGCCTTCGCCGCCGCCGATGCACAGCGTCGCGATGCCGCGCTTGCCGCCGCGGGCCTTCAGCGCGTGGATCAGCGTGACCATGATGCGCGCGCCGGAAGCGCCGATGGGGTGGCCGAGCGCGCAGGCGCCGCCGTTGACGTTGACGATGTCATGCCCGACCTTCATCTCTTCCATCAGGGCCATCGGCACCACGGCGAAGGCCTCGTTGACTTCCCACAGATCGACGTCGCCGACCTTCCAGCCGGTCTTGGCCAGCAGCTTGTTGACGGCGCCGACCGGCGCGGTGGTAAACCAGCCCGGCTCCTGGGCGTGCATGGCATGGCCGACGATGCGGGCGATCGGCTTGCCGCCGAAGCGCGAAGCGGTGGACTCCCGCATCATCACCAGCGCGGCGGCGCCGTCGTTGATGCTCGAGCTGGAGGCGGCAGTGATGGTGCCGTCTTTCTTGAACGCCGGCTTGAGCGTGGGAATCTTGTCCAGCTTGACCTTGCCCGGGCCCTCGTCGATGGACACGAGCACCTCGCCGCTGCGGGTTTTCACCGCGACCGGCGTGATCTCGGTGGCGAAGGCGCCCGTCTCGGTGGCGGCCTTGGCCCGCTGCACGCTGGCCACCGCGAAGGCGTCCTGCGCCTCGCGGCTGAACTTGTACTTGGCCGCGCAGTCTTCGCCGAAAGTGCCCATGGCCCGGCCCGGCTCGTAGGCGTCTTCCAGGCCGTCCAGCATCATATGGTCGTAGATGCGGTCGTGGCCAATGCGGATGCCGCTGCGGCCCTTGAGCAGCAGGTGCGGCGCGCCGGTCATGCTTTCCATGCCGCCGGCGACCATCACCTCGTGGGTGCCGGCCAGCAACATGTCGTGGGCGAACATCGCGGCCTTCATGCCCGAGCCGCACATCTTGGACAGCGTCACGGCGCCCGCGCTCTTGGGCAACCCGCCCTTGAACGCGGCTTGGCGCGCCGGGGCCTGGCCCTGGCCGGCCATCAGGCAGTTGCCGAACAGCACCTCGCCGACGGCGTCGCCGGGGATGCCGGCGCGCTCGACGGCCGCGCGAATGGCGGCGCCGCCGAGGTCGTGCGCGGCCAGTGAAGCAAAGTCGCCCTGGAAGGCGCCCATGGGGGTGCGGGCGGCGCCGACGATAACGATGGAATCGGACATGAAATAGCTCCTTTCAGCTCAGATGGATCAGGGTGCCGCGTTCCTCATCGGCAATGCGGCGCAGGTAACTCTGGAACTCGGGGTCTTCGCCGCGCAGCAGCAGCGGCAGGACGTTGTGAAAATCCTCACGGCGGCACCATTCGCGCATGTAGTCGTCCCAGCTGTTCCAGCGGCGCGCCTCGGTTTCGCCCATACCCGGCTTGTAAGCCACCAGGTAGGCGCGCTCGAACAGCGACATCAGCATGTCGAAGATTACCAGCATGCGCTCGTTCTGCTCCGGTGTAGGGTTGACCAGGGGATCGTTGCTGCGCAGGTGCAGGTCGGGGTTGGCCAGCACGACCTTGAGAAAGTCGTTGTAGGCGTCCGACAGGAGCTGGTAGGCGTCTTCTTCCTCGTTGTCGCGCTCCTTGAGCTCCTGCCAGACGAAGAAGCCGATGGCCACCGGCAGGCCGAGCGCCGTCACCACGAAGCTGGCGAATTCCCAGGCTTCACGGCTCATGTCGCCCCCACGCTGGCTGACGCTACCGCCGGAGCCTTCCTCGCTGGCCCATGCTTGCGGCCAAAGCGCTTGTCGCGCTCGTAGGGGAAGACGTCGTGCACATGGCCGGCCTGGATGCGCTCCTTGTGGCTCTGCCAGAACGAGGCTTCCAGCAAGTCGGCGTGGTGCTTCATGAACACCTCGCGCACTGCCGTGTTGCCCAGCAGGAAAGGACCGAAGGTTTCCGGGAACACGTCCTTGGGGCCGACCGTGTACCAGACTTCGGCCGACAGCTCCTCTTCCTCGTTGCGCGCCTGCGGAACCTTGCGGAAGGTGCAGTCGGTGATGTATTCGATCTCGTCGTAGTCGTAGAACACGACCTTGCCATTGCGCGTGACGCCGAAGTTCTTCCACAGCATGTCGCCGGGAAAGATGTTGGCTGCCACCAGGTCCTTGATGGCATTGCCGTACTCGACCACGGCCCGCTCGACCTGAGCCTGCGCGTGCTCGGCGGCCGAACCTTCGTTGCCGGCCGCGGCGCCGGCGTCGAAGGCTTCCTGCAGGTAGATGTTGAGCGGGATCATGCGACGCTCGATGTAGAGGTGCTTGATGACGACCTCTTCGCGGCCGTCGCCGTCGCGGTCGCCGATCTCCAGCTGGCTGGGCGCGAACTTGCGGATCTCGTCGATCAGCTCGTCCTCGAAACGGTCGCGCGCGAACGCCACCTCGCTGTACTCCAGGGTATCGGCCATTCGCCCGACCCGGTCGTGCTGCTTGACCAACAGGTACTTGCCCTTGATCTGCTCGCGCGTGGTGTCCTTCTGCGGGGGAAAGTAATCCTTGATGAGCTTGAAGACGTAGGGAAACGAGGGCAGGTCGAACACCAGCATCACCATGCCCTTGATGCCCGGGGCGATGCGGAACTTGTCGCTGGAATGCTTCAGGTGATAGAGGAAGTCGCGGTAGAACAGCGTCTTGCCCTGCTTGGCCAGCCCGAGCGCGTTGTAGATCTCGTTGCGCGGCTTGCGCGGCATCAGCGAGCGCAGGAACTGCACGTACGCCGAGGGAATCTCCATGTCGACCATGAAGTAAGCCCGGGCAAACGAAAACAGCGCCTGCAGGTCGTCTTCGCCGAACAGGCAGGCGTCGATCACCAGCTTGCCCGGATCACCGGGCTTGCTGGCGGGCTTGTGAAGGATGGGCAGCGCGAACGGCACTTCGTTGAAGCCGTTGATGAGTTTGCCCACCACATAGGCGCCCTTGTTCCGGTAGAACAGCGACGACAGCACCTGGATCTGAAAATTGGCGCGCAGCTTGACCTGGTGCAGGCGGCTGCTCATCGCTTCCAGCACGTAGCCCGCGTCGCGCGGCAAATCCTCGAAGGGCCGCTGCAACTGGAAGTTGTCGACGATGCGCACCAGCGTTTCGGCCAGGCTCTCGCGCGTCGGGTAATAGGCGCGGTAGGTCGGCAGCGCCGCCGGCTCGTCGTTCTCGATGTATTCGGTGCTCACCGCCGGCCGCACAAAGATGAAATCGTTGTGGAAATGGGTGCGATGCAGGATCTTGGTGGTGACCGAATTGAAGAAGGTCTCGGCCAGCTCCGGCTGGTGGTGGTCGACCAGCAGGCCGATGTAGTGCAGCTTGACTTGCTGCCAGACGTCCATCGGCTGCTCGCCGGCCCTGAATTCCTTCTCGAGCCGCGCCGTCGCTTCCTTCACCCGCAGGTCGTAGAACTCGATGCGCTCGCGCTGGGCCCGCTGCTGGCCGTGCCAGTCAGCGGTTTCGAAGCGGTGCTTGGCCCGGGACGACTCGGTGCGAAACAGCCGGTAGTGGCGGTTGAATCCGTCCATCATCGCCTTGGCGATGTCGTAGGCCAGCGGGGAATCGAGGCGCTGGGGGAACATCTGGCTAGCCCCGGCGGGCAGCGAACGCAGGACGCGCGGCGGCCGTCATCTACTTGCGGGCGGCGATGACGCCGTCGATGGCGGCCCGGTACAGCGGCTCGATCGAGTCGGTGCTGGTCACCGTCATGTGCAGGTCCTGCAGCAAGCCGTCTTCGACGCCGAAGGCCCAGCCGTGGATGCTGACTTTCTGCCCATTGGCCCAGGCATCGCACATCACGGTGCTGACGCAGACGTTGACCACCTGCTCGATGACGTTGAGGTCGACCAGGGCGTTGGCGCGCTGCGCGGGCGCCACCGACTCCAGCAGGCTGCGATGGCGATCGCGCACATCCTGGATATGGCGAATCCAGTTGTCGGCCAGCCCGATGCGGGTGCCGTCCAGCGCCGCCTGCACGCCGCCACAGCCGTAGTGCCCCACTACCATGACATGCTCGACCTTGAGCATTTCCACCGCGAACTGGATCGCCGATAGCGCGTTCAGGTCGGAGTGCACGACGATGTTGGCAACGTTGCGGTGCACGAACACTTCGCCCGGCTCCAGCCCGGTGATCTGGTTGGCGGGCACGCGGCTGTCGGAGCAGCCGATCCACATGTACTTGGGCTTTTGCTGCTGGGTCAGGCCGCTGAAAAAACCGGGGCGGTCGCGCTCCATCTGCGCGGCCCAGGCCCGGTTGTGCGTGAAAAGGTCGCGGATCGAGGTCGTCGTCATAGGTACTATTGTGTCACCGGCGGCGCGACGGCTGTGCGAGCAGGCGCGCGGCAGGGCCAGTGCGCTTACATCGTTTCGGCGAACAGCTCGCGCCCGATCAGCATGCGCCGGATCTCGCTGGTGCCGGCGCCGATCTCGTACAGCTTGGCATCGCGCCACAGGCGGCCCAGCGGGTAGTCGTTGATGTAGCCGTTGCCGCCGAAGATCTGAACGCCCTCGCCGGCCATCCAGGTGGCTTTTTCGGCGCACCAGAGAATCACCGAGGCGCAGTCCTTGCGCACCTGCCGCACGTGATCCGCGCCCAGCAGGTCCAGGTTTTTCCCGACCGTGTAGCAGAAGGCCCGGGCGGCCTGCAGCACGGTGTACATGTCGGCCACCTTGCCCTGGATCAGCTGGAATTCGCCGATGCTCTGACCGAACTGCTTGCGGTCGTGAATGTAGGGCACGACGCTGTCCATCACCGACTGCATGATGCCGATCGGTCCGGCGGCGAGCACCGCGCGCTCGTAGTCCAGCCCGCTCATCAGCACCTTGGCGCCGCCATTCACCCCGCCCAGCACATTGGCCGCCGGCACCTCGACGTTCTGGAACACCAGTTCACCGGTGTGCGAGCCGCGCATGCCCAGCTTGTCGAGTTTTTGCGCGATCGAAAAGCCCTTCATGCCCTTTTCGACCAGGAAGGCGGTGACGCCACGCGCGCCCAGCTCGGGCTCGGTCTTGGCATAGACGACCAGCGTGTCGGCGTCGGGGCCGTTGGTGATCCAGAACTTGCTTCCGTTGAGGACGTAGTAGCCGCCACCGGACGCGCTGGGGTCTTTCCACTCGGCCTTGAGCTTCATCGAAATCACGTCGCTGCCGGCGCCGGGCTCGCTCATGGCCAGCGCGCCCACGTGCTCGCCGGAAATCAGCTTGGGCAGGTACTTGCGCTTCTGCTCGTCGCTGCCGTTGCGCTTGATCTGGTTGACGCACAGGTTGCTGTGCGCACCGTACGACAGGCCGACCGACGCCGAGGCGCGGGAAATTTCCTCCATGGCGATCATGTGCGCCAGGTAGCCCATGTTGGCGCCGCCGTATTCCTCGGGCACCGTGATGCCCAGCACGCCGACGTCGCCCATCTTGCGCCACAGGTCCATCGGGAACTGGTCGCTGCGGTCGATCTCGGCGGCGCGCGGCGCAATCTCTGCCTCGGCAAAAGCGCGCACGGCGTCGCGCAGCGCGTCGATGTCCTCACCCAGCTGGAAGTCGAGTCCTGGAAAATTCATGGCGGTCTCCTGGATGAGCGTGTCAGTTTTCGATGCCGGCGCGGCCGATGACCGCCATCAGCGTGGCCGTCATCGTCGCAATCAGTTTTTCGCGGCCGTCCTCAAGCGCGTAGGCCCTGCCCTCGGCCACGGTCACGGTGCGGCCCGGCTTGATCACCGCGCCTTCCATGCGGAAGCGCTGGCCCTTGGCCGGCGCCATCAGGTTGATTTTGTATTCGATGGTCAGCACGGCGGCCTCGGGCGGCATCAGGCTGAATGCCGCATAGCCGCAGGCCGAATCGAGCGCCGTGGCCACCATGCCGGCGTGCAGGAAACCGTGCTGCTGCGTCAGGGCCTGGGCCCAGGGCAGCTCGATCACGGCGCTGCCGGGGCCGACCGAGGCCAGGCTGGCGCCCAGCGTCTTCATGGCGGCCTGGCGCTCGAAACTGGCGCGCACGCGCTCGGCGTAACCGGGGTCCGGGGGTTCGAAGCGATGCTCAGCCA
The DNA here is from genome assembly GCA_036675435.1 of Ramlibacter sp. GTDB lineage: Bacteria > Pseudomonadota > Gammaproteobacteria > Burkholderiales > Burkholderiaceae_C > Ramlibacter. Next base: position 15,224 of record JAKFEZ010000304.1, on the reverse strand, counting down.
TGGCTTTCCTGGAATGGAACGGGAGTGAAGTCGACGTTCGAGGTTGACGTTTACGTAAACGTCAATTATGCCTTGTCAGGCCGCCTGGCGCGTTTTCTCGGACCGCGCCAGCAGGGCCCGGGTCTCTTTCTCGTGCACCTTCACCTCGTCCAGGTTGGCCTGGAGGTCGGCCATCTGCTCCTCGATCTGCTTGCGGTGCTGGGCCAGCACCGCAAGGAATTTCTTCAGCTGCGGCCCGGTATCGCGCGGGCTCTCGTACATGTCGATGATCTCCCGGGCTTCGCTCAGCGACAACCCCAGCCGCTTGGCGCGCAGCGTCAGCTTCAGCCGGGTGCGGTCGCGGGCGCTGTAGACCCGGTTGCGCCCGCCGGGGCCGGACCGTTCGGGCTGCAGCAGGCCCATGTCTTCGTAGAAGCGCATCGCCCGGGTGGTCAGGTCGAACTCTTTTGCCAGGTCGCTGATGGTGTAGGTGGTGGTGGCCATAAGTGTTCGTGTACGGCAGGGGACAGTGGGGCGATGCCCCGGTCCCTACAATGCGGATTACATATGACGTTTACGTTAACGTCAATCTTTGACCGCACCACCCCGGAACCGCCAATGAATGCCCTGGAACAGCTGCTGGACTACCCGTTCGGCGAGGTCATGCCCGCCGAGGGCGAAACCATGGAGGTGGCGCCCGGCGTCAAGTGGATCCGCATGGCCCTGCCGTTCGCGCTGAACCACATCAACCTGTGGCTGTTGCGCGACGAGATCGACGGCCGGGCCGGCTGGACCGTGGTGGATTGCTGCATCAGCCGCGACGAGTCCCGGGCGCAATGGGAGCAGATTTTCCAGACCCAGCTCGAAGGCCTGCCGATCCTGCGCGTGATCGTCACCCACATGCACCCGGACCACATCGGGCTGGCGCACTGGCTTTGCGAGCGCTGGAACGCGCCGCTGTGGATCAGCGCCACCGACTTCAACGCGGCGCGGCTTTCGTCGCAGGGCACCACCGGCTTCGGCGGCGAGCACGCGGCCAACTTCTTCGCCTCGCATGGCCTCACCGACCCGGATTCGATCGAGAAGATCCGCGCCCGCGCCAGCTATTACCCTTCGATGGTGCCCGAGGTGCCCCGGACGTTCCGGCGCATGCAGGACGGCGACACGGTGCGCATCGGCGGGCGCGACTGGCGCTGCATCAGCGGCTACGGCCACGCGCCCGAGCACATCGCGCTGTATTGCGATGCGCTCGAGGTGCTGATTTCGGGCGACATGATGCTGCCGCGCATTTCCACCAACGTCAGCGTCTACGACGTGGAGCCCGAGTCGAATCCGCTGCGGGCCTTCCTGGACTCGATCGACAAGTTCGGCGCCCTGCCGCAGGCAACGTTGACGCTGCCTTCGCACGGCAAGCCGTTCCGCGGGCTGCACGAGCGCATCCGGCAGTTGCACGAGCATCATCGCGATCGCCTGGCCGAGGTGATGGCAGCCTGCGCCGAGCGCCCCCACTCGGCCGCCGATATCCTGCCGATCATGTTCAAGCGCGAGCTCGACCTGCACCAGACCACCTTTGCGATGGGCGAGGCCGTGGCCCACCTGCATGCGCTGTGGTTCGACGGCCGGCTGCGACGGCAACTCGGCGCCGACGGCATCTACCGCTTCGCGCCGGCTTAGCCGTCGACTTCCTGCACTGAAAACTGGCGGTTTTCAGCGACGTTTTGTCGTTAGGATTCGCCCGGCGCCCGCGAAAATGCTGACTACATCAACGCGCGCAACATGAACCCACTTCATTTCGACCTGCTCGTGCGCGGCGGCACAGTGATCGACGGGACCAAGCGTCCGCGATTCGACGCCGACGTGGGCGTCCTGCGCGGCCGCATCTGCGCGATCGGTGACTTGGGCAGCGCGACGGCCGATGCCATGCTCGATGCGCGCGACCGCATCGTGTCGCCAGGCTTCATCGATTCCCACACCCACGACGATCAAGCCTTGCTCTCGCGGCCCACCATGCCCTTCAAGGTGTCACAAGGGGTCACCACCGTGGTGACGGGCAACTGCGGAATCAGCGCGGCCCCACTGCGCGAGGGCATGGATTTGCCAATGCCCCTGAATCTCCTCGATTCGCCGGACGAAGGCCGGTTCACCACCTTCGCGGCCTACCTCGACGCGCTTCGACAGGCTCCGGCGTCCGTCAACGTGGCCGCCATGGTCGGCCACTCGACCCTGCGCGCACTGGTCATGGATGACACGGACCGCCCAGCCACCCGGCAGGAGGTCGAGGCCATGCGCGCACGAGTCGAGGAGGCCATGCAGGCCGGGGCCATCGGCATGTCCACCGGCACGTTCTACCCGACAGCGCAGAAGGCGACGACCGCGGAAATCGTCGAGGTGGGGCGGCCATTGAGCGAGCGCAAGGCGCTCTACGTGACCCACATGCGCGACGAGTCGGACCAGGTGATGGAAGCTCTTGAAGAGTCCTTCGCCATCGGCCGCGCGCTCCGCGTCCCGGTGGTGATATCCCACCACAAGGCCATGCATGCGCCCAATTTCGGCAAGACCCGGGTCACCCTGCCCTTCATCGGGGAGACCATGAAACATCAATGCGTCTCGCTCGACTGCTATCCGTACACCGCGGGTTCGACCATGATCCATGCCGATCGCGGGATGCTCGGTGGCCGGGTGCTGATCGCGAGCAGCGAACCGCATCCCGAGTGCGCGGGCCGCGATCTGGATGACATCGCCACGGAGTGGGGCCTCACGAAAGAGGAAGCGGCCCGGCGATTGCAGCCTGGCAGCGCCATCTACTTCTTCATGGACGAAGACGACGTCCAGCGCGTGCTGGCTTTCGAGGAAACGATGATCGGTTCCGACGGAATTCCCCTGGGCGACAAGCCGCACCCGCGTCTGTGGGGCACGTTTCCGCGGGTCCTGGGCCACTACAGCCGGGACATCGGCCTGTTTCCGCTGGAGACGGCGGTATGGAAGATGACCGGGCTCACGGCGCGCAACTTCGGGCTCCACGGGCGCGGCACGCTGGAGGTCGGCAGCCATGCGGACCTGGTGATCTTCGACGCGGCCAGCATCCGGGACACCGCCAGCTATGAGGCGCCAGCCAGGCCGGCCGAGGGCATCGACGCGGTGATCGTCAACGGGGCGATCACCTGGCAGCACGGTGCGCACACGACCGCGCGCAACGGCCAGGTGATCCTGCGCAGGGACGCGCAGTCCACCTAGGCGGACTGGCCGCGGCAATGCAGTTCGCGGAAGAGCAGGGGCGCCATGCCGAATCGGCGTTCGAAGGCCTTGGATAATTGTGCGCCGGTCGAGTAACCGGTCCGCGCCGCGATGTCCTTCAGCGCCATGCCCGCCGCAAGCAGATCGCGCGTCTGGTCCAGCCTCAGGGTCTCCACGAAATGCGCGGGCGTCTCGCCGACGCTCTTCGTGAATTTGCGAAGGAACGTGCGCTCGGACATCGAGACTTTCTCCGCGAGCCGCGGCACGTCCAACTGGGTGGACAGGTTTTCCCGCATCCACTGGATGAGCGTTGCGAAGGGAGCACCCGCGCGGGACTGCGCGCTGAGCACCGGGCTGAACTGCGACTGGTAGCCGGGGCGGCGGGCGTACAGCACGAGCCGCTTGGCGATGCTGTTGGCCACCGCGTTGCCCAGGTCGGCGGCCACCATTTCCAGGCTCATGTCGATGCCGGTCGTGACGCCCGCGGAAGTCCACAGCCGGCCGTCGTTGACGAACAGGGCGTTGGTGTCCACGTCAGTGCCGGGACATCGCTCGGCAAGGGACGCACATGCGGACCAGTGCGTCGCGACGCGCTTGCCGTCCAGCAGGCCAAAATGTGCAAGGGCAAAAGTGCCCGTGCAGATCGAGCCGTAGCGGCGGGCGTTCCTGCTGGCCTGCACCGCCCAAGTGGACACGGACTCGTCCGCCGCCAGCCCCCGCAGCCCGCAATCGTTGCCGCCGGCGATGAGCAAGGTGTCGATGGAACCCGGCGGCACGTCCCGCAACGGCTGGGTCACCAGCGCCACGGCGCTGCTGGTCTGGACGATGCCCCCCGCAGCGGAAAGGATGCAGACCTTGTAGTGCGGATGGCCCAGCGCGTCGTTGCCTGCTTCGAACACCATCGCGGGCCCGGTGACGTCGAGCACCTGGCATTGATCGAACGTGAGGATCGCGACGTTGAGCGGCTTCGACATTGGCGGATATTAGCGTCCGATTGTCATTTACGCCAAGCCCCTCGCTTCCACAATTCTCCTCATGAACAACGTCCTTCACATCGGATTCCTGGTCTTCCCCCAAGTCACGCAACTCGACCTCATGGGCCCCGCGCAGGTGCTCAGCCGCGTGCCCGGAGCGAAGGTGCACCTGGCCTGGAAGACGATGGAGCCACTGATGACCGACGTGGGCTTCACGGTGAATCCGACCGTCACGTTCAAGGACTGCCCGCGGCTGGACGTGCTGTGCGCCCCCGGCGGCTTGGGCGTGATCGACCAGATGGGCGACCAGGAGACGATGGCTTTCCTGCGCGACCAGGCCAGCACGGCTCGCTATGTCACTTCGGTGTGCAACGGCGCGCTGCTGCTTGGCGCCGCGGGTTTGATCGACGGCTACAAGTCCGCCTGCCACTGGATGTGGCGGCACTTCCTGCCCCAGTTCGGGGCCGAGCCGGTGGCGGCCCGCGTGGTGCGCGACCGCAATCGGCTCTCAGGCGGGGGCGTGACCTCCGGCATCGACTTCGCCTTCACGCTGGCCAGCGAACTGGCCGGGGACGAGGCCGCGCGGATGATCCAGCTGGGGCTCGAGTATGACCCCCAGCCCCCGCTCGAATGCGGATCGCCCGAGAAAGCCGGCGCCGAGCGCGTAGCGCGTGCGCGCTCGGCGCAGCAGGCCACGCTGCAGCACGCCGAAGCCCGGGTTGCGCAGGCCGCCCAGCGCCTTTCGCCGCGCCATTGATTCACTCCACCGTTCCCTTGATGAAGGAAGCCCCATGAAAGCCAGCACCCGCAAACTCCTCCTCGCGGCCGCCTCGGTTGCGGCGTTCCCGGCCCTCGGCCAGATCTCGGACGAGGTCATCCGACTGGGCGTCCTCAACGACCAGTCCGGCCCGTACTCTTCATTGACCGGGCCCGGTTCCGTGCTCGCGGTGCAGATGGCGGTGGAGGACATGAAGCCGCAGCTCGGACCCGTCAAGGTGGAGGTGCTGGTCGCAGACCACCAGAACAAGCCGGATGTCGGCCTGACTGCCGTCAAGCGCTGGTTCGATGTGGAAAAGGTCGATGCCGTCCTCGACATCGCGAACTCCGCCGTCGCACTGGGGGTTCAAGGCATCATCAAGGAAAAGAACAAGATCGCCCTGTACGGGATCATCGGCACCACCGAGCTGACGGGCAAGCAATGCGCGAAGACCGGCTTCTCCTGGGTGCACGATGCCTATGCGCTGGTCTCCGGCCCCGCCAAGACGCTGACCAGAGGCGGCGCCGACACCTGGTACTTCGTGGGCGCCGATTTCGCGTTCGGCAAGAACATGGTGCAGGAAGCCCGCAAGATCGTGGAGGCCGGCGGCGGCAAGACGCTGGGCGCGGTGTTCCATCCCATGGACGCCACCGACTACAGCTCGTTCCTGCTGCAGGCGCAAAGTTCCGGCGCGAAGATCGTGGCTTTCGCCAACGCCGGCGGGCAACTCGTGAATTCCATGAAGCAGTGGAAGGAGTTCGGCATGCAGAACGGCAAGCAACGCCCGGTGGCCACGCTGCTGTCGGTCGCAGACGTCCATGCGGCGGGGCTCGACGTGATGCAGGGCCTGTCGGCCACCACCGCCTGGTACTGGGACCGGGATGAGTCCACGCGCGCGTTTTCCAGGCGGTTCTTCGAACGCTTCAAGGCGATGCCCACCGAATCGCAGGCGGGGATGTACTCGGCCACTACCCATTACCTGAAGGCCGTCACCGCCATCGGGACCGATGCCACTGAGCCGGTGGCCGCGAAGATGCGCAGCACGCCGGTCAACGACATGTTCGCGAAGAACGCGATGTTGCGTGAGGACGGCAAGCTGGCCCACGATTTCCTGCTTGTCACCGTGAAGTCGAAAGCCGAATCGAAAGCCCCGTGGGACTACTACAAGGTCAACAGCGTCGTGCCGGCCAGCGACGCCTTCACGCCGCTGAGCGCGAGCGAGTGTCCCCTGGTCGCCAGCGCTGTCAGCAAGGCAAAGTGACCATTCGACGAACAGGGAGTGGAGTGCGCAATGAAGTTTGACTTCCTGGTCGTGGGCGCGGGCATCGCAGGCGCCTCCGTGGCCTACCAGCTCGCCCCGCATGGGCGCGTGGCCCTGCTGGAGCGGGAGTCCCAGCCCGGCTACCACTCGACGGGGCGGTCCGCCGCCATGTTCATGGAGACCTATGGCACGCCGATGATCCGCGCGCTCACCTGCGCCAGCCGCGCCTTCTATGAGCAGCCTCCAGCGGGCTTCGCGGAGCATCCGATCCTCACCGCGAGAGGCGCCATGCACGTCGCAAGAACCGGCCAGGAGCAGGCCCTGGCTGCTGCCTTCAACGCTGCACGCGCTTCATCGTCGCACGTCGAACGCCTTTCGGCGCATGACGTGCTGGAACGCTGCCCGGTGCTTCGCAGGGAGCTGACATGCGGTGCCATCTACGAGCCGGACGCGAAGGACATGGACGTGCATGCCTTGCATCAGGGTTATCTGCGTGGGTTTCGCCTGCGCGGTGGGCAAGCCTTTCACGATGCTGATTTCCTGACGGCGTCGCCGGCATGGCCCGCGGGGTGGTCGGTGCGCCTGACCGATGGCCGGACCCTTGCCGCATCGAAAATCGTGAACGCGGCCGGCGCATGGGCCGACGTCGTGGCGCAACGCAGCGGTGTCGCGCCCATCGGCCTGCAGCCCAGGCGCCGCACCGCGTTCACTTTCGATCCGCCCGCCAGTGTCGATGTTGCCGGCTGGCCCACCGTCATCGGCCTTGACGAAAACTACTACTTCAAGCCGGACGCCGGGCAATTGCTGGGATCTCCAGCGAATGCCGATCCCGTGGCTCCGCACGATGTCCAGCCGGAGGAACTCGATGTGGCCACCGGCATCCACTACATCGAAGAGCTGACAGAGATGCGAATTCGTCGCCCCAGGCACACATGGGCGGGGCTGAGATCGTTCGTGCCCGATGGCGACCTGGTCATCGGCGCCGACGAGCGCGTGCCCAGCTTCTACTGGCTTGCCGCCCAGGGCGGCTACGGCATCCAGACAGCGGCCGCGGTGTCCGAGATGGCCGCCTCGCAGCTCTTGGGCCATTCTTTGCCCGAACACATCCTCCAGTTCGGCGTGCGCGCCGGCGATCTTTCTCCCCACCGCCTGCGCCATGCGGGCCAGCAGCCATGAACAACGACCACCTGCATATCGGCGTGCTTGTCTTCGAAGGCATGACCTCGCTCGATGCCTTGGGGCCCTTCGAGGTCCTGGCGCGCACATCCGACAGCACCTGCCACCTGGTCTGGAAAGACCGGCAGCCCCTGCGCGCGGACACGGGACTGATCGTGACGCCAACGATGTCCTTCGAAGACGCCCCGCAATTCGACGTCCTCGTGGTGCCTGGCGGGCCCGGCCAGAATGATCTGATGGACGACCAGGAACTGCTGGCTTTCCTCAGGCATCAAGCGAAGGCGGCGACTTGGATCACCTCCGTCTGCACCGGCTCTTTGCTGCTCGCCGCGGCAGGCTTGCTGACCGGCTACAAAGCGACCTGCCACTGGCTGTCTCTGGAGTTCCTGCGGATGTTTCCCGTGGAAGTCGCCTCGGACCGGGTGGTCGTCGATCGCAACCGGGTGACCGGGGGCGGTGTGACATCCGGCCTGGATTTCGCATTCGTACTGCTCGCATTGCTTCGCGGTGAGGACGCGGCCAGGAAGATGCAACTGATGCTGGAGTACGACCCCGCCCCGCCGTTTCGCAGCGGGCACCCGCGTGTCGCGCATGCAGTCACGGTGGATGCCGTGAGGCAACTTGCGCAGCCCATGCTTGAACGGCGCCGCGCCGCGTGCCTCGAAGCCGCCCAGAGCTTGACGAGCCGCTGACAAGGCAGCCACAGCTTTCTGCCGGCCGGTGCATCACTTGACATGCAGGAATTTACCTGCATATAATTCCTTCACGCACTACACGACAGATGGACGCTGACAAGGTTTTCAAGGCACTGGGCGACCCGACACGCAGAAAGCTGCTCGACCTGCTCTGCGAGAAGAACGGGCAGACGCTCGGGGAGCTCTGCGAGCAGCTGGACATGGCGCGCCAATCGGCCACGCAGCATCTCGGGATCCTCGAGGCGGCCAGCCTGGTGAGCACGGTCTGGCGCGGCCGGGAGAAGCTGCATTTCATCAACCCGGTGCCGCTGCACGAGGTTTACGAGCGGTGGGTGCGGAAATTTGAACGCCAGCGGCTCAGCCTGCTGCATGACCTGAAAAGGGAACTCGAAGGAGATTGACGAATGAAAAATGAGCGCCCCCAGACGACGGCTACACCGTCGTCGCCCCCCAAGGGGGTTGAGCAGCCTGGCAAAGCCAGCTCTGCTCAAGACAAGACCAGCTTCGTTTATGTGACCTACATCCGCTCGACGCCGGAAAAAGTATTCGAGGCCATCACCAGACCCGAGATCGCGCGGCGCTACTGGGGCCACGAAAACATCTCCGACTGGAAGCCCGGGTCGAGCTGGGAACACGTGCGCGCCAACGAGCAGCGCACGGTCGAGCTGGTCGGCAAGGTCGTCGAGGTCGCGCCGCCGACGCGCCTGGTCATCACGTGGGCGAACGCCTCGCAAGCCGCGGATCCGGCCAGCTACAGCCGCGTGAGCTTCGACGTGGTGCCGTACGAAGAAATGGTGCGGCTGACGGTCACCCATGACGAACTCGAGGCCGGCAGCGGCATGGCCAAGGGCATCCAGCAGGGTTGGCCCGCCGTTCTTTCCAGCCTGAAGTCGCTGCTGGAAACGGGCCACGGCATCGATGTCTTCGCCAAGCCGAAGGCGGCCTCGAGCGGGAGCGGTTCATGACGCAGCCCTACACTGGCGGATGCGCGTGCGGCGCGATTCGCTACGCAACGAAGCACGCGCCGGTCTTCCAGAACCACTGCCAGTGCCGCGACTGCCAGCGGCGAACCGGCACCGGTCATGGCTCCTGGCTGACCTTTCCCGTGCAATCCGAAATGGAGATCACGGGCGAGGCGACGCATTGGGAGGTCGCGGCCGATAGCGGCGCCGTGAAGAGCCACGCCTTCTGCCCGGTCTGCGGAACGCCGGTCTACCTGCGCATCGACGCTAACCCCGACCTGATCGCGGTTGCCGCGACCAGCCTGGACGAGCCCGGCCGCTTCGCGCCGCAGGTGCTTACCTACAGCGTCCGCGGGCTGGCGTGGGACGGCATCGATCCTTCGTTGCAGGCATTCGAGCGGATGCCCCCGGGCTAAGGACCCATCGGTCTCTGGGCTTGACGAGCGCTAGGCCGGATCGCCGTTCGCCATCCAGGCCGGCGGCTCGGCTTCGGCCAGCGCAAAGAAGAAAGTCGTGCCCTGCCCTGGCGCCGATTGCGCCCAGACCCGGCCCTGGTGGCGCGCGACCACCCGCCGGACGGTGGCCAGGCCGATGCCGGTGCCGGGAAACTCCGCCTCGGTGTGCAGCCGCTGGAAGGTGCCGAACAGCTTGCCGGCATAGGCCATGTCGAAGCCGACGCCGTTGTCCCGCACGAAAAACACGTTATCGCTTTCCAGTTTGCCGACTTCGATCGTCGCCGCATCGGTGCGCGAGGTGAACTTCCAGGCATTGCCCAACAGGTTCTCCACCACCAGGCGCAGCAGGCGGGCATCGCCGTGCGCCATCAGCCCGTCATGGATCTGAACGGAGACGCGGCGATCGGCTTGCTGCATTTGCAGACCTTCGACCGTTTCACGGGCCATGGCGCCCAGGTCCACCAGGGTGTAGGTCAGCGGCGCCCGCACCACCTGCGCCAGGGACAGCAGCGCGTCGATGAGCTGCTCCATTTTCTCGACCCCGGCATGAATGCGCGAAAGGTAGTGCATGACGCGCTCGTCGGCGTGGCCTTCCAGCTTGAGCGCCAGCGCGCGGCTGAAGCCCCCCACTGCGCCCAGGGGAGCGCGCAGGTCGTGCGACACCGAATACGAGAACGCCTCGAGTTCCTGGTTGGAACTGCGCAGCGCGCCCTCGATGGCCTTGAGCCCCGTGATGTCGGCATCGATGCCGACCCAGAACGCCACGTCGCCGTGTTCGTCGATCACCGGCGCGCCTTTGTACGACATGGTGTGATAGCTGCCATTCTGGGCCCTGATGCGGCGCACACCGGTGAAGATGGTGCGCTCCAGGCGGCAGCGCTCCCAATTGGCGGCGACCGCCTCACGGTCATCGGGATGAAGCGCCGCCAGGCCGCTCTGGCCGATCCAGTCGGCAGGCGTGCCGCCGACCAGGTCGTACCAGGCGCGATTGAGGAACGTCAGGCGCATGCCGCTGGCGTCGGTATTCCACACCACTTCGGGCGCCTGCTCGGCCAGAGTTCGATACAGCTGCTCCTGGCGCGTCAGCTCGAAGGTGCGCTCGGCGATGCGCGCTTCCAGGCCGGCGTTGAGCTCCCGGATCTGCTCGAACAGCCGCGCGTTGTCGATGGCGATCGCAGCCAGCTGCGCCAGCTCCACGATCACGTATTCGTCACGCTCCGTGAACTCGCCCTGCAGCTTGCCCGCCAGCCGCAGCTGGCCGAGTGGCTGGCCGCTGCGGCTCGTCATGGGCACCGCGAGCGCAGCGCCGCCACGGTCCTTGCCGCTGAAGCGGTCCATCGCGCCCTCGCCGCCGCCCGCCAGGCTGACCCCGGCATGTTCTGCGCCGATCACGGCGCGCGCCTGATGCGCCACTTCCTGCAGCGTCCCTTCGAGCGAGGGGTGGGAGGTGATGGCCTGCGCCGCCTCGGCTGCGCGCTGCAGCATCAGCGTATAGCCCTGCAGTTCGCGCTCGCTCGCCAGCAGCGCCTGCTCATGCTCCTTGCGGTGGGTGATGTCCTGCACCACGCCGCCGAACCAGGTCGGCTCACCCTGCTCGTTGCGCCGAGCCTCGGCGATCTCGTGCATCCAGGCAATGCTGCCGTCGGGCTTGCGCACCCGGTATTCGACGTTCATCACCTTGCCATCGCGCAGGGCCGAGTCGCGCGCGGGCTTCAGCAAGGGCCGGTCGTCCGGCCAGACCAGTTCGGAAAGACCCTGCAGCGTGCCGTCAAACGCGTTGCTGTCGATGCCGAACAGGTCATAGACCTCATCGGACCACCAGAGCCGCCCGCTGCGCAGGTCGAGCTGCCAGTGGCCCACCCGGCCGATGCGCTGTGCGTCGATCAGCTTGCGCTGGGTCTCGCGCAGCTGCTCGAACTGCGCCGCCTGCTCGGCCTGCAACCGCTGCAGCTCGGTCACGTCGGTGAACACCACCAGGCCGCCGCTGATGTCCTGGCCGCTGCGGATGGGCTGCCAGCTGCACTGCAAAAGGCGGCCTTCCGGCACCAGCGCGTTGCGCACCACCAGGAGTTGCTGGCGCCCGCTTTCACCCAGGGCCGAGCGCACCAGGGGAAGCTCATCGTGGTGGTACGGCGTGACGCCGTCCGCGCGAAAAAAGCCGAGTTGTTGCGCCCACTGCTGCGGAGGGAGTGCGGGGCCGTGCAATGGGAAGAGCCGCGCCGCGGCTTCGTTGAACATCAGGAACTGGCCAGTGGTGGTCACTGCCACCAAGCCTTCCTGCATGCTGTTGAGCACCAGGTCCAGCACGCCGTAGGCGCTGCGGCTGCGACCGAGCTCGTTTTCCAGGTCGATCTGGCGCAGCTGCAACGACTCGGCCATCAGGTTGAATGCCGCCCCGATGCGGGAAAATTCGCCGCGGTGCAGGCCGCCTTGCAGCGGAACCCGGGCGTCGAGGCGGCCCTGCTCCAATCGCCGCACCGCGCCGAGGATCTGTTTGGCCGGCTTGACGATGACGCGCCCGCCGATCCACCAGGTCGCGGCCACGGCCGCGACCAGCGCCGCCGCCAGCACCAGCAAGGCGTCGCGCATGCGATCGGCGGCGCCGGCGAGCACCGATGCGCTCGGAAGGCCGACCCGGACCACGAACCCCTCGTCACCCACCAGGCGCGAGGGAGCGTAGGCGTAGATGCGCGGCTCGCCCAGGCCGTCCACGCCGATGCCGGCGCCGCTGGTCCTGGAGCGCGCGGCCTCGAGCAACTCGGTATGAATCAGCTCGCGCGGCACCGGGCGGCTGCCCTGCCGCGGGTGCTCCATCAACACCCTGCCATGGCGGTCGGCCACGAGCACCCGCGCACCACCGGGAACGAGGGATTGCTCGAGCAGCGCCGTGGCCTGTTCGACGTCGAGCGCGGCGAAGACGACGCCGGTCGGCCGGCCACCTTCGATCACCGGGAGCGCAAACGGGATGGCGTAACGCTCCGAGGGGCTGCCCATGATCGGGCTGCCCATCACGAAGCGACCCTGCGCCAAAGCCTGCTGAAAATAATCGCGGCCGGATGCCTCCTGGCCGCCGCTGCGGCTGCTGGCGTGGCAGACCACCTGGCCGTCGAGGCCGAGCAGCCCCATGTCGGCATACACCGGATAGCGTTCGCGAATGCTTTCGAAATAGGCCTGGCAGCGGCCGGGATCCTGGGCGCGCAGATCGGGCATGGCCGCGATGGCGCCTAGCAGCTGTTCGGCCGCGTCGACCGCGCGATCCTGGTTGGCCGCCAGCAGGGAGGCCGCGAATTTCAGCTGGGACTGTGCCTGCCCGGTGGCCGAGCGGGTTTCGCGCAGCGCCGACCACAGCGAAAACGCGAACAGGGGAAGCATCCCGACGACCATCAAGATCACGAGCCGCTCTCGCAAACTCAGCCTGCCGCGCATCGCCTCTCCATGGTGCCAGTGTAAGGGCGTCAGCCGGCGCGCCGCGCGAGGCAGATCACCAGGAAGGCAGCGCTTCTTCCTTCAGCTGCCCGCGCAGCTGCGCGTAGTCGGGAACGACGGTGCGCACCGTCTCCCAGAATCGCGGGCTGTGGTCCATCACCCGCAGGTGGCTGAGCTCATGCGCCACCACGTAGTCGATCACCGGCAGCCTGAAGTGGATCAGCCGCCAGTTCAGCCGGATCAGGCCATCCGAATGGGCCGTGCCCCAGCGCGTGCCGGCGTTGCTGAGCACCAGCCGGGTCCAGCGCACCCCTAGCTGGGGCGCGAAATGATCGAGCCGCTCGGTGAACAGGCGCTTGGCCTGGCGCATCAGCCAGGCCTGCACCGCGTCGCGGATCTGGGCGGCGTCGGCGTTATGGGCCAGCCCCACGTGAAGCGCCGGCCTGGACACGCCGGACACGGCGTCGGCCGACGTGTGGAGCACCGCGCCGACCTCGTCGAAAGCATGGCGGGGATCGAGCACCACCACCACCTGCTCGCCCATGAAGGGAAAGCTCGCGCCATCGCGCCACTCGATGCGGGCGGATTCCACGCGCATCTGGCGCTGGTGAGCATCGCCCAGCTTCTTGAGGATCCAGGGTGTCTTGCTTTTCAGCGCGGCATCGACCTCGTACAGCGGCACCCATTTTGGCGCGCTGACCGAGAGCCCCTCGGGGCCCACCATGAAGCCGATGTTGCGGCGCCGGCCTCGCTTGAATTCGAACGCCACGACCGAGTCGCCCAGAATGGCCTCGCGGTTGGCGCGCGGGTGGCGGAACGCAGCCGGCTGCAGGAGCTGGTCGAGCCGCTCCTCCGCGGGCTCGATGCTCACCACCGTGGGCGGCTCCATCTTGTCACGCCGCCGACGCCCGGATGGCGCCTTGGGCTGCGTCGCCGGCTCCGGCGCGACGGGCGCGGAGTCGAAAAAATCGAGCGAGAGCTGCAGCAGCCGATGCATGAGGCGAGAGTTTAGCCGCTGGCAAGCGCGAATGACCCGCGCCATGGCCCGTTCGCACTATTCAGTTGTAAGCGCCGGGGTCGAGCCGGCGCATTTCGGCTTCGATCCACGCCTCGACTTCGCGCATCAATTCGTCAGGCTGCCGCCCCTGGCTCGAAATCGGCTTGCCGATCGACACGTCCACCACGCCGGGCCGCTTGATGAAGGCCTTGCGTGGCCAGACCCGGCCCGAGGTGACGGCGATCGGGATCACCGGCGCACCCGTGGCGATGGCCAGCAGGGATCCGCCGTTTTTGTAGACGCCCTTCTCGCCGCGCGGAATGCGGGTGCCCTCGGGGAACATGATGACCCAGATGCCCTGGGCCAGCAGCCGCTTGCCCTGTTCGACCACCTTGTTGAAGGCCCGCGCGCGCAGGCGCCGGTCGATGTGGATCATGTCCATGCGCCCCATCGCCCAGCCGAAGAACGGCACGTAGATCAGTTCACGCTTGAACACGTAGGCGAGCGGGTGCGGCATCAGCGTGGGGATGAGAAAAGTCTCCAGCGTGGACTGGTGCTTGACCAGCAGGACCGCCGGGCTCTTCTCGCCCAGCGGCAGGTTCTCGTAGCCGGTCACCCGCACCTCGATGCCCAGGATCACACGGGCGCCGTCGATGGCCCAGCCCAGCCAGCGCACTGCCATCCACCACATCTGGGTGCCGTTGCTCCACAGCGAGGCCGTCACCATGTAGATGCCCCAGGGAATGACGGTGACCAGCATCCACAGGGCGTGGAGGACCGAGCGGATGAACGCCATGCGCCGCGAGATCAGCCGCCCGCCTTGAGGGCGGCGTGGCGGGCGATCAGGTAGTCGGCGAAAGCAGCCAGGTCTTCGTGAATCTGCGTGGCCTGGGGATAGCCATCGGGCAGTGGCAGTCCCCGCAGCGCGGCGCCCTTGCCGGTGAGCACCAGGTGCGGCTCACAGCCCGCGGCCACGCCAGCCTGCAGGTCGCGCAGGCCGTCGCCGACCACCGGTGTGCCCTTCAGGTCGACCCCGAAGCGTTCGCCGATCTGCTCGAACAGGCCGGGCAGCGGCTTGCGGCACTGGCAGCCCTCGTCGGGGCTGTGCGGGCAGTAGAACACCGCGTCGATGCGCCCGCCCTGGGCGGCCAGCATCTTGTGCATCTTGGCGTGCATGGCGTTGAGCGAAGCCACGTCGAACAGGCCCCGGCCCAGTCCGGACTGATTGGACGCGATCACCGTGTGCCAGCCCGCGTGATTGAGCCGGGCGATGGCCTCCAGCGCGCCTGGCAGCGGCATCCACTCCTC
>JAKFEZ010000048.1:0-29392 GCA_036675435.1 Ramlibacter sp. | reverse complement strand
TACTACGACCACAGTCGCCGCGAAGAGCCTTTCACTTTCCGCGACGAGATGGAAATTCTCGATCTCGAGTGGCAGCATAGGCCGGCAATGCCCGCGGGGCACCAGCTGGTCTGGGGGGCGGGCTATCGCCAGGCACGCGACCGGACTCAGCCCAGTTTGCTGGTGCGCTTCATTCCTGCGCAGCGGCGCCTGCGCTGGACCAACCTCTTCGTGCAGGACGAGATCGCCGTGGCCGAAACGCTCGCGGTCACCCTGGGCGCCAAACTGGAGAGCAATGTCTATACCGGCTGGGAGTTTCTGCCCAGCGCCCGCCTGGCCTGGACGCCATCCGACACCCAGCTGGGCTGGGCAGCGCTGTCGCGCGCAGTGCGCGCGCCGTCCAGGCTGGACCGTGAATTCTTCTTCCCGGGCAACCCGCCCTTTTTCATTCTGGGCGGGCCCGACTTCCAGTCCGAGGTGGCCAACGTGCTGGAAGTCGGCTGGCGAGCGCAGCCGACGCGGGCTTTTTCATATTCAGTGACCGCTTTTCATCACCGCTACGACAAGCTTCGCAGCGGCCAGCCGGCGCCGGCGGTGGTGCAGAACATGATCGAGGGCCCGGTCTCGGGACTGGAAGCCTGGGGCCATTGGGAGCTCACGCCCGACTGGCGCCTGAGCGCCGGCTGGACCGAACTGCGCAAGCACCTGCGGCTCAAGCCCGGCAGCACCGACCCGACCGGCCCGAGCGCGCTGGGCAACGACCCGAAGCATCAATGGGTGCTGCGCTCCAGGCTCAACATCGCCCCACAGCACGAGTTCGACTTCAGCGTGCGCCACGTGGGTGCGCTGCCGGCGCCGGCAGTTGCTGCCTACACGGCGGTGGATCTGCGCTGGGGATGGCGATGGTCGCGCGAGGTCGACCTGTCCTTGAACGTGCAGAACCTGTTCGACCGCCGGCATGTCGAGTTCGGCGGCGGGCCGGCTGCTTCGCAATCGCGCCGGGCGGCCTGGCTGGGATTGACGTGGCACATGTGACGGTGGCGTTCCTGTCGCGGGTGATCGCAGCGGCCCTGCTGGCGGCGGCCTTCTGCGCCGCCGCCGCGCAGGGAGTGACGCCCGAGACGGTGGCCGAGCGCCGGGTCAAGGCGGCCTATGTGTATCGATTTGCCGGCTATGCGCAATGGCCGAGCGAAGTGTTTGCGACGCCGGATACGCCGCTGGTGATCGGCGTCTGGGCTCACGACGAACTGGCCGACGACCTCGGCCAGCTGGTCGCCGGCCGCACAGTGGATGGCCGGCGCATCGAAGTGCGCCGTATCAGGGACGGCGACAGCCCGGCCGGCCTTCACATTCTCTTTGTCAGCCGTGACCGGACCGAGCGGCTCGAAGCAGTGGGCTCGATGCCGCTGCGCGGCACGCTGGTGATCACCGAATCGCCGGGCGCGCTCAAGCGGGGCGGGGTCATCAACCTGTTGCTGAGCGAGGGGCAGGTTCGATTCGAGCTTTCGCTGGACGCCGCCGAGCGGTATGGCATGAAGCTCAGCTCGAGGCTGGTGGCGGTGGCCCAGCGAGCGCAGGACGGGGTGCGCTGATGTTCAGACTGTGGCCCCGCTCCATCCGCCACAAGCTCAACTGGGTGGTGCTGGCGACGACAGCCGTGGCCCTGAGCCTGGCGGGCCTGGCGATGGTCATCTTCGACCTGAGCAGCTATCAGGCCACCTGGGAGAGTGATCTCACGACGCAGGCAGACCTGATGGGCCTGGCGACGGCCGCGGCGCTGTCGTTCGACGACCCTCGCACCGCGCGCGAAAACCTGGCGTTGCTGAAGGCCAGGCCCAACATCAGGAAGGCTGCTATCTACGGACCCCAGCGGCGGGTGTTTGCGACTTACCCGCCCGACTACGCGGCACCCCCGCTGCCGGCCGGAGTGCAAGACGGCGTCTGGGTCGAAGGCGACGAGCTGGTCGCGATCAAGCGTGTGACCAACGGAGCCGAGCACCTCGGCACGGTTTACCTGCGCGCGCACCATGAGCGGCTCGACCGGCTGCAGCAGTACCTGGCCGTGATCGGACTGGTGATCGCGGGCAGCCTGGCGCTGGCGCTGCTGCTGTCGAATCACCTGCTGTCGGTCGTGACCCGGCCGATCCTGGCGGTGAGCGACGTGGCGCGGCGGATCGCCGCCGGGCGCGACTACACGCTGCGCGCCACGCGCACGACCGACGACGAAGCCGGCCAGGTGGTGGACGCGTTCAACGGCATGCTCACCGAGCTGGCGCGGCGCGCCGAGGTGCTGGAGCAGGCGCACCAGGAAACCCTGGACCTGAACGCCCAGCTCGAAGAACGGGTCCGGCGCCGCACGGCGCAGCTGGAAAGCGCCAACAAGGAGCTGGAGGCCTTCTCGTACTCGGCCTCCCATGACCTGCGCGCGCCGCTCCAGACCATCGAGTCTTTCAGCAGCCTGCTGGAGCGGTCGATCGCGCCGACCCTGGACGCGAGCGGGCGCCACTACCTCGACCGCATCCGGGCCAACGTGCATGTCATGACAGACCTGATCGATGCGCTGCTGGCATTGGCCCACGTGTCGCGCGTCAGCCTGGATCGGCGCGAAGTGGATCTCGGCGAGATCGCCAGCGCCGCGCTCGAACAGTGCCGCGAGCGCGAACCCGGCCGGACGGCCAGCGTGGAGATCGCACCGGCGATGCTGGCGCAGGCCGACCCCGCGCTGATCCACCAGGTCATGCACAACCTGGTCGCCAACGCGTGGAAGTTCACCTCCAAGGTGCCGGTGTCGAAAATCACGGTCGGCTGCCAGGAGCAGCAGGACGGCCTGGTTGCGTTTTTCGTTCGGGACAACGGCGCCGGGTTCGACATGGCCTACGCTGACCGCCTGTTCGACGCCTTCCAGCGGCTGCATAGCCCGGCCGAATACCCCGGGACAGGCATCGGCCTGGCCACCGTGCAGCGGATCGTCACCCGGCACGAAGGCCGGATCTGGGCGGAGGCCGAACCCGGACTCGGAGCCACGTTTTTCTTCACGCTGGGCGCGGCGGCCCGGACCCGGGCGGCGTCAGCGTCAGCCTGACCTGCGCTCGCGCATGCCTCGGGCGATGCGCTCGAGCTCGTCATCGGCCAGCAGGCGCGCGGCCATCGGCAGCAACTCGCTTTCCTCGCGCGCGATGTGGCGCAGGTAAGGCTCGGCAAACGACTCCACATCGGCGGCGGCAAGCGCGCTGCCTTGGCCCACGCTGATGTCCAGCAAGCTTGGCCGCAGCGCACGCCACTTGTCTTCCAGCGCGCGGTGCTCCAGCGCCAGGCCATGGCCGAGATCGTGGATGCACACCGCGTCAGAACCCGCCATCGACTCGATCAACGCGGGAAACAACAGCCGCTCTTCGTCGGCGTGCAGCCCGGCCAGTTCGGTGTCGAAGAAGCGCACCACCGTGGCCGCCACCAGCTGGGCCTGCGAATCGCAGCCGCATTCGCCCAGGTACAGCACCAGCCGTCTCAGGGTCGCGCACTGGCGCACGATGCGGGCATGGCAGGCGGAAAGCAACGCAAGGGCATCGCCCTCTTCGGTGGTGTCGATGGAGGGAGTCATGGAGTGCTGCCTAGCCGGGCTGGCTCTCGGCCTGTTCCCGCAGCGCCGCTTGCTCGAGGTGGCGCGCGGTGCAGTCCCGGCCGATGGAGAAGGCGCCGATGACGTGTCCGGTGGGGTCCTTCAACAAGCCGAAACTCAAGTCGACATAGAGCCGGCTGCCGTACTTGTGCTGCGATCGGGTGGTGAGCACCCGGCCGTCGTGCCTCAGCAGACCGGTCTGCATGGCCTGGCGATAGCCCTCGTTGTGGGCCGGGCGGAACCGCTCCGGGACGATGACATCCAGGCTGTGGCCGATGACCTCTTCGGCGCCGAAGCCGAAGATGATTTCGGCGCCCCGGTTCCACAGCCGGATGATGCCGTCGCGGTCGGAGAAGATCACTGCGTCCTGGGCCTGGTCGACGATGGCCTGGCACAACTGCGCATGGGTCTTTTGCTGGGCACCGAGCAAGTCTTTCACGGTCATGGGATTGAGCAAATTCATGTCCGTGCTCCCTGGGCGCGCCGCGAAGCCACGGCGGCAAACGCCAGCAGCTCCTGCAGCGACCCGAGCTCGTCGCGGTGCAGCCGCGCCAGCGCTTCGACGCGCCTGTCTCCCTGCGGGGTCAGCCGCACCTCGACCTGGCGCAAGTCGCTGGCGCTGGCCTGGCGCTGGACCAGGCCCAGTGCCTCGCAGCGCGAGATCAGCGCCACCACACCGTGGTGCTTGGACTGCAGGCGCTCCGCCAGCTCGGTGACGCTGGCCCAGTCGCGGTTCGGGAAGCCCTTGAGCTGCAGCATCAGCTGGTACTGCAAAGGCGTGATGCCCTGTGCCTGGGTCAGTTCTTCGCTGAAGCGCAGGAAGCGGCGCAGCTGATAGCGAAACTCGGCCAGGCCCACGAAGTCGGCCTTGGCCAGCTCGCTAGCGACCGGTGGGGTCGTGACAGGAATCATGCGTTAAATATATCATGGCATGATATAAATGCAAGTCAAGCAAGCTGTCATGAAACTCAATATCCTGTCCGATCTGCACCTGGGCCAGGGCGCGCTCGAGCTGCCTTGCAACGACGCTGACGTGGTGGTGCTGGCGGGCGACATCGCCCGCCCGGCCGAAGCCGTGGCCTGGGCTGCAAGGCTGGGCAAGCCGGTGCTGTACGTGCCGGGCAATCACGAGTTCTATGGCGGCAGCATCACCGGGACGGTGGCGCATCTGAAGGCGCTGTGCGCCGACACGCCCGTGCGCCTGCTGGACGACAGTGAAGCCATTCTCGGCAATGTGCGATTTCTGGGTTCGACCCTATGGACCGACTTTCTTCTGTTCGGCGACGGTGATGACAGGGCGGCGGCCGAGGGCGAGGCCTCGCGCTTCATGCGCGACTTCAGCCGCATCCATCTCGACGAGACGCGGGAACGGCTTTTTACGCCGCAGGCCAGCGCGCTGCTGTTCGAGCGGCATGCGGCCTGGCTCGACCGGAAGCTGGCTGAGCCGCACCCGGGGCCCACGGTCGTGATCACCCATCACGCACCATCGCCGAAGAGCATTCATCCACGGTTCGAAGGCTCGAAGCTCAACGCCTGCTTCGTCTCCGACGCCGGCCATCTGGCCGGGCGCGACCGGGCTCAGCTGTGGATTCATGGCCACACCCACGACAGCTTCGATTACGACCTGAACGGAACCCGGGTCGTCTGCAACCCGCGCGGCTATGCCCCGGGCGGCGTCAACGAAAACCCGCGCTTCGATCCCGACTTCATCGTCAGCGTCTGAAGGCGCGGAGGCGCCGCCTCGCTTTCTTTGTCACCTTTTGGGCGCAGGACGCGTCTAACGAACAGAAAGCGAGAAAGTCCGATGCCTACCTTGACCGTCGTCCCGCGCCAGCCCGCCGCCGAAAGCGATCTCGAGTTGGCCCTGAGCGCCTCGGCCGGCAACGCGTCGGCATTCGAAACCATCGTCCGACGCTACAACCGCCTGCTGTTCCGCACGGCGCGGGGCGTGGTGCCGGACGATGCCGAAGCCCAGGACGTGGTGCAGGAAACCTACCTGCGGGCATTCACCAACCTGCGCTCGTACCGGGGGGATTCGGCGCTGGGCACGTGGCTCGCGCGAATCGCCGTCAACGCTGCCGTGAGCTCGCAGCGCAAGAAGGGTCGTCTGGTGCAGTTGCACGAGAGCGGCAACCCCGCCGACTCGGCGGACTCGATGGAGCAATCGATGCCCATGTACACCCCCGATGAACAAAATCCGGACGCGATGGCCGAGCGCAAGGAAGTCAGCGCGCTGCTGCAGGCCTCCATCGAGGACCTGCCGGTGATCTATCGCAGCGTCTTCATCCTTCGCGCAGTCCAGGAGCTGACCGTGGCCGAAACCGCCTTCTGTCTGAGCGTGAGCGAGGAAGTGGTGAAGACCCGCTTCCTGCGCGCCCGCGCCATGTTGCGCGACATGCTGGCCGTGCGGGTCGAGAGCTGCGCGCAGGACACCTTCAGCTTCGCCGGGGCTCGCTGCGATGCCGTCCTGTTCCACGTCATGTCCGAATTGTCGCGCCGGGGTCTGATCCGGCAGCAATGAGCCTTTGATTCCATTCACCACAACCCAAGGAACTTCCATGAACACCCGACTATTCCTCCCACCCACTGAATTGCTGCACGCCCGCCGACGGGCACTGGCCGTCTCGGCGGCGGTTCTCTCGGGCGGCGCCGTGGCGCTGCTCGGCGGGCGCGATGCCATGGCCGCGGGCAAGAAGGCCAGCGCGGCCGAGGTCGAGGCCGACGTGCGCATTCTCAACAGTGCGCTCGGCGCCGAACTCGAAGCCATTGCCGCCTACCAGGTGGGCGCCGAGAGCGGCCTGCTCACCAGCGGCGTCAAGTCGGTGGCGATCAGCTTCCAGGGGCACCACAAGGAGCACGCCGATGCCCTGGCCTCCACGGTGCGCAAGCTGGGTGGAAGCCCGGTCGCGGCGAAGGCCAAGTACGTCTTCCCTGTTGAAAAGCTGAAGAACGAGGCTGACGTGCTGCGCTTCGCAGCTGGGCTCGAGAAAGGCGCTATCTCGGCGTACCTGGGTGCGGTGCCGCTGTTCGCGGACCGTGGGCTTTCGCAGGTCGCGGCCAGCATCCTGGGCGACGAAGCGATGCACTGGGCGGTGCTGCGCCAGGTGTTGGGCGAGACGCCCGTTCCCGGCGCCTTCATGTCATGAACGCCGGGCGCGCCGCGTTGCTCGCCTGCGCCGGTCTGGGGCTGGCCTTCGCCGGCACCGCCTTCGCGGCGCCGGAACAGGCAACCCTGGCGCGCGGCGAGCAGATCTACTCGCGGTGTGCCGGCTGCCACGCGGTCGAGGGCAATCGCACCGGGCCGCAGCACTGCGGCCTGTTCGGCCGCAAGGCCGGCGCGGCGCCGGGGTTCACGGGGTATTCACAGGCGATGCGCGATTCGAAAATCGTCTGGGACGCGCGCTCGCTGGATACCTTTCTGCAGGACCCGATGACCGTCGTGCCCGGAACCTACATGGGGTATGCGGGTGTGAAGGACCCCAAGGAGCGCGCCGACCTGATCGCCTGGCTGCGCGAGTCGACCCGGCCCGGAAAATCCTGCCGGCTGAGTCCCTGATTCTCAAGGAACCAAGATGAAAACATTTCTCGGGCGCGCACTGGCGCCGGTCGGGGTGTTGGCGCTCGCCACCGCCATTGTGGCCGCCTGCGGCGGCGGCTCCGGTGGCGACACGGCCGCCAATGACGCGCTTGTCGCGCAAGGCCAGCAGATTTTCCGCTACGACACGTTCGGCGACGAGGCGCAGTGGACTGACGCGCTGAAGATGCATGAGGTGATCAGCGCCGCAGTCGATCCGGTCACGGCGCTTTCGGTCGGCCTCAAGGTCGACTCGGAGGCGCTGCCGCCGGCGGTGGTCGAGGGCATTTCGAACGGAAGCATTCCCCTGGACAGCCCCGACACCACCATCGCCCTGTTGAAGCTGGACGCAGTCGTGGGGATCAAGG
Organism: Ramlibacter sp.; assembly: GCA_036675435.1. Classification (GTDB taxonomy): domain Bacteria; phylum Pseudomonadota; class Gammaproteobacteria; order Burkholderiales; family Burkholderiaceae_C; genus Ramlibacter. Next base: position 21,855 of record JAKFEZ010000048.1, on the reverse strand, counting down.
GAACGGTTCAGAGCGTCAACGGCAAGGACGCACTGGTTCGGGTCGGCATCACCTGCGCGCTGTGCCACTCCACCGTGGACGATTCGTTCGCGCCGGGCATCGGCAAGCGGCTGGACGGATGGGCGAATCGCGACCTCAATCCAGGCGCGATCATCGCCTTGTCGCCGGCACTGACCGACGCCATGAAGGTGGTCTACAACTCCTGGGGCAAGGGCAAGTTCGACCCGCGCCACAACGTCGACGGCGGCAACAAGCCGGTGGTGATTCCCCCGGCCTTCGGCCTCGACGGCATTCACCGCATCACCTTCACGGGTGACGGCACCGACGTCGCCTACTGGAACCGCTATGTGGCGGTGGCCGAAATGGGCGGCCTGGGCACAGTCACCGAACCGCGGCTGAACCTGTCGATCACCAACGGGACGGTGGACCTGGTCACCAGCAAGCTGCCCGCTCTGCAGGCGTATCAGCTGTCGCTCAAGGCGCCTGCGGCGCCCGCCGGCAGCTTCGATGCGGTGGCCGCCGCGCGCGGCAAGCTCGTGTTCGAAGGCGCCGGCAAATGCGTGACCTGCCACACCGGCGTCAGTTTCACGGACGCCAACTCCATGCTGCACCCGCCCGGTGACTCCATGGCGGAGCCGGAGACGCCCAGCTACGCCGCGCGCTCGGCGACCAAGCAATACCGGACATCGCCATTGCGGGGAGCATGGCAGCATGCGCCGTACTTCCATGATGGATCGGCGGCGACGCTGGATGAAGTCGCCCGGATCTACAACGAACGCAAGTCGCTCGGACTCACCGCGCAGGAGGTGAGCGACCTCGGCCAGTACCTGAAGTCACTCTGACTCTGTGTTGACCCTCGGCGAAACGAGGTAACAAATCACTGCTGGGATGGATCGAAGCTTGTAGCCGCTATTCTTGCGGAACAAGAAAAGAGACCTCCCAGCATTCATGTCCGCTTCGCACAAACCCCTCGTTACCGCCATTGCTTTTCAGCTTTCCGCCGCGCTGGAAAACTACCAGATGCATATGGATGCCCTGGCCAATCCCTGGTCGGAGCGCGGCCAGTACGAACAGGTGAGTCGCGGCTTCGATCAGGTCCGCATGCTCAAGGGCGCATTGCCGCAGTTGTCGGTGCACATGGTCGAAGTGCTGATCTGCCACGTGGAGTTGATGAAGGCGCTGTGGCTGGCCGGCGCCACGCCGGCGCCATCCGGCTGCAACACGTTGGTTGCCCTGCGCAGCAAGCACCGCGAGGCCGTGGAAGCGATGCGCGAGCGGTGCCTGCGCGTGTTCGCGCGCGACTGAGACCTTCGCCCCCACGCTCACTTCGTTCGCTGCCCCCCGAACAGGCGCCGAGATCAGCCCCAACGGGGCGTCAGCGAAAATTGCGCGTGCAGGCTTTCGGCCGGCGCCAGGCGGGCGCCTCCGAGCACGCTGCGGTTGTGACGTGGCAGCAGGTTGAGCCAGTCGGTGCATTGGCTCACCGGTTCCGCGCAGAAGTGATCGGCGCCCCGGGGGCAGTACAGCACGAAGAAATCGAGCGGCGCCTGGGCCTGCAGCCGCACCGAGCGTGCAGGGCTGTCGTGCGCCGGCCATTCGACCAGCGCGTCACGCTCCCAGCCCACGAAGTTGTTGTCCAGATCCAGCTCGGCCAGCACCACGCCGGCACGCAGCTTTTGCACGGCTTGCGAGACTTCCAGGGTGGTGGGCATCACCTCGCTGTCGCCTTGCCACATGGCCCGGGTGGCAGTCGTCAAGCGAGTCCCGGGCGTGTGCGGAAAGTACGGATGGTGGCCGATTCCCGCCGGCATCGCCGCGCTGCCGCGGTTGGTGAGCGTCATCGCCACGCGCAGCGCCTGCTCGTCCAGCACCAGGTGTTGCCGCGCGGTGAACGCCCACGGCCATGCTTCGCTGGCCGGCACATCGAGGGACAGCGTGGCGCTGCCGGCATCGGCGGCCACGAGTGTCCAGGGGCGCTGCCAGCCGATCCCGTGCAGGGGATGCGGCGAATCCACCGACGGGTGATTGGGTGGAAAACGGATATCGTGCCCTTCGAAGGTCGCGCGGCCGCCGCGGATGCGATTGCAAAAAGGCAGCAGCGGAAAACTGGCCATGCCCAGCGGATCGCGCTGTTCGAGGGCCTGCGGTGTGGCCGGCCTCAGCCAGTCGACTTCGCGTAGCTCGCCCGCGGCAACGCCACTGCTGTAGAAGCGGGCGATGGAGCCGCCGACGGCGGGCGCGAGCTCCAGGCGCAGTGCGCCGCGGGCCAGGAGAATGGTTCGATCTTGGGACATGCCTGCGGAAACCGACGAGCAGCACGAGCAGCGGACGGGTTGTTGAAAAGCGAGTTTAGGCAGGTGGCGAATCGCCCAGGGCCTACCACAGGAATCAGTGGGCGCAAGTTGTAGCTGTGCCTTTCGCTTGCCGATTCACGGCGGCTGCCCGTTTGGCAGGCATGCCCCATCCAGGCCGCGTGAATGCTGACTCGAGCCGACCCCGCCGGAACTAACCAACAGGGTTATCCACAGCGGCGGTGGATATCAATCGCCGATGGGTTTGCGCAAATCCAGCGTGAAGGGAAACTCCCTGCTGCCGGCGACATGGATCGTGGCCTGTGGTATGCGCAGCTCGCCGGCGGTGTGGCCCGTGCGGGAAAAGCGCGCGAGCCGACGGCTTTCGGCTTCGTAGGAATTGACCGGAAGCGTGTCGTAGTTGCGGCCGCCGGGATGGGCCACGTGGTACTGGCAGCCGCCCAGCGAGCGGTTCATCCAGGTGTCCACGATATCGAACGTGAGCGGCGTGTGCACGCCGATAGTGGGGTGCAGCGCGGAAGGCGGCGCCCAGGCCTTGTAGCGGACGCCGGCGACGAACTCGCCCTCCGTGCCAGTGGGCCGCATCGGCATGGCCCGGCCGTTCACCGTGATCGCGTGGCGGCTTTCGTTGAGCCCGGCGACGCGCACTTCGATGCGCTCCAGTGACGAATCGACATAGCGCACGGTGCCGCCCGCCGAGCCTTGCTCGCCCATCACGTGCCAGGGCTCGAGCGCATTGCGCAACGTGAGCTCGACCCCGTCCGCGCGGACCTCGCCCACCAGCGGAAAGCGGAACTCGAGGTGCGGCGCGAACCAGGCCGAGTCGAAGGCATGGCCGGCTTCGCGCATCTCCTGCAGCACGTCGTGCAGGTCCATGCGAACGAAGGTCGGCAACAGGAAGCGGTCGTGCAGCCCCGTGCCCCATCGCGTGAGCGGCGCGCGGTACGGCTGTTTCCAGAAGCGGGCGACCAGCGCGCGAATCAGCAACTGCTGCACGATGCTCATGCGCGCGTGCGGCGGCATCTCGAAGGCGCGCAGCTCCAGCAGGCCCAGCCGGCCGGTGGCACTGTCGGGCGAATACATCTTGTCGATGCAGAACTCGCTGCGATGCGTGTTGCCGGTGACGTCCACCAGAATGTTGCGCAACGCCCGATCGACCAGCCACGGCGGCATGTGCCCCTCGGCGCTCACTTCGCCCTGTTCGCCGCTGCGCCGGATCTCTCGCAATGCGATCTCCAACTCGTACAGCTGGTCGTTGCGGGCCTCGTCGATTCGTGGCGCCTGGCTGGTCGGGCCGATGAACATGCCCGAGAACAGGTAGCTGAGCGAAGGATGGTTGTGCCAGTAGCCCAGCAAGCTGGCTAGCAGCTCCGGGCGGCGCAGGAACGGCGAATCTTCCGGCGTGGCGCCGCCCAGCACGAAATGGTTGCCGCCGCCGGTGCCGGTGTGGCGGCCGTCGGTCATGAACTTCTCGGCCGACAGGCGGGTCTCGAACGCAGCCTGGTACAGAAACTCGGTGTGCGCCACCAACTCGCCCCAGCTGTGCGCCGGATGGATGTTGACCTCGATCACGCCCGGGTCGGGCGTGACCTGGAGCAGTTTCAGGCGTGGGTCGCGCGGCGGCGTGTAGCCCTCCAGCACGATCCGCACACCCAGCGCCTCGGCAGTCGCCTCGACGGCGGCGAGGAGCTGCAGGTAATCCTCCACCCGCGCCAGCGGCGGCATGAACACATACAGCAAGCAGCTCTTCGCGCCTGCTTGTTCCGCTTCCGGTCCGCTCGAGCGCCGCGGATCGCGCGCTTCAACGCACAAAGCCGTGCGTGTCAGGCCCTTGGCGGATTGGTGCCGGGCCGGCGCGGCCGCGGGTGTGTGGCTGTCGTCCACGTGAACGCGGGCCGCGTAAGGTGTCGACAGCCGTGCCGTGGCGGGCAGGGCGCCGCGCGGCGCCATCGGGTCTCGCTCTATGATTTGATGCTGGTCGGCGGCATCGGCCCAGGGCAGCGAATCGAGCGGCAGCCGCAGGCCCATCGGGGAGTCGCCCGGGATCAGGTAGAGACGTTCCTCCCTCACGAACCAGGGTCGGCTCGACCAGAGCGGTTCGCCTGGCGCCGCATCCTCGTCACGCGCGTTGAGCGGCAACACATAGCCGACGACCGCATCGAGCTTCTGCTCGAACACGCGGCGCAGCCGCACGCGCTCCGTCTCGTCCTCCAGCTTCGAATCGAATGGATCGACGTTGACCGGCAGTCGGCGCTCTCGCCACAGGAAGTAGTAGGCATCCTCGTAGCCGGCAGCGATGTGCTGGCCGCCGAGCTGCAGGCGGTCGGCCAGTGCGTGGATGAAGCGCCTGGCGTCTTCGCTGGTGTAGGCGCCGGGTTGCCGCTCATCGGCGAACAGCGCGGGGTTGCTCCAGGCCGGTTGACCATCGGCGCGCCAGTAGATCGACAGGGCCCAGCGGGGCAACTGCTCGCCCGGATACCACTTGCCTTGGCCGAAATGCAGGAAGCCGCCGCGGCCGTATTCGTTCCTCAGCTTGTGCACGAGTTCGATGGCATAGGCACGCTTGGTCGGCCCGAGGGCGTCGGTATTCCACTCGGCCGCGTCGCGGTTTTCCACCGCGACGAAAGTCGGCTCGCCGCCCATGGTGAGGCGCACGTCGCCGGCCTGCAGTTCCCGGTCCACCGTCTCGCCGAGCGCCAGCACCCGCGCCCATTGGTCGTCGGTGTACGGCTTGGTCACGCGCGGCGACTCATGGATGCGCGTGACCTGCATGTGGTGGCTGAACGCCACCTCGGCATCGTCCACCACCCCCTCGATGGGCGCGGCGCCGGAAGGCTGGGGCGTGCAGGCCAGCGGAATGTGGCCCTCGCCGGCCAGCAGGCCGGAGGTGGGGTCCAGCCCGATCCAGCCCGCGCCCGGCAGGTAGACCTCGCACCAGGCATGCAGGTCGGTGAAATCGACCGTGGTGCCGCTCGGGCCGTCCAGTGCCTTCACGTCCGGCGTGAGCTGGATCAGGTAGCCGGAAACGAAGCGGGCCGCCAGCCCGCAATGCCGCAGCAGCTGCACCAGCAGCCAGCCCGAATCGCGGCAGGAGCCGCTGGCGTGGTCCAGCGTCTGCTCCGGCGTCTGCACGCCCGGCTCCATGCGGATCAGGTACTTGACGTCATGCTGCAGTTGCTGGTTGATGCCCACCAGGAAGTCGATGGTGGGCTGTGGCCTGCGCTCGATCTTGTCCAGGTAGGCCGAGAGCAGAGGCGTGAGCGGTTGTGCCGCGAGGTACGGCGCGAGCTCCTCTTTCAGCAAGGGCTCGTAGTGGAACGGGAATCTCTCTGCGCTGGGCTCGAGGAAGAAGTCGAACGGGTTGTACACAGCCATCTGCACCACCAGGTCCACCGTGACCTTGAATTCCGTGGTCTTCTCCGGAAACACCAGCCGGGCCTGGTAGTTGGCGTAGGGGTCCTGCTGCCAGTTGATGAAATGCCCGGCCGGTTCGACCTTGAGCGAATACGAGACGATGGTGCTGCGCGAATGCGGCGCCGGCCGCAGGCGGATCACCTGGGGGCCGAGTTGCACCGGCCGGTCGTATCGGTAGTGGGTGACGTGGGTCAGGGCGGCATGGATGGACATGCGGGCCATGCTAGCAAGGATGAGGCCCGCGCGGGGTTTTTGGCGAAGAGTGCGCAAAGGGAGCGGCGCCGGTCGGCAGCCGCCCGGCCTGGCCCGTTGAATAGGCGACATGCCAAACAACGACCGGGCTGGGGGAGGCTGGGCCACTGCGGCGCTGCTGGGGACCGTGCTCGGCACCGCCGTGCAAGTGCGGCAGGCGGCGCTGTGGGACGGGTGGGCGTACGTGGTGATGGCGGGTGTGGGGCTGGTGGGGGTTGCGTGGAGGTGCCCCCACCCCAACCCTCCCCCGAAGGGGGAGGGGGCAAGTCAAGGAGATCACTCCCTCTCCCTTTGGGAGAGGGCGGGGGTGAGGGCAGTCATGGCCCTTTTGGCTGCTGCCTTGATCGCCTTCAGCCTCTGTGGCCTGCGCGCCGCGAGGTTCGCCGCGCAGGCGCTCGATCCCTCCCTGGAGGGCCGTGATGTCACGGTCACGGGGCTGGTAGCCGCCATGCCCCAGCGCAACGAGACCGGCCTGCGGTTTCGCCTGCAGGTGGAGTCGGCGTCGATCGGCGGCGAGCCGCATCGCCTCGTGCCGCAGCTCTATCTGGGCTGGTACGGCGGCACGGGGCCGGCCGAGCTGCAGCGCCTGCCCGCCGAATTGCGGGCCGGCGAGCGCTGGCGGATGAACGTGCGCCTGAAGGCGCCGCATGGCAACAGCAACCCGCACGGGTTCGATTACGAACTCTGGCTGTGGGAACAGGGCCTGCAGGCCACCGGCTACGTGCGGGCCGGTCCCAAAGACCCGCCGCCGCAGCGCATCGACAGCACTTGGCGCCGCCCCGTGGAGCAGGCGCGCCAGCGTGTGCGCGATTCGGTGTTCGCCTCGGTGGCCGATAGCCGAACCGCCGGCCTGCTGGCGGCCTTGATCGTCGGTGACCAGAACGCCATCGACCGGGCCGACTGGGACGTGTTTCGCGCCACCGGCGTGGCCCACTTGATGAGCATCTCCGGCCTGCACGTCACCATGTTTGCCTGGGGCGCGGCCTTGCTCGTGGGCGCGTTGTGGCGGCGCAGCACGCGCCTGTGCCTGGCCTGGCCGGCACAGCACGCGGCGCTGGCCGGCGGCGTGTTGTTGGCCGTGGCCTATGCGCTTTTCAGCGGCTGGGGCATCCCGGCCCAGCGAACCGTCTGGATGCTGGCCACCGTGGGCTTGCTGCGCCTGTGCGGGCGGCAATGGCCCTGGCCGCAGGTCTGGCTGCTGGCCTGCGCGGTGGTGGTGGCAGTCGATCCGTGGGCCTTGCTGCAGCCGGGCTTCTGGCTGAGCTTCGTCGCCGTGGGCGTGTTGTTCGCCACCGGCCGGGGCGCGGCCTCGGACGCGGCCGACGCTGGGCGCATGGCCCGCATCCTGGCCGCCTTCGGCGCCGTGATTCGCGAGCAGGGGGTGGTGACCCTGGCCCTGACGCCCTTGACCCTGCTGCTGTTCGGGCAGGTCTCGGTGGTGGGCTTGCTGGCCAACGCCGTGGCCATTCCCTGGGTCACGCTGGTCGTCACGCCGCTGGCCATGGCCGGGGCGTTGCTGCATCCGCTATGGCATCTCGCGGCCGGGGCGGTGCAAGTGCTGGAGCTGTATCTCCAATGGCTGGCCTCGTTGCCGTTCGCCACCGTCTCCATGGCGGCGCCGCCGCTGTGGGCGGGCGCCGCCGGTGTATTGGGCGGGCTGCTGCTGGCCAAGCGGCTGCCCTGGCCGGTCCGGCTGCTCGGCCTGCCTTTGCTGCTGCCCGTGCTGCTGTGGCAGGCGCCGCGGCCCGCCGCCGGGCAATTCGAGGTGCTCGCGGCTGACGTCGGGCAGGGCAATGCCGTGATTGTCCGCACCGCCACCCATACGCTGGTGTACGACAGCGGCCCGCGCTACAGCGCCGACAGCGACGCCGGCCATCGGGTGGTGGTGCCGCTGCTGCGGGCGCTGGACGAGCGCGTGGACACCCTGATGCTGAGCCATCGCGACAGCGACCACACGGGCGGCGCCGCGGCGGTGCTGGCGATGCAGCCCCACGCGGCACTTCTCAGCTCGATCGAGGCAGCGCACGAACTGCAGGCGTTGCGCCCGTCGGCGCGCTGCCGGACTGGCCAGCGTTGGCAGTGGGATGGCGTCGACTTCGAGGTGCTGCATCCCGGCCCCGGCGACTACGAGGGCACGCCCAGGAAGCCCAACACGCTCAGCTGCGTGCTGCGCGTGTCGAACGGCAGGCATGCCGCCCTTTTGCCCGGCGACATCGAGCTGGCACAGGAGTCGCGGCTGGTGGCGCAGAACGAGGCGCGGATTCGCGAGGCCGGCCAGGCACAGTCATTGTTGCGCGCCGATGTGCTGCTGGTGCCGCACCACGGCAGCAAAACCTCGTCCAGCGATGCGTTCCTGGCTGCAGTCCATCCTTCGTTCGCTCTGGTGCAGGCGGGCTACCGCAATCGTTTCGGCCACCCGGCGGCGCCGGTGCTGGAGCGCTACCGCGCCCGCGCAATCCCCGTGATCGGCTCGCCTCAATGCGGCGCGGCGCACTGGCGCTCGGCGCAGCCAGGCCGCGTGGAGTGCCAGCGCGAAGCCGCCCCGCGCTACTGGCACCACCAATTTTCCCCGCGCGAGACTGGCGTGCCCGCCGTTTGAGAGGCGCGGAAATTGCTATCCTCTGGGCTGGAGATCCGCCTCATGCATAAATTCGACGAGATGTATGCCCAGCTACCGGGCAACGGCCAATTTCAGTTTCAAGGCCAATCTCAGGGTGGGCAGAGTCAGTTCCAGGTCCAGGGAGTCCGCAACCACTACAAGGACTATGCGCAGTGGCTGGCGCGCCAGCCCGAACAGGCGATGCGGGCCCGTCGCGACGAAGCGGAGATGATCTTTCGCCGCGTGGGCATCACCTTTGCCGTTTACGGCGCCAAGGACGAAGACGGCGCCGGCACCGAACGGCTGATCCCCTTCGATCTCATCCCTCGCATCATCCCGGCCGACGAATGGGCCAGCATGGAAAAAGGGCTGGTCCAGCGTGTCACCGCGCTCAACCGGTTCCTGCACGATGTCTATCACGACCAGGACATCATCAAGGCCGGCATCGTGCCGGCCGAACAGATCCTGAACAACAGCCAGTTCCGCAAGGAGATGATGGGCGTGTACGTGCCGCATCGCATCTACTCGCACATCTCGGGCGTGGACATCGTGCGCGCTCCCAACGCCCAGGGCGAAGGCGAGTACTACGTGCTCGAGGACAACCTGCGGGTGCCCAGCGGCGTGTCGTACATGCTGGAAGACCGCAAGATGATGATGCGGCTGTTTCCCGATCTGTTCAGCTCCCATCGGGTGGCGCCGGTCATGCACTATCCCGATTTGCTGCTGGAGACGCTGCGGTCCTCCGCGCAGCCGGGCGCCCCTGACCCCACGGTGGTGGTGCTCACCCCGGGCATGTACAACAGCGCCTACTTCGAGCACGCCTTCCTGGCCCAGCAGATGGGCATCGAGCTTGTCGAGGGCCAGGACCTGTTCGTCAAGGACCGTTTCGTCTACATGCGAACCACGCGCGGCCCCCGGCGCGTCGATGTGATCTACCGGCGGGTGGACGACGATTTCCTCGACCCGTCGGTGTTCCGGCCGACTTCCACGCTGGGCTGCGAAGGGCTGGTGGATGCCTTGCGCGCGGGCAACGTGAGCATCTGCAATGCCATCGGCACCGGCGTTGCCGACGACAAGTCCATCTACCCGTACGTGCCGAAGATGATCGAGTTCTACCTGGGCGAGAAGCCGATCCTGAAGAACGTGCCCACCTACGTGTGCCGCGAAGCCGACGACCTGAAGTACGTCTTGTCGAACCTGAAGGACCTGGTGGTGAAGGAGGTGCATGGCGCGGGCGGCTACGGCATGCTGGTCGGGCCGGCCGCCACACAAAAGGAGATCGAGGAATTCCGACTGGCGATCCAGGCCAACCCCGCCGGCTATATCGCCCAGCCGACCCTGTCGCTGTCGAGCTGCCCGACCTTCGTCGAAAGCGGCATCGCGCCGCGTCACATCGACCTGCGGCCCTTCGTGCTGTCCGGCAAGGAGGTGCAGATGGTGCCGGGCGGGCTGACGCGCGTCGCGCTCAAGGACGGCTCGCTGGTGGTGAATTCGTCGCAGGGCGGCGGCACCAAGGACACCTGGATCCTGGAAGTATGAAAATTCGCTAGGGCGCCAATCAATGCTGTCACGAACCGCCGACCACCTCTTCTGGATGTCCCGTTATACGGAGAGAGCCGAAAACACGGCGCGCATGCTCGACGTCAATTACCAGACCTCGCTCTTGCCGCAATCGGCCGCCGTCGCCCAGCTGGGCTGGCAGGGCCTGCTGTCGATCAGCGAACTGCTGCCGTCCTACTCCAAGCAGCATGGCGAAGTCACGCCCGCCAGCGTGATGGAGTTCATGGTGAAAGACGCGGGCAACCCTTCTTCCATCGTCTCATGCCTGAAGGCGGCCCGCGAGAACGCGCGCGCGGTGCGAGGCTCGCTCACCACCGAGGCCTGGGAAACGCAGAATCAGACCTGGCTGGAAGTCAACCGCATGCTCAAGGCCGGCGAGTTCGAGCGCGACCCGGGCCACTTCTTCGAATGGGTGAAGTTCCGCTCGCACCTGTCGCGCGGCGTCACCGTGGGCACCATGCTGATGGACGAAGCCCTGCACTTCATGCGGCTGGGCACTTTCCTGGAGCGCGCGGACAACACCGCGCGGCTGGTCGACGTGAAATTCCACGCCGTGCAAAGCGATTTTTTCGGCGCCGCCACCGAGCAGGACCAGGAGTACGACTTCTATCACTGGAGCGCCATTCTGCGCAGCGTGTCCGGGTTCGAGATCTATCGCAAGGTCTACCGCGACGTGATCAAGCCCGAGCGTGTGGCCGACCTGCTGATCCTGCGCGCCGACATGCCGCGCTCGCTGCATGCCAGCCTGAACGAGGTGGTGAGCAATCTGTCGATGGTGGCCAACGACCAGTCCGCCGAAACGCAGCGCCGCGCGGGCAAGCTGCGCGCCGAGCTGCAGTACGGCCATATCGACGAAATCCTGGCCACTGGCCTGCACGCATTCCTGACGCAGTTCCTGGACCGGGTGAACGAGCTGGGCGGGCGCATCAGCCAGGACTTCCTGGTCCCGGCGAAGGCTTGAACAGCGAACTCCGCGCCGTGGAGCAGGGCGTCGCCCTGCTCGGGGCCGGCCGCTTCCATGAGGCGCAGCAGCAGTTTGCCCTGGCCCTGCGCCAGCACCCCGTGGCCGCCGAGCCGCGCGTCGGCCTGTCGCAGGCCTGCCAGGGCATGGGTGACGGCTGGGCCGCGGCCGCCTGGCTAAGCGACGCTTGCCGCGTTGCACCCCAGCACCCGGAGCTGTGGCTGGAGCTGGCCAGACTGCTGACGCTGCAGCAGCGCGAGCCGGAACTCGAGCCGCTGTACAGGGCGGCCGTCGCCCTTCATCCGCGCAACGCCTCCCTGCTGGCCATGCAGGCCGAGCTGTACCTGCGCCACAAGCGCTACCAGGAGGCGCTCGCGTCCTATGCTCAGCTGCGCGAGTTGCAGCCCGCAGACCCGGTTGTCCTGCTGCACCACGCCTTCTGCCAGGAGCAGGTGGGCGCACTGGAACATGCCGTCGCCGGCTACCGCGAGGCTCTGGGGCAAAAAGACGACTTCCTCGAAGCACACGTCGACCTGGCCGGCGTGCTGTGGCGGCTGGAGGATTTCGAAGGGGCGCTGCACCACGCGCAGCGCTCGGTAGCACTCGCGCCCGAGCATCCCTACGCGGTCCGGATCCTGGGCACGGCCTTGCTGAACCTGAACCGGGTGGATGAGGCCGAGGCGCAATTTCGCCGGGCGCTGGAACTGCAGGCTGGCTTCACCCTGGCCGAGATCGACCTGGCCTTCGCCTTGTTGCTGGCGGGCCGACTAGAAGAGGGCTGGGCCTGGTACGCCCGCCGCTGGCGCGATGCCGATCGCATGAAGCGTCCTGCATTCTTCCAAGCCGAGCGCGAATGGCAAGGTCCGGTCGCCCAGCCCTTGCAAGGCAAGCGCATCGCGGTCTATGCCGAGCAGGGGCTGGGCGATGTGCTGCAGTTCATCCGTTACGTGCCGCTGCTGCAGGCCGAGGGCGCCCAGGTGGTTGCCGTCGTCCAGCACGAACTGGTGACCCTGGCAGAGCACAGCCTGCCGGGTCTGCAGTGCCTGACGGCGGAGCGTCGGTTCGAGGTGGACCACCACGCTGCGCTGCTCGATCTGCCGATGCATTTCGGCACCACGTTGAACAACCTGCCTGCCACCGCGGCTTACCTGCGGGCGCCGCCCGAGAAAGCAGCGCGGTGGCGCGAACGCCTGTCAGCCTGGAGCGGCAAGCCGCGCGTGGGCCTCGCCTGGTCGGGGTCGCGGGCGCAGGTCAACAACGGCAACCGTGCGATGCGCCTGAGCGACTGCATGCCCTTGTTCGACCACGAGGCGGTGCAGTGCTTCAGCCTGCAGAAGGCCGATCCCGGGCCGTTGACCGACGTGTTGCCGAGCGCGGAGCAGTTGGTGGACCTCACAGCCCAATGGGAGGACTTCACCGACAGCGCTGCCATGCTGGAAAACCTGGACCTGGTGATCACCGTCGATACCGCTGTGGCGCACCTGGCCGGCGCGATGGGCGTGCCGGTGTGGGTCATGCTGCCGCCCAACGCCGATTGGCGCTGGCTGCTGGAGCGCGAAGACTCGCCCTGGTATCCGGGCATGCGGCTTTTTCGGCGCCGCTTCGGCGAGGCCAGGGCGGCGCAGGTGGGGCGAGTGGTCCAGGCCATGGAGGAATGGCTGCACAGGCGCTGACCGAGGGCGGCCCAGTCCGGAAAGTGTTGTTGCACGCTGGATTCCAGCGGCGACAATAGCTGGCCTCACGAAAGGACGCGCAGTCATGTTCACCCCCGAGTTCCTGATTACCTCGTTGATTGTCGTGCTCGTCCCGGGCACTGGGGTCGTGTTCACGGTGTCCACGGGTTTGGCCCAAGGACGCAGGGCGAGCGTCTTCGCCTCGCTGGGCTGCACCCTCGGCATCGTGCCGCATCTGCTGGCCATCGTTCTCGGTCTGGCCGCAATCATGCACACGAGTGCGCTTGCTTTCCAGGTCCTGAGGTACGCCGGCGTCGCATACCTGCTTTACCTGGCCGTCGCCACGTGGCGCGATCGTTCGGCGTTCCTGGTAAAGCCCGCCCAGGGCAGGAGCGAGGCGTTCGGCCTGGTGGTGAAGGCGTTCCTGTTGAACATATTCAATCCCAAACTCACCATCTTCTTCCTGGCGTTCCTGCCGCAGTTCGTCGAGCCGGCGGGGCCGTCGCCGCTGGTGCAATTGCTTGGCCTGAGCGCAGTGTTCATGGGCATGACCTTCGGCGTGTTCGTGCTGTACGGGCTGCTCGCGCACGCTTTCCGTCACGCTGTGATCGACTCGCCCCGCGTCCAGGCCTGGCTGCGACGCGGCTTCGCCGGCGCATTCGCCGGGCTGAGCGCGCAATTGGCGGTGTCCGAGCGTTAAGGCGGCGCCTGGCACTGGAAGTGAGGACGATGGGCGATCGGGCTCAAATACACCGACGGCTTCACCCGCCTGTGGCCGACCGTGGGCACCGTGCGTCGCCGGCCTGAAACGGCGCAGCACGCGCGCAGCCCGCGAAGCGTGTGGCCGCTGCAAAATGGCGCCATGCGCAGCGAGAAGGACAAGATGCTGGCGGGCGACCCTTACGACGCATTGGATGCGGACCTGGTTGCGGCCCGGTTGCGGGCGCGCAAGCTCTGCCAGCAACTGAGCGCATTGCCCGCCGATGCATCGTCTGGCGAGCATCGCGCGCTGCTTGCCCTGCTGCTGGGGTATTCCACCGATGCCTGCGTCACCCCGCCGTTCTCGTGCGACTACGGAACCAACATCCGGCTGGGCGCGAACGTCTACTTCAACTTCGGCTGTATCGTGCTGGACTGCGCGCCCGTGTCCATCGGCAGCAATGCCCTGTTCGGGCCGGCAGTGCAGATCTACACGGCCTTGCATCCCCTCCGTGCGGCCGACAGGCGCGCCGGCTGGGAGAGCGCCAAGCCGGTGGGCATCGGTGAGGACGTATGGGTGGGCGGCGGCGCCATCATCTGCCCGGGGGTCACCATCGGCGATCGCTCGGTGATCGGCGCCGGCAGCGTGGTGACGCGGGACGTTCCGGCGGATGTCTTCGCGGCGGGGAACCCGTGCCGCGTCGTCCGGGCCGTCTAGGGCCTGGTCACTCTTCCAGCCGGGCCAGGGCGCGCGCCAGGTTGGCCCGCGCCCGTTCCTCCAGTGCAGCATGAAAATGGGTTGTGCTGTATAGCCGCGGCCGGGCCAGGAAATCGCCCAGCACGCGCCGGCGGCCGCGCCGGTACTCGTCTTCGGGGACGTGCGCGTACTCTTCGCGAATCTGGCGGTCCGATTCATCGAAGCGCTTCGGCTCGGCGCCCAGGATCGACAGGTCGACGTCGACCAGCAACTGCGCATCGGCATCCTGCGCGGCAGCCTTGTGGCGCGTTTCCATCACCAGCGCGTGAACCCGCCCCGCGACGCCAGGATCCAGACCGGCCCGCAGGACGCTGATGCGCGCCCATTCGGCGCTGCGCGCCTCGTTGTCGTCGCGGCGGGGATCGTAGAAAGCGTCGTGGAACCACAGCGCCAGCGCGATCTCGGCGGGCCGCAGCGCCTGGGCGCGCACCTCGTCGAAATGCACCAGGCATTCACGCAGATGCTGCAGCGTGTGGTAGCGCCGGTGCTCCTCGCGCCAACAAGCCAGCAGGCGCCGGTGCAGGCCTTCGTCGGCTGCAATGGCGCCCAGCTCCTGCCAGGTTTTCAGCCACGATGCCAGGCTGGCACTCATCGGCGGACGGCTCCGCACGGGCCGGACTTCATGAGGTACGGCCCAGGGTGGCTTCCTTCACTTCCCGGCCGAGCTCGATGACAGCCATGGCGTAGTAGCTCGACCAGTTGTAGCGCGTGATCACGTAGAAATTCTCGGTGCCTGCGATGTACTGGGGCTCGGCATCGCCATTCTGCAGCTCGACCAGCGCGAGCGGTCCCGCGTGGACGAGGGCGGGGCCTTCCAGCACGGCGCCCTTCTCCATGAAGGTCCTGGCGCTGAAGGTGGGCAGGATGTCCGGCGCCAGCAGCGCTTCCTTGTCGAGCCTCTCGGCGTCGAAACTCACCGGATAGTGCGTCGGCATGCCGGCTTGCCAGCCGTAGCTCTTGAGGTAGTTGGCCACCGAGCCGATCGCGTCGGCGCTGCTGCGGAACAGGTCGACCCGGCTGTCGCCATCGTAGTCGACGGCCCAGCGCACCCAGCTGCTGGGCATGAACTGGGGCATGCCCATCGCCCCGGCGTAGCTGCCCAGCGGCTTGAGCGGGTCGGCGCCCGTGCGGCTTTGCAGCATCAGGAAGTGCTCCAGTTCGCCGCGGAAGAACTCGCTGCGCTCGGCTGCCCGGGGGTGGGTCGACGGAAAATCGAAAGCCAGCGTGGCCAACGCATCGATCACCCGGAAGTTGCCCATCTGCTGGCCGTAGATCGTTTCCACGCCGATGATGCCGACGATGATCTCGGCTGGAACGCCGTATTCCTGCTCGGCCCGCTCCAGCGTCGCCTGGTTGTCCTGCCAGAACCTCACGCCCGCGCCGATGCGGATCGGGTCGATGAAGCGGCTGCGATAGACGCGCCAGTTCTTGGGCGTGCCCGGCGGCGCCGGCTGCATCAGGCGGACCACGGTCGGCAGCAACTGGGCCTGGCCGACGGCCGTGCGAACCCAGTCCCGCTCCAGGCTGCGCCGCTCGGCGACGTCGTCGGCCCAGCGCATCACGTCTTCCTTTGCGGCATAGGGCGTGCCGCGCTGGGTGTTTCGTTCCGTGGCGCTGGTCTTGCGCAGTGATTTCTGCGCAGCGGCGGCCGGCAGGGCGGTGGCCGCGGCGGCCAGGAGGAGGGAAGCAATGAGCAAGCTTGGGGACATCAGGTGGGCCAGGAAAGGTGTTTGAATTCGCGCTGGAGCGCCGTGACGCTGGCCGGGGAGGAACGGGCGTAGCGCTGCGACTCCAGCTTCAGCAGCCAGTCTGCCAGCGCATGGCCGCGCTCACCGAAACGCTTGGTGACAAGGTTCGCCATCTGACGCGGCGGCGCCGTGGCGCCAACTTCGACGCCGGACAGGTCGAGCCGCTTGCGCGCACGCTGCAGCAGCCGCAGCCAGGGATCATGCTGGCGGCGCTCCCACAGCGTCCAGGCCGCGCCCGCCACCGCCACGGTCACGAGCAGGACCAGCAGCACGTAGCTCAAGTCTTCCCAGCTCGGTGACTGGAAGCCAAGGTTCTTCAGCAGGTCGAGCTGCTTGCTCTGGGTGTAGTTCAGCACCCATTGGTTCCACCCGTTGTTGAGCGCGTCCCACCCGGCGCGCAGGCTGGCGGCCAAGCCGGGACTGACGCTGCCGAAGGCGCCGGCGATGAATCCGCGCGGCGCTTGCAGCCGGTCGAACGAGCCGGTGCGGCCCGGCGCCACCACCGAAGTCGGGTCGACGCGCACCCAGCCGCGGCCGCTCAACCAGACCTCGGTCCAGGCGTGGGCATCGCTTTGCCGCACCACCCAGAAACCGTCGACGGCATTGCGCTCGCCGCCCTGGTAGCCGGTCACCAAGCGGGCCGGAATGCCCATGCCGCGTATCAGCACGACAAAGGCCGAAGCGATGTGTTCGCAAAAGCCTTCCTTGCGATCGAACCAGAATTCATCGGCCGTGTGCTGGCCATAGACCCCGGGGTCGAGCGTGTACTGGTAGTTGCCGGTGCGCAGCCGCTCCACCGCCGCTTGCACCAGCGCACCCGGCTCACCCGCTGCGCGCGGGTCGCGCCGGAGTTCGGCGGCGAGCGCCAGGGTGCGCGGGTTGAAGCCGGCGGGGAGTTCGAGATAGTCGGGCAGAACCGTGGCGACCGTGCGCGGGCCATGCCGGAACGTGGTGTGGCTCTCGGCGCTGTAGCGCAGCAGGTCCGTCACCGGGCGGTTCGCCAGCCACTGCAGTTCGCCGGTCATCACCGTGTCGAAGCCCGGCACCTCGGGTTGCCGCGCCGCGGCGTCCAGCACCAGGATCCAGGGCCGGTGGCTGGGTTCCAGCGTGACCTCGTATCGGAAAGGCTCGCCCTGCACCTGCAGCTGCGCCGCCTCGGCCGGCAGCGAGGGTGCCCAGCGGGTGCCCAGGCGCTGCTGCAGCGGGCGCCATTCGCGCCCATCGAACGTGGTGAGGACGGGGCCGCGAAAGTACATGTCGGCTGCGGCCGGCACGGCGCCATCGAACTTCACGCGCATGGCGATGCTCTCGTCCAGCACCAGGCTGGCGATGCTGCCCACCTGCATCTGCGACGACAGCCCGGTGCGCCCGCTCATCGCGTCGCCGGGCAGTCCCCAAAGCGGGCCGAAGCGCGGGAACAGCACGAACAGCACGGCCATCACCGGCGCGCCCAGCAGCGTCATCCAGCCGGCGGTGCGAGCGGCTTGCGACAGCGGCGGCCGGCCCACCGGCATGTGGGCGTTGACCACCGCCGTCAGCAGGCCCAGCAAGGCAATCAGCATGGCGCCGGCAGTGGCCAGCGACTGCGAGAAAAAGAAATTGGTGAGCATCGTGAAGAAGCCCAGGAAGAAGATCACGAAGATGTCGCGCCGGGCGCGCAGCTCCAGTGTCTTGAGCGACAGCAGCAGTACGATCAGCGTCACGCCCGCATCTCGCCCGAGCAAGGTGCGATGGGTGGCGAGCGTTGCCGCCACTGCCACCAGCAGCAGGCCGAGCACCCACCACTTGCCGGGCAGCGGCCGCGACGAGACTGCCAGCCACCCGCGCCAGCAAAGCAGCGCCGCGGCGGACAGCGTGCACCACAGCGGCAGTTGCCCTGTCTGCGGCACGATGATCCAGCCGATCACCCCCAGCAGGAACAAGGTGTCACGGCTGTCGCGCGGCAAGGCCCGCAGCCGCGTGAGAAACACGGCGTGGCCGGCCCTACCGGACCGCGACAGCGGATCGTCCGAATGGCGGGCCCGGCCTAGCATCGCGCCAGCGCCTCCAGGCAGTTGCGCTTGTGGGCTTCTCCGGCGCTCGGCGGCAGCTCGTGGCCGGGCAGGCGCAGGCCGTAGTCCAGACCCAGGCGGTCCGCTTGGAGGATCCAGGCAGCCAGCCGCGACAGCTTCTGCTCGGTGCTGCCGATGCCGGCCTGCGCGAAATCGAGCCACAGTTCGTAGCGCTGGGCCTGCTGGGCATCGCGGCTGACCAACTCGTCGGCCTTGGCGGCCTTCTTCCAAACCACCAGCTTCAGCGGATCGCCGCGGCGGTACGCCCGCACGCCGTCGAACTCGCCGACGACCTGTGCCTTGCTGGCCTGGGCCGCGCCACCGGCCCGCGGCTCGCCTGGCGGCAGTGGCGGCGGATAGGCTTCGGGCGCGGGATACACCACCACCTGGGCGGCCGGGCGCCATACCGTCCAGACCCTGAAAGTGCCGAGGGGAAAGCGCGTCTCGGCCGTGAGCGGCGGCACCCGGTGCAGCCCGCGCCGCTCGGCCTTGAAGGCGACCTGCACCGTGCTCTGGCCCAGCGCCGGCACGTCGGTCCAGACCCAGCGGTCGGCGTGGGTCGCGTCCAGCACCGCCAGGCCGATGCCGTAGCGCGTCGATGCGCGGGCGTTGGTCAGCACGATGGACAACGTGGCGCTGGTCCCGGCGAACTGCGCGTCCGGCGGCGTGAGCGTCATCGTCAGCCCGCGCAAGGTGGCATGGCAGACGTGCATGCCCACCACCGCGCTGCCGGCCAAAAGGAAAGTGAGCAGGTAGCCGAGGTTGAGCTGGTAGTTGATCGAGGCGACCAGCAGCACCAGCAAGGTGGCGCCCAGCATGAAGCCGGGCCGGGTCGGCAGGATGTAGACGTTGCGCTGCGTCAGCGTCGAGTTGTCTGAAAGCGGGAGCCGGGCCTGCCACCAATGGCGAAAACGCCCGCGGACCAGGGCGACCGGATTGAGCGCCGATGCGTTCACAGGCGGGCGCTCATGGCAAAGGCACCGCCTCCAGCATGGCGCGAACCTGCTCGATCGGTCCGCGGCCGGCGTCGCCCACCGGGATCATGCGGTGCGCGACGGTCTGGGGCAGGATGGCCTGCACGTCGTCGGGGGCTACGTAGTCGCGCCCGCTCAATAACGCCTGCGCCTTGGCGGCGCGCACCACCGCGATGCCGGCGCGCGGCGACAGGCCCTGCAGGAACCAGCGGCCCGAACGCGTGGCGGCCACCAGGTCCTGCACATAGGTGAGCAGCGGCTCGGCCGCATGCACCTGCAGCACCTTTTGCTGCAGCAGCTGCAGGTCTACCGGCGTCAGCGTGCCGCGCATCGACTCCACCATCCCGCGACGGTCAGCGCCATTGAGCAGCTCGCGCTCGGCGGCCCGGTCGGGATAGCCGAGCGAGATGCGCATCAGAAAGCGGTCGAGCTGCGACTCGGGCAGGGCGAACGTGCCCAGCTGGTCATGCGGGTTCTGGGTGGCGATCACGAAGAAGGGCGAGGGCAGGGCGCGGGTCGCGCCTTCGACGGTGACCTGCTTTTCCTCCATCGCTTCCAGCAGCGCGCTCTGCGTCTTGGGGCTGGCCCGGTTGATCTCGTCCGCCAGGAGCACCTGGGCGAACACCGGGCCCGGATGGAAGATGAAGGCTTCCTTGCCGCGTTCGTAGATGGACACGCCCGACAAGTCGCTGGGCATCAGGTCAGCGGTGAACTGCACCCGCGAGAAATGCAGGCCGAACGATCGTGCCAGGCCGTGTGCCAGGGTGGTCTTGCCGACCCCCGGAACATCCTCGATCAACAGGTGGCCGCCCGCCAGCAGGCAGGCGACGCAGTCCTGGACCTGGGCCGGTTTGCCCACGAGCACCGTGTTAAGCTGGTCTAGGAGCGCCTTGAGTTTTTGTTGTGCTTCCATGGGTCAGGGTCTGCTCACGCGTTTATGCCAGTGCGAAAGCCCTGAACGTTATCCGAAATTGCGCACCGATGAGCATCGCAGGTGAATAAAACCGGGTATTTCACGCACCCCGAGTGCCGACGGCACGAAATGGGGCCGGGCCATCCCGAGTGCCCCGCGCGGCTCGATGCCATCGAGGACCGACTGCTGATCACCGGGGTGGGCGACGCCCTCGATCGGCGCGAGGCGCCGGAGGCTTCGCTCGGCGACATCGAGCTGGCGCACGACCGGATGCACATCGCAGCGATCCGCGGACTCGGGCAGGAGTTGGTCGACCAGATCGCCGCCGGCGGGCCGGACCATGCCCACATCGACCCCGACACCGTGATGAACGTCCACACCTGGGACGCGGCTCTGCGTTCGGCCGGCGCGGTGCTGGCAGCCACGGACGCGGTGCTGGCCGGCGAGCTGGAGAACGCTTTCTGTGCGGTTCGCCCGCCGGGCCACCATGCCTGCCGCGACCATGCCATGGGATTCTGCTTTTTCAACAACGTTGCCATTGCCGCCCGGTATGCGCTGGAGCGGCACGGCCTGCAGCGCGTGGCCATCGTCGACTTCGACGTGCACCACGGCAACGGCACCGAGGACATCCTGGCCGGCGACCAGCGGGTACTGATGGTGAGTTTCTTCCAGCATCCGTTCTACCCCTACAGCGGTGCCGAGTCGCCCGCCGACAACATGCTCAACCTGCCGGTGCCCGCCTATACCCGCGGCATGGAAGTGCGCGAACTGATCGA
Source organism: Ramlibacter sp. (assembly GCA_036675435.1). GTDB lineage: Bacteria > Pseudomonadota > Gammaproteobacteria > Burkholderiales > Burkholderiaceae_C > Ramlibacter. The sequence goes on along the minus strand of JAKFEZ010000048.1, from coordinate 1,166 downwards.
GCAGACCTGGATCCCGCGTCTGGAGGCGTTCAAGCCGCAGATGATCTTCATCAGCGCCGGTTTCGACGCCCATCGCGAGGACGACCTCGGCCAGATGGGGCTGACCGAGCAGGACTATGTCTGGATCACCAGCCGAATCAAGGATATCGCCCGACGCCACGCCAAAGGGCGGATCGTGTCTTCCCTGGAAGGCGGCTACAACCTCGGCGCGCTGGGACGCAGCGTCGAGGCCCACATTCGCGTCCTGGCGGACCTGACACCATGAACGATGCAGCTTTGATAGAGACACGCGATCCGCGCGGCGCGGTGACGCTCACCATGAACCGCCCGGCCAATTTCAACGCTCTCAGCGAAGAAATGCTGGCGGCCCTGCAGGCGGCGCTGGACCGCCTGGCGGGCGATGAATCGGTGCGCGTGGTGGTGCTGGCCGCCGAAGGCAAGGCCTTCTGCCCCGGCCACAATCTCAAGGAGATGATCGCCCAGCCCTCCCTGGCGTACTACCAGAAGCTGTTTGCGCAATGCAGCCGCATGATGCTGAGCATCCAGCGGCTGCCGGTGCCGGTGATCGCCCGGGTTCATGGCATCGCCACCGCGGCGGGTTGCCAGCTGGTCGCGCAATGCGACCTGGCGGTGGCCAGCGAGGCGGCGAGCTTCGCCGTCAGCGGTGTGAACTTCGGCCTGTTCTGCTCGACGCCCAGCGTGCCCCTGCTGCGCAACATCGCGCCGAAGCAGGCGATGGAGATGCTGGTCACCGGTGATTTCATCACTGCGCAGCAGGCGCTGCAACGGGGCCTGGTCAACCGGGTGGCGGCGCCCGAACACCTCGATGATGAGGTCGAGAAGCTGGTCGCCAGCATCCTGCAAAAGCCGCGCGCCGCGATCGCGATGGGCAAGGAGTTGTTCTACCGCCAGCGCGAGATGGGCATCGAGGCGGCCTACCAGCTGGCCAACCAGACCATGGCGGTCAACATGATGGAGCACTGCGCGCTGGAAGGCGTGACCGCGTTCACGGAAAAGCGCAAGCCGTCCTGGAAAGCCTAGGTTCGGCCGATGACGAAACTCGACAAGCTGGTCCAGGGCCTGGGCCATCCGGGCGTGCCGTTGGAGTTCGGCGTGCTGTTGGGCTGCCTGTTGCTGGCCTTCGCCATCTGCTGGCAGGCCGGGCG
>JAKFEZ010000272.1:0-6239 GCA_036675435.1 Ramlibacter sp. | reverse complement strand
CAGGCGTACCAGCCCGCGAGGCTCGCGCACCCCCTGCGCCACTTCGGCAAGGGCCTCTTCGTAATCCTCCAGCAGCCGCTTGGCATGGGCCAGAAATCGCGAGCCCTCCTCGGTGGGCAGCACGCGCTGGCTGCTTCGCTCCAGCAGCCGCGCGCCCACCTCGTGCTCAAGCCAGGCGACCAGCTTGCTGACCGTCGGTTGGGTGGTCGCCAACTCCCGCGCGGCGGCCGAGAGGCTGCCGAGTTCGACTGCGCGCACGAAGGCGCCCATGGCCTTGAGCCTGTCCATGAAGTCATTCCAATCGTGAAGAGCTCTTCTTCCATTTTCGCCTCTTCGCATGCGATTGGGAATACTGGAAAGTCACCCCTCCTGAACCCATCGAGATGGAATTTCCCATGAGACATACCATTGCGCGCATCGCAGCTGCGCTGCTCCTTGCAGCCATCACTGCCGTTTCTTCCGCCCGTCCGGCGTCTCCCGCTTCGGCGGAGACCTCACACTGGGCCACTAGCTGGATCGCGCCGGCGCAGCCGACCTGGGGGAGCGACTTCGTCCTGCCGCGCGGCATGCCCCAGCAGCTGGAGGATGTGACGCTGCGGCAGCACCTGCGCATCAGCGTCGGAGGCGAACGCCTTCGACTCGTGATCAGCAACGAGTACGGCCGCGCGCCGCTGAAGGTTGCGAGCACTCATGTCAGCCTCGTCTCCGGCGCAGGCGCCTACGCCACCTTCCACGGCGAGAAAGAAGTCGTCGTCGCGGCGGGCGCGAAGGCGGTCAGTGATCCGGTCGCGGTGCCTGTCCCGTCTGGTGCGCGGCTCCAAGTGGACCTCTACCTGCCTGAGCGCACGCAGCTCGCGGGCTTCCATTGGGACGCACGCGACGAGACCTTGCTGATGGCGGGAAACGTGGCCGGACGGCCCGCGCCGGCGGTGAGCGAGAAGGTCACGACGCGCGCGTTCCTCTCCGCGGTGTTGGTCGAATCGGCGCGCGAACCCATGAGCGTGGTCGCCCTGGGCGACTCGATCACGGACGGCAATGGCTCCACGCCGGGCGCCGATCGGCGCTGGCCGGATTTTCTCGCGCGGCGCCTGGCGCCGCAGGGCGTCGCTGTGCTGAACGCGGGCATCTCGGGCAATCGCCTTCTGCGCCCGGGCATGGGTGAGAGCGCACTGGCGAGGCTCGACCGCGATGTGCTGCGGCATCGGGGAGTCCGCGCGGTCATCGTGCTTCTCGGCACCAACGACATCGGCTGGCCGGGGGCGGCCTTCGCGCCGCACGAGGCGCTGCCCGATGTGTCGGAGATCACGAACGGCTTGCGCCAGCTGATCGAAAAGGCGCACTTGCGAAGTGTGCGGGTGATCGGTGCCACCATCATTCCGTTCGAGGACGCGCTGAAGGGCACACCGCTGGAGGGCCACTACAGCCCCAGGAAGGAGTCTCTGCGGCAGCTTGTCAACGAATGGATCCGCCATTCCGGCGCGTTCGATGCCGTGGTCGACTTCGATCGGCTGGCGCGCGATCCATCCCGTCCCACCCGGCTGCGCGCGGAATTCGACTCGGGCGATCACCTGCATCCGGGTGACGCCGGTTACCGGGCCATGGCGGACAGCATCGAGCTGGACGCCCTGCTGGGCCCTGATCACAAGTGAGACCAACCTTATGAACCTGCTTCTCGTCAACGCCAGTCCCCGCCGCGAGCGATCGCTGTCACGCAAGCTCGCATCCACCTTCATCGCGCAGTGGCTGGCCCTCCGGCCCAATGACGCGATCCTGGAGCGCGACGTCGGCATCGACCACCCGCCGCTGCTGACCGAGTCCTGGATCGCGGCGTGCTTCACTCCCGAGGATCAGCGTACGCCAGACCAGCGCGGGGTGCTGGCGTACTCGGACGCGGCCATAGACGAACTCGCTCGGGCGGACGTCGTCGTCGTCTCCACGCCACGTTACAACTACGGCATGCCGGCGGCGCTCAAGGCCTGGTTCGACCAGGTGATCCGCATCAACCGCACGTTCAGTTTCGACCCCACCGAATCGACATGGCCGCTGTCGCCGCTGCTTTCGGGCAAGAAGCTGGTACTGCTGTCCGCCTCGGGTGAGTTCGCATTCAACGCCGGGGGCTTGCGCGAAAGCTGGGAGCACCTCGAGCCGCACGTACGCACCTGCGCGCGCTACGTCGGCGTCGCGCCGTGCGACGTGCACCACGTTGCCATCGAATACCAGGAGTTCGGCGACGAGCGCCACCGGGCGTCTCTGGAGGGGGCACTGGACGCGGCGAAGTTGCTGGCCAGCAAGCTCGCCAGCGATGCGGTTGCGTCGCAACAGTCCGCAGATCGCAAGATCTGATAAATACAATGCGGTATCGTTTACGATACGCACCTGTATCGTTTTAAAGGCACTGTCTCGAAATGACCGATTCTCGACAACCCTTGATGACCGCCGTGCAATTGCGCGAATGGGGCGGTCCGCTTGAACTCGCACGCATCCCGCGCCCGCAACCCCTGCCCACCGAAGTGCTCGTGCGGGTCGAGGCCGCCGGCGTCAACCCCGTGGATGTGTTCACCTGCCGGGGCTTGGCCTACAACCGGGCGCTGGACCTTCCGCACGTGCCGGGCTGGGACGTCTCCGGCGTGGTCGAAGCAGTCGGCTATGGGGTCACGCGCTTTCGGAAGGGGGATGCCGTGTTCGGCATGCCCTGGTTCCCGCGCGAGGGGGGCGCCTACGCACAGTACGTGACGGCGCCCGCCCGCCACTTCGCGCACAAGCCCGCGCAGGTCAGCCACGTCGAGGCCGCGGCACTGCCGCTGGCCGGTCTGACAGCCTGGCAGATGCTGGTGGAGGTCGCCCACGTGCAGGCCGGCATGCGGGTGCTGGTCAGCGGCGGCTCCGGAGGCGTGGGCCACCTTGCGGTGCAGATGGCCAAGGCATTGGGTGCATCAGTCACGGCCACGGGGCGGCCCGAGAAGCATGCATTCCTGCGGCAGCTGGGGGCCGACCGCGTCGTGGATTACACGGCCGCACCCGTGGCGGACCAGGTTTCGGGCATGGACGTCGTCCTCGAACTGGTCGGAGGCGACACCTGCATGGCGATGCTGCGCACGCTGCGGGGCGGCGGGCTGCTGGTCAGCGCCCAGGCTGCTTGGGCACCCGGCCTGCAGGAAGCCGCGCTAGCCGCCGGTGTGCGCGCCAGCTGGTACCTGGTCGAGCCGAGCGGCAGCGGTCTCGACGCCATCGCCACGCTCGTGTGCGAAGGTCGGTTGAAGCCCTATGTCGAGGCCGTGCTACCGCTGAACCTAGCGGCCGAAGCGCACCTGCGCATCGCCAAACGCCACACCAGCGGCAAGCTGGTCCTGGTTCCGTCCTGTCCCAACGAGTGATCCTGAAAGAAACACGCCCATGACTTCTCCCATCGTTCTCGTTCACGGTGCCTGGCACGGCGGCTGGTGCTGGAACAAAGTGCGCCCGCGGCTCGAGGCAGCCGGTCATCGCGTCCTGGCACCGAGTCTCAGCGGCTTGGGTGATCGGGAGCACCTGCGCCACCCCATCCCGAGCCTGGACACGCATGTCGCCGACATCGTGAAGCTGGTGGAAGCCGAGGAACTGCGCGACGTGGTCCTGGTGGGCCACTCTTACGGCGGCATGGTCATCACGGGCGCAGCCGATGCGCTGCGCGATCGCATACGCCACCTGGTGTACCTGGATGCCGCGGTCCCGGCCGACGGTCAGACATTCGCTTCCTTCGTGCCGGGCATTGCACCGGAGGACGTGGCCCGGCGCGAGGCGGCGTTCCGCTCAATGGCGCCGGATGGCGACTGGCTCGCTCCGGTTCCACCCGGGATGGTGGGCGTGAGCGACCCCGACGACGTCCAGTGGCTGCAACGGCGCCTGCGCCCCCATCCGCTGCGCACCTGGCTGGATCCTGTCGCCCTGCCCCATGGCGGCGCCGCCGGCCTCCCGAAGACGTACGTCATGGCCACGAATCCGCCGACCGCTGCGATGGGCTACCCGCGAGTGGCCGAGATCGCGCGCGGCAGCGAGGAATGGACTTTGCGCGAGATCGACTGCGGGCACGACATGATGGTGGTGTCTCCCGAGCAGACGGCGGCCTTCATAGCCGAGGCGGCCACATGAAGACGCTACTTGCGCGGCAATGCCGCATCGATGGCGGCTTGGGCAGCACGCTGCAGCGCCTTCGCCGGCCCGTTCTTGCCCAGGGCCTCGCTTCCGGCGAAAGCGCCGTCGATCATCAGCACGAGCTGATCGGCCAGCAGGGCAGCGTCTGTGGCGCCCGCGGCCATGCACAGCGACATCAGTCGCCGGCGCAGCGTCTGCTTGTTGCGGGCGACCTTGCCGCGAACGGCATGCGCTGGATCGGGAAACTCCGCCGCCGCGTTCAGGAATGCACAACCACGCGAGTCCGCGCTGGAAATGTAGCGAGCGATCCATTTTATCTGTGCGAGCAGTTCCTCGCGAGGGCGTCCCATGTGCCGCTCGGCCGTGGTTTCCCACTGCGCCCAGAACTCCTCGTCGCGCGAGCCGAGAACGGCCACAACGAGGTCATCCTTGGTTGGGAACCAACGGTAGAGCGTTGTCTTGGCCACTCCGGAAGCGGCGACCACCGCGTCCACGCCCACAGCCCGAAAGCCCTCCCGGTAGAACAAATCTCGCGCCGTGGCGAACACCCTGTCCCGTGCGGAGTCCTCCCCGCGGTCAGGGACTTGTTTGGCTCGGCTAAAAGTGGATGTGGGCACGTTGGGTTCCTGCGAATGCCCCTGATGATACAGAGCGGTAGCGCCGGAGGTCGCTCGTGAGCTCAACCGACACCGCTTGGGGCGCAAGCCTCCCCTCTACGCGGCGGGCACTTTTGCTCGGCAATTTCGTCATCGGCTCCGGGCTGCAGGTTGTTCCGGGGACGCTACACGACTTGTCGCGTTCCCTGGAAGTCAGCGTTGCCACAGCAGGGCAGCTCATTTCCGTCGCCGCGGTCACCGTGTGTGTGGCCGCGCCGCTGACGGCATGGATGGCGCGCGGGCGCGACATGCGGCGGCTGCTCACCTTGGCCTTGCTGTGGTACGGCATCGGCCATATTGTTTGTGCAGCCGCCACGACCTACCTTCCGCTCAGCGTCGCTCGGGCGCTGTCGATGCTGGCAGCCGCTCTCTTCACGCCGCAGGCCGCAGCAGCGATCGCGGTGATGACCCCGCCTCCAGGCCGTGCCTCGGCCATTGCATTTATCTTTCTCGGGTGGTCGGCGGCCGCCGTGATCGGCACGCCGACCAGCAGCTACGTGGGCGAGATGCTGGGCTGGCGCGTCGCGTTCGGCCTGGTGGCCGCCTTGGCTCTGCTGGCCGCGGCGGTGCTCTGGCGGCGTATGCCGTCAGGCGTGAAAACGCCACCCGTCTCGCCTGCCACCTGGAAAGCGGCTTTGCACGAGCCCGGGCTGATGGCCATCGTGGCGGTCACGGCATTGCAGGGCGCGGGACAGTTCACCGTCTTGTCGTACTTTCTGCCATTTTGCAAGCAGGTGCTGCACGCTACTACGACGCAGATCAGCCTGGCCTACATGTGGTTCGGGGCGCTCGGAGTGATCGGCAGCATGCTACTGGTGCGACTGGTCGGCCGGGTGGGTCCCACGCGCAGCGTCAACGTGATCCTTTGCGTGATGGCCGCGAGCCTCGCGTCGTGGCCGCTGGTCACCACGCTGCCAGCACTGCTGCTGCTGGTCGCGCCGTGGGCGCTGGCCTCGTTCGCGAGCAACTCCGCTCAACAGGCCCGACTGGGGCACTTGGCCCCGACGCTCACACCCGCGCTGATGGCCATGAACACTTCCGCGATCTACCTGGGCCAGGCAGTGGGCGCAGCCGGTGGCGGCGCGCTGCTGGCATCGAAGGGCATGGGCGCGCTCAGCTGGGCAGGGCTCGCATGGATGCTGGTGGCCTTGGCGCTCAGTCTGTGGGCCGCGCACCGGTTGAAGGTACACGGGCTGCGCAGCTCGGCGGCCGGCCCGCAGCTCAACAACACCTAGCGCCCCCACTTGCATGGGTTCACCGCGTGGCCATAAGCGCGAGTCGCGCGCAAAGATGGCTTCGAGCTCGTGGGCATCGACCCGTAGCGGCCCAGCGTGGAAAGTGCCGCAGCACCGTCTCAGGCGGCGAATCTTGCTTCCAGTGCACGCCATTGCGTTGTGAACGCACCTAACAGTGCCGCCGCTACGGCGGTTCCAGGCTCCCGCAATCGGCACA
>JAKFEZ010000253.1:0-29713 GCA_036675435.1 Ramlibacter sp. | reverse complement strand
GCCCGCCCCCCAGACCAGCTGGTGCCCCGCGGGCATTGCCGGCCTATGCTGCCACTCGAGATCGAGAATTTCCATCTCGTCGCGGAAAGTGAAAGGCTCTTCGCGGCGACTGTGGTCGTAGTAGCCTTGCAGCCGCCAACCCGAGCCGTCGGCGGCCTGGCCGGTCCAGCGCGCCAGGACGTTGCTGCCCGACAGCCTGGGCGCCTCCGGCACGCCCGGCAATTCGCCGCCGCGATACGTGTCGGCCTGCAGCGTCCAGCCGCTGGCCGCGGACCCCCAGTCGATGCGTCCGCCGAACTGGCGCTTGCGGGCGTCATCGGCCAGGGCGGCGCCATTGCCGGCGCGCGTGTTGTCGCGGTCGAGGGCGATGGCATAGAGCCGGTAGTGCCCGTCTTCTCCCAACCTGCCACCGAACCGCCCGGAAGCGCGCCCGTTGCCATCGCCCCCGCTCAGGGCCACCAAGCCACCCTGGGTGTCCTTGGCCGGGCGCGAGGTCACGTTGATCACGCCATTCACGGCATTGGCGCCCCACAGGGTGCCACCCGGGCCACTGATGACCTCGATCTGTGCAACGTCCTCGAGCATCACATCCTGAGCGTCCCAGAACACGCCGGAGTACAGCGGCGAGTAGATGGTGCGCCCGTCTACCAGGACCAGCAGCTTGTTGCCTATGGCGTTGTTGAAGCCCCGTGCGCTGATCGCCCACTGGCCGGCATTGGTCCGAGCTACTTGCAGATTGGGTGCAAGCCGCAGGGCCTCCGGCAGGCTGCGCGCGCCGGAGCGGCGGATATCTTCGGCGGTGATGACGAAAACCGAGGCCGGCGCGCGCAGCAGCCGCTCGGGGCGGCGCGAAACGGACGTGACCTGGATATTGCCCAGCTGCTCCAGCGACAGATTGCCGAGGAGCTCCAGGCTCAGCTGCGCAACAGCCACCGGCTGGGCACCGACACCCAGCGAGAGGCACCATCCGGCCAGCGCCAGACGAAGGCATGCCGTGCGCTGCCGGATACTCCCTGCCCCGAGGTGACTCATCGTGCGTCCCTGTATGATTTTTTACAGGGTACGCTATTGATGAGCAAACGGCTTCAGGTATTTTGTTTAAACGTAAAGAACTATTGTTCTTCGATGGCGCTTAGGGCGCAGTGAGCGTCAGCAGGATATCGGCATACCAGGCGCAGTTCAGCCCCAGCGCTTCGTCGAGCTCCAGGTCACGAGTCCCCACGTCGAGGCGCGACGAATGAACGCCCAGAAGGGTCCACTGCAGATCGCCCGGCTGCCGGGCGCCGCCGCGTGCGCGCATCACCACCGGCGCGCCGCTGGTGCCGCGATGGGTTCGCGCATCGGTCAGGAAATAGCCTTTGCCCTGGAACCGCAGGCCGAACGGTGATGCATTGACGGCGTGGCGAACCACAGGCAGGTGATGCAGCCCGTCGTGAAAACCGAGCGGAAACCCCGGCACCAGCAACGAGGCGCCGAGCTCGACCGGCTCGGTGGGATCGTGCAAGTGCGCCGGCGTGAAGGCGCGGTAGACGCTGGTCGCGGGCAGTGCTGCGCGCTCGATCTCGATCACGGCCACATCGATTTCGCCGCCGCTGTCGATGCCCTGCCGCCACACGCTCTTGCCGCCCTGGTACAGCGGCATCGAAAACCCGATGGAATGCGCCATGTTGGCCGGGTCCGTGTGCATTTCGATCTCGATGCGATCGGGAAAATGCTTGCTGGGCTCGTCGAGCATCACGTGGCGGCTCGTCACCAGGAACAGGCGCGGCCCGCGCTCGAAGAAGAATCCGCTGGCGTTGGAGAGCAGCCGCTGGCCGTCGAACGTCACCACGCGCGCGGCGGACAGCAACAGCGGGTCGATCGGGGAATTGCGGGGGATCCCAGCCGCGAGACGGGCCTCGGGTGCGGAAGCGGCCGGTGCCGGCGGGTCGGTCTCGTGCATGCCCGATTGTGCTTCAGGCGCGCCTGCCGAGCCCGGTTGCGTGCAGAGTGCGACCGGGGTGTGACAATACCCGCGCGTGGACACACCTGACGACAAGGCTGATTCGCTTTTTCGGCGCGGCACCCGGCAATCGCCCGCGGCGCTTGCCGCCGCGCTGGCGCGGCCGGCCGCGCCAGGTCATTTCGACGAATTGCCCGGCAGGGTTTCGGCCGCGGCGCCGCTCCCCGCTGGCTCGCAGCCGGCCCCGCCGGCCGCGCACTGGACCCGCTTCTTCGACACCCTGGGACTCGAGGGCTTCGCCGACCTGAACCGCCGCACCGTCAATCTGGAGCGGCAGGTGCGCGACAACGGCATCACCTACAACGTCTATGCCGATGCCGATGGCCCGCAGCGGCCGTGGTCGCTGGACCTGTTTCCCCTGGTCATACCGCCTGCAAGCTGGCAGCAGATCGAGCGCGGCGTGCTGCAACGGGTCAAGCTGCTCGACCGCATCATGGCGGACGTGTATGGGCCGCAGCAGTTGCTGGAGAAAAACCTGTTGCCGCCGGCCCTGGTCCAGGGACATCCCGGCTATCTGCGGCCACTGCACGGTGTCAAGCCCGCCGGCGGCACGCACCTGCACATTGCGGCATTCGACATGGCGCGCGACCCGCGGGGCACCTGGTGGGTGGTGTCCCAGCGCACGCAAGCGCCTTCCGGGCTGGGCTACCTGCTGGAGAATCGGCTCATCACCTCCCGCCTGTTCCCCGAGGGCTTCCGCGACCTGCGGGTACAACGACTGGCGGCCACTTACCGGGCGCTGATGGACGGCCTGCTGGCCATGTGTCCGGCCGCCAGCAGCCCACGCATCGTGCTGCTGACGCCGGGCCCCTACAACGAGACATATTTCGAGCACGCCTACCTCGCCCGCTACCTCGGCTTGGCGCTGGTCGAAGGTAGCGACCTCACGGTACGCGACCAGCGCCTGTACCTGAAGACACTGCAGGGCCTGGAGCCGGTGCACGGCATCCTCAAGCGGCTCGACGACGAATTTCTCGATCCGCTGGAGCTGCGGTCCGACTCGCGCCTGGGCGTGCCGGGCCTGCTGCAGGCGATTCGCGCCGGCCATGTGCTGGTGGCCAATGCGCCGGGGTCGGCCTTCCTGGAGTCCACGGCCCTGCTCGGCTTTCTGCCGGCCCTGTCGCGCCACCTGCTGGGCGAGGAGCTGCAGCTACCCTCGCTGGCGACCTGGTGGTGCGGCGAACGGGCCGCCATGGAAGCGGCCCTGCCGAAGCTCGCCTCGAGCGTCATCAAGCCGACCTATGACGGCGCCGGCGCCGGCGCGGTGCTGGGCAAGTCGCTGTCGCGCCAGGCGCTGGAGGAATGGGCCGGGCGCATCGCGCGCGAAGGCGACGAGCACACGCTGCAGGCCTACCTGCCGCTGTCCCAGATGCCGACCTGGACTCAAGACCGGGACGGCGACCGCATCCAGCCGCGTTCGCTGATGCTGCGGGTGTTCGCGGTGGCGGACGGGCCGCAATCCTGGCGGGTGCTGCCCGGCGGGCTCACCCGCATCGCCGGGGCTGCGCTCGACATCGCCTCCATGCAGCGCGGCGGCAGCAGCGCCGACACCTGGGTGATGACCGAGGGCGAGGTCGACCCCACGAGCCTGCTGCACCAGGAGCAGCCGGCGGTGGAGATCGCGCAGCGCAGCCGCAGCGCTACGAGCCGCGCCGCCGAAAACCTGTTCTGGCTGGGCCGCTACACCGAGCGCACCGAGAACACCACGCGGCTGGCCCGGCTGGCACTGGCCTGCCTGAACGGCGAGGACCAGTCCTCGCAGCCTTTGCTGGCCTGGCTGAGCGAGATGGCGGTGGACAATGCGCTGCTCCTGCCGGACGTGCCGCCGGCCACCCAGTCCCGGCGCGTCTTCGAACGCTCGCTGATAGCGGCGTTGGGGGATGCCCGCGACGCGACCAGCGTGGGCTACAACCTGGCCGCGCTGCGCAACGCAGCCTCGGCCGTGCGGGAGCGCCTGTCGCAGGAGCAATGGAACGTCATCGTGCGCGCCGAGCGCGACTTCATGCGCGGCTGTGCGATCGTCACCGACGACGGCGACTACTCGTCAGTGGAAGCCTTGCGGGTGCTGGAGACGCTGTCCGGCCACACCGCCGCCATGACCGGCGCACAGACCGACCGGATGACCCGCGATGACGGCTGGCGCCTGCTGTCCAGCGGCCGGCACCTGGAGCGCCTGGGCTTTCTGTCGGCCGCGCTGGGCTGGGCTTTCGAAACCGGAGCGCTCCAGGATGAAGGCGGCTTCGAGGCCGTGGTCGCGCTGTTCGACAGCACCATCACCTTCCGTTCGCAATATCAGCAGCGTCACGACATCCCTGCCCTGCTCGACCTGCTGGTGCTGGACCTCGACAATCCGCGCTCGCTGGGCTGGGTCGCACAGACCTTGCGTGGGCGGCTGGCCAAGCTCGCGGGCAGCGCGCCGGGCGAAATTCCCGACATCGCACTCACGGTCCCCGATCCTCGGCTCTGGTCGCTCGAGGCCATGTGCCAGCGCGATGCCGAAGGGCGCTATGCCGTGCTGCTCGAACTGCTGCAGCAATGCACCGACGCGGCCTACCAGCTGTCGGACGATCTCGGCGCCCGCTACTTCACGCACTCCAGCGACCGGCATAGCGTCGGCGTCTGATCATGGCCCCCACGCTTGTCACATCGTGTACTGCGCTGCCCCCCGAGGGGGCCGCAGCCGCCTTGGGGCGGCCCGTCGGCGTCTGATCATGGCCCCCTGATTCCATGCTCCTTCACATCGTCCACGAAACGCACTACCGCTATTCACCCTCGGTGAAGACCGCGCAGCACATGGCGCACCTGAAGCCACTGGACAATGCGCGGCAGCGCTTGCTCAGCCATGAGCTGTCGATCAGCCCGGCGCCCAGCCAGCGAAGCGAGGCAGTCGATGTCTACGGCAACACGCGGGCCTTCTTCAGCCTGCCGTCGCGGCACGAGGAGCTCACCATCGTGGCGAACAGCCTCGTCGAGACCCACGCGTCGGCCGCGACCGTGAGCGCGATGGCTTGGGAAGAAGCGCGTGAGCGCATGCGCTACCACCACGCCAGCGCCTACGAGCCCGCTGCCGAGTTCACGTTTGCATCGCCTCATGTGCCGCGGCGCCCTGAATTCCTGGACTATGCCCGGCCGAGCTTCGCGGCGGGCCGGCCCCTGCTGGCATCGGCCCGTGACCTGATGCGCCGCATCCACGAGGATTTCGAATACGAGACAGAGGCCACCGACGTCGGCACGCCGGCACTGGAGGCGCTGAAGCTGCGCAAAGGCGTTTGCCAGGACTTCGCGCACATCATGCTGGCCTGCCTGCGCAGCCTGGGCCTGGCCGCGCGCTACGTCAGCGGCTATATGCTGACGCAGCCGGCGCCGGGCCAGGGCCGGCTGGTCGGCAGCGACGCCTCGCATGCCTGGGTGTCGCTGTACCTGCCGGGCGAGGCGGTGCCGCAGGGTGTCTGGGCCGACCTCGACCCCACCAACGCCCGTGCCCCAGGCGAGGAGTACGTCACCCTGGCCACCGGCCGCGACTTTGCGGACGTCTCGCCGGTGCGCGGCGTGCTGCACGGCGGCGCGAACCACGCGCTTCAGGTGGCCGTGACCGTGACACCGGTCGAGCGGCTGGGCAGCGCAACGGCTTCTACAATCACTTGAACCAAGGAGCCCCCATGAACGTTTACGACAAGCTGAGAGAACTCGGCATCACCTTGCCCCCGGTGGGCACGCCTGCGGCCGCCTACCTGCCCTTCGTGCAGGCCGGCAACCTGGTCTTCCTGTCCGGCCACATTGCGCGAAAAGAGGGCAAGCCCTGGGTCGGCCAGCTGGGCAAGGGCACGGCCACGGAAGAAGGCAAGGCGGCAGCGCGCGCGGTCGCGGTGGACCTGATGGGCACCTTGCACGCCGCAGTGGGCGATCTCAACAAGGTCAAGCGCATCGTCAAGCTGATGGGCCTGGTCAATTCCACGGGCGACTTCACCGAACAGCACCTGGTCATCAACGGCGCCAGCGAGCTGCTTGCCGAGGTGTTCGGCGACAAGGGATCGCACGCGCGCAGCGCCTTCGGCGTGGCGCAGATTCCGTTGGGCGCCTGCGTCGAGATCGAGATGATCGCCGAACTGGCCTGAAACGGGTTCTCCCCTGAGATGATCGCCCCCACGCTCACTTCGTTCGCTGCCCCCCGAGGGGGCCCAGCCCACCTTGGGAGCGGCCCGGCGGTGGTCTGAGTCGATGAAACTCGTTACCTGGAACATCCAGGCCTGCCGCGGCTGCGATGGCGTGGTGTCGCCGCGCCGAATCGTGGAGACCGCGCGCGCTCTTGCCGATTTCGACGTACTGTGCGTCCAGGAAGTGGCCGCCAATTTCCCGGCGCTACCCGGCAGCGCGGGCGAAGACCAGTTCGAGGCACTGGCGCAGCTGCTGCCAGGGTTCGAACTGCTGCGCGGCGTCACCGTCGACACGCTCGGGCCGCAGCGCAGCCGTCGCCGCTTCGGCAATGCGATATTCAGCCGGCTCCCGGTGTTGAAGGTAGAAAACCATCGCCTGCCCTGGCCCAGCGATCCGCAGGTGCGCCGCAGCATGCCGCGCGGGCTGCTGGAGGGCACGCTCGAAGCGCCCTGGGGACCGCTGCGGGTGATGACCACCCACCTCGAGTTCTATTCCGCCCGCCAGCGCGAAGCGCAATTGGACGCGATCCTGGGCCGCCACGCCGAAGCCTGCCTGCGCGCGCACGAGGGCCAGGCGGTGGACCATTCCGAAGGCCCCTTTCACACCGTCGCCGAACCGGCCAGCGCCATTTTGTGCGGCGACTTCAACATGGCGCCCGAAGACCCGGTCTTCGCCCGGATCGGCGCCCCAACCGGGCCACCCACGGCGGCGCTGGTCGATCTCTGGGCCCAGGCCCATCCCGGCCTGCCGCGCACGCCGACGGTGGGCGTGCACGATCACCAGCAGTGGCCCCGTGCTTTCGCCTGCGATTTCGTGTTCGCCACAGGCGATCTGGCGGCGCGCATGCAAAGGGTCGAGGTCGACCTGCAGACCAGCGCATCGGACCACCAGCCGGTGCTGGTCGAGCTGGCGCCATGAGCCGGCGACGGGCCTGCATACGATACGGCACAGCCTGTAAGAGAACCAGTCCGCGAAGTTCCTGGATGATTCGATCCCCCGCGGTGCGCCAGGTCAGGTTGTTGCCTTCGCCACGGCTGGCAATGTCCGCGGCCGGCTCGCCAGGAAGTTCAGCGCCAGCCCTGCAATGACCAGTGCCGCCGCCAACAGCTTCCAGCCGGGCAGCGATTCGCCCAGCAGCCAGGCCGACGCGCTCATGCCGAACACCGGAACCAGCAGCGCGGCCGGCGTGACGGTGGCGGCCGGGTAGCGGGCCAGCAGCCAGTTCCAGGCCCCGAAGCCGAACAGGGTGTTGCCCACCGCCTGCCAGATCACCGCGCCCCAGCCAGCGAGACTGGCGTTCTGCAATGACTGCAGCATCGGCTCGAGGCCATGAAAATACAGGCCCATCACGATCAGCGGCGGCAGCGAGAACGGGCTGCTCCAGACGATGAACGCCAGCGCGTTGACCTTGCCCGCGCGGCGCACCACCAGGTTGGCGAGAGCCCAGCAGGCCGCGGCTGCCAGCAGCAGCCCCAGCCCCAATGGCGTGATGGAGCCGTCGCCCGAGCTCACGCCATGCCAGCCGATCAGGCCAATGCCCGCGACCGCAAGCGCCATGGCCGCGTACTGCGCCAGCCCTACGCGCTCGCCCTGGATCGCCATCGCCAGGCCGATGGTGAAGAACACCTGGGTCTGGATCACCAGCGATGCCAGGCCCGGCGTGACGTCCGACCGCATGGCCAGAAACAGCAGGCCGAACTGGCCGGCGCCGAGCAGGACGCCGAACACCGCCAGGCGCGACCAGGCCACCGGCGGCCGGGGAACAAAGAAGATCCAGGGCACGATGGACAGCGCAAAGCGCAGCGCCGCGAACAGGAACGGCTCGAATTCGGCCAGCCCCCACTTGATCACCACGAAATTCGTACCCCACACGAACACGACGGCCAGGGCCAGCAGCAGGTGGGAAAACGGCATGGCAGCGATCGTCGCACGAATGCCGCGCTGCCGCTGATGAAAGAACCAGCGGCCATTGATGCGCCAGCGGCAAGAATCGCTCTCTGCCGCCGGCGGATGCGCCTTCGCTCAGCCCGATCGAGGCAGCGCCCGGGCAGGGCCCATGGCGCCGGCGCGGGCCAGGTTCATGACGCGCCGTGGAGGCAGCACCAGCACGTCGGCCCGCGATTTCGCCAGCAGGCGCTGGGTGACGCTTCCCAGCAGGAAGTCGGCCATCATCGACAGCCGGCGCTTGCCGATCACCACCAGTTGCGCCGCCATGGCGGCTTCCTTTTGCAGTGCGAGAGCCGCCGCATCGCCGAAGCCGAAGGCCGGCACCACGCGCCACGGCGCGCCACCCGCGCTGCGGATCATCGCCGCGATGGTGCCGCGCGCCTCGTCGGCCAGGCGGTTGCGATCGCGCCTGAGCACCGGCTCGGGCACCTCGGCGGCGCGCAGGCTGATCTCATGGCGAATGTTCAGTGCGTGAAACACCTCGACCTCGGCCTCGGGCGACAGTGCCAGCGCCGCTGCGATCGAGCTGTCGGCATGGGCTGCGAGCTCCACCGGCACCAGGACCCGGCGGTAAGGCTCGTCGGCGGTGCGCTTCACTACCAGGACGGGGCGGCGCACCAGGCGGATGATCTGCTCGGCCGAACTGCCCATGAGGAACTCGCGCAGTGCATTCTGGCGCGCCGACCCGAGCACCAGCAGGTCGGCGTCCGCTGCAGCGAGCGTGGTTTCGCGCAAGGCGTCGCCCTGGGCCACATGGCAGGCAATCCGACCCCCTGCCTGCGCGCCGAGGCGGCGCGCCAGGGCGTGCAGCCGAATCCGCGCCTGCCGCAGTGCGTCTTCGCTGGCGGAAGCCGGCACCACGTGCAGCAGCATCAGGTCGGCCCGGTGCTGGCCGGCCAACCGCGCCGCGCGTCGCGCGGCATTGCCGCCCGACACGCCGGCATCGGCGACGGCCACGATCTTCGTCAACTTCAGCATGTCCCTTCTCCTTGTACACGCCGGTGGATGGGTGGGCGGCTCAGGTGGTGTAGTCGCCGCTGGCTTCGGGCTGGAAAAGAATGGCGCGGATCTCGGCGCTGCCTTCGCTGCCGTTGGGCATGCGCCAGCGCGCGATGCTCCCGACACGCAGGCCCAGCAAGCTCACTCCCACGGGGGACAGGACCGAAATGAAGCCTTTGGCCGGCTCGGCGTCATCGGGGTAGCAAAGCGTGAGCTTGTAGGGCGTGCCGCCGCCGGGCGCCGCCAGCAGCATCTGCGAATACATGGTGACCACGTCCGGTGAAATCGCCGGGCTGCTCACCAGTTCGCTGACGGCCAGCAGGTTCTCCATTTCCTGGCCCGCAGGCGCTCGTTCGGGTTCCGGATGCTGCGCGCGCTCGAGCAGCCGGGTCAGGCGGACGTAGTCAAGTTGGGTGAGCGTGCGCTCGACAAGGGTTTGCACTTCCATGCGTTGCTCCAGGACGAAAATAGGCGCCGCTGCCGTAATGGCAGGCAGGCGTCATCGCGCGGCAGTGTTGGCCCGGCGATTGGAGTTGCGCAAAAAAGGAAGGGGTATCGCCGGGCTCAGGAATGCGCTTGGGATTGGGGACGCGTGGTGGCGTCCAGTAGCGCGATCGCCAGCGCCCGCTCGCAAGCATCCATCGCGCGATGACGCGCGATAGCATTGCCGCAAGGGAGCTGAAGGGAGAGCAGGTTCACCGGCACAGTCTAGGCCAGATCGCCGCACCGGCCAAATGCCGGGCGGCAATGTCCCCGCGATCCTTGCCAGAATGGGCGACCGCGTTACTCCACCCGCTCGATCGACGCCGGCTTGAAACCCAGGTCGGCGGCCTTGCCCTTGCGGCCACGGCCGGCCCGGGCATTGTTCAGGGAGCGAATCTCCAGCGTTTCGTCGCGCTCCTTGCCGCCCCGGCCGACGCCGGTGATCTTCACGCTGCGCGTATAGGCGGCCGCGCCCGCCAGTGTGTCCCGGGCCTCCAGGTCGATCAGCAACAGGCCGCGGCCGCCGTTGGCCATCGGCTTGAGTTCCGAGATCTCGAAAGTCAGGATGCGCCCCCCGGTGGAGGCGCAGGCCACATGCGTGGCGGGCGCTTGCGGCGGCACGTTGGCCGGCGACGGCCGGCACATGGTTTCGCCTTCGCCGCAGTTGATGAAAGCCTTGCCGGCTTTCAGCCGCGTCATCATGTTTTCCACCGTCGCCAGGAAGCCGTAGCCGCCCGTGCCGCTCAACAGCAGCCAGTCGCCGGGGGCGCCGGCGAAGTAGTGCAGCAGATGAGTGCCAGCCTCCAGTTCGATGAACGTCGTGACGGGCTGGCCATCGCCGCGCGCACCCGGCAAGACCGACACCGGCACGGTGTAGACGCGGCCATTGCTGCCGAACGCCAGCAAGGTGTCGACGGTGCGGCACTCGAACGCGGCGTAGAGGCCGTCGCCGGCCTTGAAGGCAAATTCGGGGCTGGTGGCCGCCGTGCCGTTGCGCTCGCGCGCCCAGCCCTGCTTGGCGCGCACCCAGCCCTTTTGCGACACCACCACCGTCACCGGCTCGTCCACTACCTTGATTTCGGCCACGGCCCGCTTCTCGGCCTGGATCAGGGTGCGGCGCGCATCGGCAAACTGCTTGGCATCCTGCTCGATCTCCTTGACCATCAGGCGGCGCAGCGCCGCCGGGTGCCCCAGGATTTCCTCCAGCTTCTGCTGGTCTTCACGCAGTCCCTTCAGCTCCTGCTCGATCCGGATCGCTTCCAGCCGCGCCAGCTGACGCAGCCGGATCTCGAGGATATCCTCGGCCTGGCGGTCACTGAGCTTGAAGCGCTCGATCAACGCCGCCTTGGGCTCGTCGCTCTTGCGGATGATGGCAATGACTTCGTCGATGTTCAGCAGCACCAGCTGCCGGCCTTCGAGGATGTGGATGCGGTCCATCACCTTCGCCAGGCGATGGCGCGAGCGCCGCTCGATGGTGGCCTGGCGGAATTCGATCCACTCCAGCAGCATCTGGCGCAGCGACTTCTGCACCGGCCGGCCGTCGATGCCGATCGAGGTGAGGTTGATCGGCGACGAGCTCTCCAGGCTGGTCTGGGAAAGCAGGGTGGCGATGAGATCGGCCTGCTCGATGCGGCTGGTCTTGGGCTCGAACACGAGGCGCACCGCCGCGTCCTTGCTCGACTCGTCGCGCACCGTGTCCAGCACCGCGAGCAAGGTTTGCTTGAGCTGCAGCTGGTCTTGCGACAACGCCTTCTTGCCGGCCTTGACCTTGGGGTTGGTCAGCTCCTCGATCTCTTCCAGCACCTTCTGCGTGCTCACGCCGGGCGGCAACTCGTTGACCACCAGCTGCCATTGGCCGCGCGCCAGCTCCTCGATCTTCCAGCGGGCCCGCACCTTGAGCGAGCCGCGGCCGGTTCGATAGGCTTCGGCAATGTCCGGGGCCGGGCTGATGATCTGGCCGCCGCCCGGATAGTCGGGCCCGGGCAGCAGCAGCGCCAACTCGTCGTCGGGCAGCTTGGCGTTCCTGATCAGGGCCACGCAGGCATCGGCCACCTCGCGCAGGTTGTGGCTGGGGATTTCGGTGGCCAGCCCCACCGCGATGCCGCTCGCGCCGTTGAGCAGCGTGAACGGCAGGCGCGCCGGCAATTGCTGGGGCTCCTGCGTGCTGCCGTCGTAGTTGGGGATGAAGGCCACCGTGCCTTCATCGATCTCGTCGAGCAGCAGGTTGGTGATGCGAGCCAGGCGCGCCTCGGTGTAGCGCATCGCCGCGGCGCCGTCGCCGTCGCGGCTGCCGAAGTTGCCGTGGCCGTCGATCAGGGGATAGCGCTGCGAAAAATCCTGCGCCATGCGGACCAGCGCGTCATACGCGGCCTGGTCGCCGTGCGGATGGAAGCGCCCCAGCACATCGCCGACGACCCGGGCACTCTTGACCGGCCGGGCGCCCCCGGCGCCGGTGTAGCCCAGGCCCATGCGGGACATCGAATAAAGGATGCGGCGCTGCACCGGCTTCTGGCCATCGCAGACATCGGGCAGGGCCCGGCCCTTGACCACGCTGAGCGCGTATTCGAGGTAGGCGCGCTGGGCGTACGAGGCGAGGTCGAGTTCGCTGTCGCCGCCGCCGTCGCCATCGCCGCTGTCGAATGAAATGAGTTCTTGCTCCATGGAGTTTTCAGGCAGGCAATAAGGTGAAGTGGGATGGAAATGAATGCGGGGTGTCAGGCCAGCAGGTCTTCGGCCGTGAGCGTGAGGATGTGCCGCTCGGGCGCCGCAAGCAGCTGCTCGTCCAGGCGATTGGCCAGTCGCTGCAGCAGCGCCTTGGGCGCGATCTCGCTGACGGGCACGGCCGCCAGCACGATGCGAAAGTGCAGGAACTCGGTCGGCGCGGCGGGCAGCGGCTCTTTCAGGCCGGCCACCAGGATGCGGCTGCCCAGGTTGGCCGAGCCTTCGGCCAGCGACATGCCCTCGGCGAGCACGGCGATGCGCGAGTGCGACAGCCGGGCCGCCACGTCGCCGTCGCGCAGCGCCAGCCGGATGCGGTTGGCCGCCACCAGGACAGCCGACTCGGCCACCTCGGGGCCGAACTGCGCCGACAGCGAGCCCAGGTTCTCGATCTGGGCCAGCAGCAGCACGCTGGGATGGCCGTAGCGCTTGATCAGGTTGCGCACCGCGCCCACCCGGTCGTAGAAGATCAGCGGCGTCGACAGCCCGGTGAGCGGATCGACCGTGTTGCGCGCGTCGATGCGCAGGCGCGTGTCGCCGACGATCCGGTTGCGCCATGCGGTGGCCAGGAACACACCCGCGCTCCAAAGTGTCAGCAGTGCGGCCAGCGGCAATGCCGGGTCGGGTTCGCTGTCCAGGGAGCGCCATCCCAGCCACGCGGCGGCGCCGGCCAGTCCGATGTGCGCGGCCAGCAACCAGCGCGCCCAGGGCTGGCTCTGGGGCCAGGCGCGCAGCATGATCACGGTGATGACGACGGTCCAGGCGGCGAGGCCGGGCAAGAGCAGGTGGGCCGTGCCGAAGAAGCCGGCCAACGCGAGTGCCGGCAGCAGCCCCAGGCAGGCGGCGAGGAGCCAGCGCCGCGGCTGGCGCAGCGCGCCCGCGTGGCCGACCAGCTCGCGCAGCTGCAGGCCATCCAGGGCCAGCACCAGCAGCATGGCCGCTTGCGCCGCAAACGCGTGGCCCCCCACCAGGACCTGTACCGACAGCACGCCCATCAGCGTGGCCGCCGCATGGACCAGCAGCGCGCGCTCGCGGTAGGTGTTGGCGACGATCACGCTGAAACAGACCAGCAGCACCTGCGCTCCGGTGAAGGCCCCCAGCGCGAACAGCCCCTCCGGCAATGTCGACAGCGGCGTCATGGTGCCGCCCATCTCAGGCAGGGGCGAGGTACAGCGCGGTGCGGGCCGGCAGCGTCAATCACGCTCGGTGTCGATGTCGGGCCTGGCCTCGGCCAGAGGCACGCCTGGCGCCAGGGTCACCGGCAACTCCATTCGCACCCGTCCGGGCGAGCCGGGGCCGCCGCGCATCATCGAGGGCGGCCTGAGCATTTCGTAGAGCTGCATCACGGTCTTGACGTAGTTCTGGGTCTCGCGGTAGTTGGGAATGCGATTGCCCGCGCGCTGCACGGCGCCTTCGCCGGCGTTGTACGCCGCCAGCGCGAGCTCGAGGCGTCCGGGGAAGAGATCGAGCAGGTAGCGCAGGTAGCGGGTGCCGGTCTTGACGTTGGTGCGCGGGTCCGTCAGCTTCCGGCCGACGGCGGCGGCATCTTCGCCGGTGACGCCGTAGCGCTCGGCGGTGGCCGGCATGATCTGCATCAGTCCCACCGCGCCCTTGGGGGACACCGCCCGGGCATCGAAGCCCGATTCGGTGGCGATGAGAGCTTGCAGCAGCTCGTAGTCGACGCCATGCGCGCGCGAAGCCTCGCGCAGGTGGTGCTTGACCTGCCGGTAGCTGGGCGACACCTCGAAGAAAGCAATCAACTTGGGCGGCGCGGTGGGCACCGCGACGGCACGCGCCGTGCGCAGGCCGCGCGCCGTGTCGAAGCTCTCGCCGCCGCGGAAGAACAGCTCGTAGCGCCCGTCCAGTTTCTCGGGTGCGAAATGGGCCACGCCCCTGGCATCGACATAGCCCCAGACTTCCGCCTGGGCCACGGGCACCAGCGCCGCCGCCAGCAGCAGGGCACAGGCCGCCCGGGCCAGCGCGCTCATGCCGGCATCTCCAGGCCCTGTTGGCGCCGGGCCTTGAACTCGGGCTCGAGCATGGACAGCACGACGAGTGACTCGAAGCCGCCGGGCACCCGCACCGATTCGCGCAGCAGGCCCTCGACCACGAAACCCTCGCGCTCGTACAGCGCCCGCGCGCGCAGGTTGTTGGCCTTGACGTCGAGCCATAGCCGGTGCGCCCCCAGGTCGTCGAATGAGACCTTCTTGGCCACGCGCAGCGCGGCACGGCCATAGCCGGCGCCCTTGTCGCGCACCACCATGCGCTTGAGTTCGAGCGACTGGTGACGGCTTCGGCAGCCGATCAGGATCAGGAAACCCACCGCCTCGAGCCCGGCGCCGCCTTCGATGATGAAGTGCCGGAAATCAGGGAAGCGGATGGCGCCCTCGTGCTGCACGCGCTCCCAGGGCGTGATGAACGGCAGGTTCACCTCGTCCTGCTCGAGCGACACCACGAACTCCAGGTCGCTCTGCATGGTCGGGCGCAGGCGAACCCGGGCCGGCGTGCGCTCGGGCGGGAGGTCGGTGAGGTTGGCGGCGGGCATGGGTGTCTGGAGGCGGGGCGGGCTACACGTCGATTTCCACGGCATCGCCGTGCAGTTCCATCAATTCGCGGCGGGCGGCTGCTTCGCCTTTGCCCATCAGCTTGGTGATCAGGCTTTCGGTCGCCAGAAAATCCTGCGTGCCCAACTGCACCGGCAGCAGCCGGCGGGTATCGGGGTTGAGCGTGGTGTCCCACAGCTGTTCGGCGCTCATCTCCCCCAGGCCCTTGAAGCGGCTGATGCTCCAGGCTCCTTCGCGCACACCTTCCTTGCGCAGCTTGTCCAAGATAGCGGTCAATTCGCCCGCGTCAAGGGCATAAGTCTTGGAAGCGGGCTTTTTCCCGCGCGCCGGGGCGTCCACCCGAAACAGCGGGGGACGGGCCACGTAGACGTGGCCGGTTTCGATCAGCTTGGGGAAGTGCCTGAAAAACAGGGTGAGCAGCAACACCTGGATGTGCGAGCCGTCCACGTCCGCATCCGACAGGATGCAGACCTTGCCATAGCGCAGGCCCGAAAGATCCGGCGTGTCGTGGGGCCCGTGCGGGTCCACGCCGATGGCCACTGCGATGTCGTGGATCTCGGTGTTGGCAAACAGGCGATCGCGCTCGACCTCCCAGGTGTTGAGCACCTTGCCGCGCAGCGGCAATATGGCCTGGCTCTCCTTGTCGCGGCCCATCTTGGCGCTGCCGCCGGCCGAGTCGCCCTCGACCAGGAACACCTCGTTGTGGCGGATGTCCTTGCTTTCGCAATCCGTGAGCTTGCCGGGCAGCACGGCGACGCCCGAGCCCTTGCGCTTCTCGACTTTCTGCCCGGCCTTCTGGCGGCTTTGCGCGGCCTTGATGGCCAGCTCGGCGAGCTTGCGGCCGTACTCGACGTGCTGGTTCAGCCAGAGCTCCAGCGCCGGGCGCACGAAGCTGGAGACCAGGCGCACCGCGTCGCGCGAATTCAGGCGCTCCTTGATCTGGCCCTGGAACTGCGGATCGAGCACCTTCGCCGACAGCACGTAGGAGGCCCGCGCGAACACGTCCTCGGGCAACAGCTTGACGCCTTTGGGCAAGAGCGAGTGCAGGTCGACGAAGCTCTTCACGGCGTTGAACAACCCGTCGCGCAGCCCGCTCTCATGGGTGCCGCCGGCACTGGTGGGAATCAGGTTGACGTAGCTCTCGCGCACCGGCTGGCCGTCTTCGGTGAAGGCGACGCACCACTGGGCGCCCTCGCCTTCGGCGAAGTTGTCGTTGTTCTGGGCAAACCCTTCGCCTTCGAACAGCGGGATGACGGGATCGCCCGTCAAGGTCTGCATCAGGTAGTCGCGCAGGCCGCCCTTGTACTGCCAGCTCTGCGAGTCGCGGGTCTTTTCGTTGACCAGCGACACCGTCACGCCCGGCATCAGCACCGCCTTGCTGCGCAGCAGGTGGGCCAGCTCCGCCATCGGCAGCTGGCTGGACTCGAAGTACTTGGGATCGGGCCAGACGCGCACTGTGGTGCCCTGGCGCCGGTCGCCTTCCTGCAGCTTGCGGGCCTGCAGCGGTTCCACCACGTCGCCGGCGGAAAAGACCAGCCTGGCCACCTGCCCTTCGCGATGGGTGGTGGCTTCCAGCCGCTTGGCCAGCGCGTTGGTGACCGACACGCCGACGCCGTGCAGGCCGCCCGAGAAGCTGTAGGCGCCGCCCTTGCCCTTGTCGAACTTGCCGCCGGCGTGCAGCCGCGTGAACACCAGTTCGATTACCGGCGCCTTTTCTTCCGGGTGCAGGCCGAATGGAATGCCGCGCCCGTCGTCCTCGATGCTCACCGAGCCGTCGGCATGGAGCGTGGTCTTGATCCGCTTGCCGTGGCCCGCCAGGGCCTCGTCCGCCGCGTTGTCCAGGACTTCCTGGATGACGTGCAGCGGATTGTCGGTGCGCGTGTACATGCCGGGCCGCTGCTTGACGGGCTCCAGGCCCTTGAGCACGCGGATCGAGCCTTCTGAGTATTCGGGAGGGAGTTTGGCGGCCATGGGAGGGGGATTGTAGTCGGGCTTGGCAGGAATACTGTACGGGCATACAGAATCGCCATCCGGCCGCCCCCGCCCTGTTGGGAATCGAGTAAGTCCGCAGTCAGCAGCTTTTGACGCCTTTCGCTACAGTCCAGCGCATGCAGTCCTTTGCCCCGCAAAAACTCTCGATGGTCCAGGTGCTCGCCTGCGGCGCCGCCATCGTCACGCTCTCCATGGGCATCCGGCACGGCTTCGGTCTGTGGCTGCTGCCCATCACGCAGGCGCAGGGCTGGACCCGCGAGACCTTTGCTTTCGCCCTGGCCATCCAGAACCTGGCCTGGGGCGTCTTCGGCGTCTTTGCCGGGATGTTGGCCGACCGCTTCGGCGCGTTTCGCGTGCTGGTCCTGGGCGCGGTGTTCTATGCCCTGGGCCTGGCGGGCATGGCGTTGGCGCCCGATGCCTTCGTCTTCACGCTGACTGCCGGCGTGCTGCTGGGCGCGGCCCAGGCTGGAACCACCTACGCCGTCGTCTATGGCGTGATCGGCCGCCAGATCGATCCGGCCCGGCGATCCTGGGCGATGGGCGTCGCAGCCGCGGCGGGCTCCTTCGGCCAGTTCCTGATGGTGCCGGTGGAAGGCTTCCTGATCTCCGGCCTGGGCTGGCAGGAGGCCCTGCTGGCGCTGAGCCTGGTGGTTTTGCTCATCGGGCCATTGGCCTGGGGCCTGCGCGAGCCTGGCTTTGCCGGGGGCACGGCGACCAAGCGCGAGCAGTCGGTGCTGCAGGCGTTGCGCGAAGCCTTCAAGTACCCCAGCTTCCAGCTGCTCATGGCCGGCTACTTCGTCTGCGGCTTCCAGGTCGTATTCATCGGCGTGCACATGCCCAGCTACCTCAAGGACAAGGGCCTGTCGCCGGAAGTGGCAAGCTACGCCCTGGCGCTGATCGGCCTGTTCAACGTCTTCGGCACCTACATCGCGGGCAGCCTGGGGCAGAAGCTGGCCCGGCGCAAGATCCTGGCTTTCATCTACCTGGCCCGCTCGGTCGCCATCGCACTCTTCATCTGGGCCCCCCTGACGCCGCTGTCGGTGTATGTGTTCTCCGGCGTGATGGGCCTGCTGTGGCTGTCCACCGTGCCGCCCACCAATGCCACCGTGGCCCAGATTTTCGGCGTGGCCCATCTGTCGATGCTCGGCGGCTTCGTGTTCTTCAGCCACCAGATCGGCTCGTTCATGGGCGTCTGGCTGGGAGGCCTGCTGTACGACCGCACCGGCAGCTACGACATCGTCTGGTACATCGCCATCGTGCTGGGCATCTTCGCCGCCCTGGTGAACCTGCCGGTCCGCGAGGCGCCGATTGCTCGCGCAGCCGCGCCGCAGGGAGCCTGAATTGACGAGGCGCGTGCGCAAGCTGCTGACCTACGCCGGCGCCCTCGCGGCGCTGCTGGCGGTGTTCGCGCTGTACACGCAGCCCACCATTCTCGTGGCGCTCGCCGACCAGGCCTGGGCCTGTTTTAATTAGTCCATGAAGGTCTACATCATCACCGGCGCCTCCGATGGGATCGGCGCCGAAATGGCACGGCAGCTCGCCGCCGCGCACGGGGCCCAGGCGGCCCTCGTGCTGGCTGCGCGCAGCGTGGAAAAGCTCGACGCCGTGGCCGCGCAATGTGAAGCGGCGGGCGCCAGGACCCTGGTGGTGTCGATGAACGTCGCCGAAGAGCCGCAATGCCGCTCCTTGATCGACCAGGCCATGCGGCATTTCGGCCGCATCGACGCGCTCGTCAACAACGCCGGGATGTCGGCGCAGGCCCTGTTCGGCGATGTGAAGCCGCAGGACCTGCACTGGTACGAAGACCTCATGAAGGTCAACTTCTGGGGCGCGCTCTGGTGCACCCATGCCGCCCTGCCGCACCTCAAAGCCAGCCGGGGCCAGCTGGTGGCCGTGTCTTCGCTGGCTGGCCTGGTGGGAGTGCCGGGCCGCACGGCCTACAGTGCCAGCAAGTTCGCCATGACGGGGTTTTTCGAGTCGCTGCGCGCCGAGCTCAAGAGCGCGGGCGTCAGCGTCACCACGGCCTACCCCGGCGTGGTGGCGACCCGCATCCGCTACCGCGGCCTCGATGCCCGGGGCGAGGCGGCCGGCGCCAGCGGGCTGAAGGAAGACAAGGCCATGAGCGTGGAGGAATGCGCACGGCTCATCATCGAAGGCATGAACCGGCGCCGCCGCGAAGTAGTGATGACCGCCCAGGGGAAGCTGGGGCGCATCGCCAAGATCTTCGCGCCGGGCAAGGTCGAAGACATGGCATTGGCGGCGCTGAAGGATGAAGCCAGGCCGCGCTGAGGCCCGGAAAAAAATGCACGGAACCGAAAACCCTTCCGATTGGGTGCTGCGCTGGGCCCACCTGGTGCCGGCCGGCGGCCCGGTGCTCGACGTCGCCTGCGGGTTCGGGCGGCACCTGCGCTGGTTTGCTGCCCGAGGCCATCCGGTGACGGGCGTGGATCGGTCGCAGGAGGCCATCGACTCGCTGGCGGGACTCGGCGAAACCCTGGCCGCCGACATCGAGAACGACGCCTGGCCCTTGCCGGGCCGCCACTTTGCCGGGGTCGTGGTCACCAACTATCTCTGGCGACCATTGCTGCCGACCCTGCTGCGCAGCGTGGCGCCGGGCGGCGTGCTGATCTACGAGACCTTCGCGGCCGGCAACGAGACGGTGGGCAAGCCGTCGCGCCCGGACTTCCTGCTGCGCCCGGGCGAGTTGCTGGACGCCTGCAGCGAGCTGCGCGTGGTTGCCTATGAGGACGGCTTCCTGGATGAGCCGACGCGCTACCTGCAGCGCATCGCGGCGGTGCGGCCCGCCCCCGGGGAACCGCTGCCCCGATATCCGCTCTACCGCTCTAGGTAGAATCGCCGTTTCCCGACACAACTCCCCTACATGACACCGATTACAGGCAGCATCGTGGCCCTGGTGACCCCGATGCACGAAGACGGCAGCGTGGACTACCCCGCCCTGCGCAAGCTGATCGACTGGCACATCGCCGAGGGCACGGATTGCGTCGGCGTCGTTGGCACCACGGGCGAATCGCCCACGGTCAACGTGCAGGAGCACCACGAGGTCATCCGCGTGGCCGTCGAGCAAGCGGCTGGGCGCGTGCCCATCATGGCCGGTTGTGGCGCCAATTCGACCGCCGAGGCGATCGAGCTGGGCAAATTCGCCCGCAAGATCGGCGCCGACTGCCAGCTGCAGGTCGTGCCCTACTACAACAAGCCGACTCAGGAAGGCCAGTACCAGCACTTCAAGGCCATCGCCGAGGCCGTGGGCGACCTGCCGATCGTGCTTTACAACGTGCCTGGCCGCACGGTGGCCGACATGCAGCACGACACCGTGCTGCGCCTGGCCGGAGTGCCCGGCATCGTCGGCATCAAGGAAGCCACCGGCAACATCGAGCGCGCCCAGTGGCTGATCCGCGACCTGCCGGCCGGCTTCTCGGTCTACTCCGGCGACGACCCCACGGCCGTCGCGCTGATGCTGTGCGGCGGCCAGGGCAACATCAGCGTCACGGCCAACGTGGCGCCGCGGCTGATGCACCAGCTGTGCGTGGCTGCAACCGGCGGCGATGCGCGGGGGGCCATGGAGATCCAGCGCCGCCTGATGCCCCTGCACAAGCAACTGTTCGTGGAAGCCAACCCGATCCCGCTCAAGTGGGCCATGGCTCGCATGGGCCTGTGCGGCGGCACCCTGCGCCTGCCCATGACCCCCCTGTCGGCGGCGAACGAAGCGGTGGTCGAAGCCGCGCTGCGCGCCAGCGGGCTGGTGGCCTGACTTTTTTCCGCGTTCGTTCGAGAACCCTATTCCCAAGGTGATGACGTGAAGCAAATTGCAAAACTCGGTGTGCTGGCGACCTGCGCCGCGCTGTCGGCATGTTCGGTGCTGGAAGGCGACCGGATCGACTACAAGAGCGCCGGCAAGGGGGTCTCGCTGGAAGTGCCGCCCGACTTGAGCCAGCTGTCGCGCGATTCCCGCTACGCCATTCCCGGCGGCGCCGTGACGGCCAGCAGCTTCCAGGTCGGGCAAGCCGCGCCGGGCGTGCCCACGGCTGCCTCCACCCTGGGCGACGTGCGGATCGAGCGTGCGGGCACGCAGCGCTGGCTGGTGATCAACCGCCCGGCCGACCAGCTGTGGGGGCCGGTGCGCGACTTCTGGCAGGAAAACGGCTTCCTGCTGACGCTCGACCAGGCCAGCCTGGGCATCATGGAAACCGACTGGGCCGAGAACCGCGCCAAGATCCCGCAGGACTTCATCCGCAACACGCTGGGCAAGCTGATCGACTCGGTCTACTCGACTTCCGAGCGCGACCGCTTCCGCACCCGGCTGGAGCGCAGCCCCACCGGCGGCACCGAGATCTATGTCAGCCACCGCGGCATGATGGAGGTGTACGCCAATCGCGAGAAAGACCAGACCGTGTGGCAGCCTCGCCCGGCCGACCCCGAGCTCGAGGCCGAGTTCCTGCGCCGCCTGATGGTCAAGCTGGGGGTGCCCCAGGAGCAATCGAAAGCCCTGGTAGCTTCGGAGGCGGCCAAGTCCACCTCGCGTGTCGCCACCGTCGGCAACACGCCGGTGGTTCAGGTCGACGAAGGGTTCGACCGAGCCTGGCGCCGGGTCGGCCTGACGCTCGACCGCACCGGCTTCACCGTCGAAGACCGGGATCGCAGCCAAGGCACGTATTTCGTGCGTTACGTCGAGCCCAACCCCGACAAGAAAGAGCCCGGCTTCTTCGGCAAGCTGTTCGGCTCGTCGCCGAAGCCGGCGCCGGCCCTGAAGTACCGGATCAACCTGAAGAGCCAGGGCCAGTCCACCACCGTGTCGGTTCTCGATGCGAACGGCGCGCCCGAGACATCGGCCAATGCGCAGCGCATCGTCAAGGTGATCGCGGACGATTTGAAGTAATTTGCGGGACAGACCAGATGCGCAGCATCTGCTCTGTCCTCAACTGATTGTCCTTCATGCTCAGATTCAAGAGCCTGGGCAGCGGCAGTTCGGGCAATGCCACGGTGGTGCAGGGGCGCAGTGATACCCAGCTCAATCACCTGCTGATCGACTGCGGGCTGGGCATACGCCAGCTGGACGCGCGGCTGGGCCAGGCCGGCATGCTGGCCGAACAGATCGACGCGATCTTCATCACCCACGAGCACGGCGACCACATCGGTTGCGCGCGGCAGCTGGCGCTGCGCGAGCGCATTCCGGTCTGGATGAGCCATGGCACCTACACGGCGCTGGGCGAGCCCGATTTCGACGGGCTGCTGCGGATCGCCTGCGACGGCATGGAGATCTCGCTGGGCGCGCTGCAGGTGCGTCCCTTCACCGTGCCGCACGACGCGCGCGAGCCGCTGCAGCTGACCTGCGGCGACGGCGCGGCGCGCCTGGGCGTGTTGACCGACCTGGGCCACGCCACCAGCCATGTGCTGGAACAGCTCGCGGATTGCGGCACGCTCCTTCTGGAGTGCAACCACGATCCTCTGTTGCTGGCGGCGTCGCGCTACCCGCCCTTCCTGAAACGCCGCGTCGGCGGCGCCTATGGACACCTGGCCAACGAGGCGGCCGCGGCGATTGCCCTGGCGCTGCGGCCGCGCGGGCTCCGGCAGGTGGTGGCCGCGCACCTGAGCGAGCAAAACAACCGGCCCGAGCTGGCCCGGCTGGCCCTGGCCGCCGCCATGGGCTGCGAGCCGGCCGACGTTCACGTGGCCGACGGGCCGAGCGGCTGCGGCTGGCTGGCCGCGTAGCCGGTCCACCAAAAGCAAAAGCCGCCCGAGGGCGGCTTTTGCCTGGTGCAAACCGTAATACGGTTTACTTGGCGGCGCTGGCGGCCGACGAAGCGGCGGTGGCAGCGCCAGCAGCAGCGGCGGCGGCGGCCGAAGCGGCATTGGCGGCGGCATCGGCAGCGGCCGGAGCAGCGGCTTCAGCGGGGGCAGGCGCAGGTGCGGGAGCAGCCACCGGAGCGGGAGCGGGCGCGGGCGCCGGCGTCTCGGTCTTGCTGCAAGCGGCCAGCGCTGCGGCTGCAACCAGGGTCGCCAATACGAGCGAATTCTTCATTTCAGGGTTTCCTTTTGTGGGGTACAGAGAGACAAACAACTTCCGGAAATCGTCAGTGCGCCAGATGGCGGGTTGACCGAGCAGCATCGACTCGAGCTTTTGCTGCTCAACTGAACATTATATGCCGATCGAATCAAGGGGCAATAACCCTTAAGGGCCTTCCCGGAACCCTGGCGGCGCCAAAGCAACGCTCTACAGGCCCAGCGTCGTGGCCGGGAACGATGGCGAGCTCTTCAGCAACCATTCCTGCAAGGTCTCGCGCAGCAGCACGCGCCGCTCGGGTTCGCTGCCGCTGACGCCATTGCAGCGCTCGATGTCCAGCCGCTGCATCACCCAGCCCGGGCTCCAGATGGCGCTGGGCAGGTCCATCGGATCGGCCGACGCGCAGGCTCGCGCTTCTATGATGTGCGCCCAGGTCCTGCGCCACGCGACAAACCGCGCGTGGCGCAGCGCAATGCCCTCCCAGCGGCGGGCCAGCAAGGTACAGCGCCGACCCGCCGCCGACCAGTCCTGCAGCGACTGCGCCACCGCCCGTTCGCCCAGCGGCCAATCCTGGAAGTCGGCGTCGCACAGGATGATCTCGCGCCAGCCTTCCCGCGCGGCGCAGGCCAGCGCATCGCGCACGAGCTGCTGGAAATCCTGGCGGCCGGTGAAGCGGCCCGCGGGCAAGCCGGCCGGGGCGGCATCGTGGGCGGTCATGGCCGCGCCCTGGCAGGGTGGGCCCAGCCCGCTTCGCACCACGACCGCAGCAGCGACAGCGCGCCCTCGCTGGCTTGCGCCAGATCGGCCGCGTCCAGGACGCGGCGGTCGGCCAGCCGCCGCATCAGCGAGGCGTCACGGCCCGAGGCGCGATAGCTTTCTCCATTGATGAAGACATGCCGCCTGTCATACATCATGCGGGAGCGGCGATCCAGCGCAACTGCGCTCAGCCGGATGCGCCCGCCAGCGCCTTCGAACCAGACGTTGGCCTTGGGCTCGGTGAGCAACTCGCCCAGCGAGCGCTCCAGCGCCAGCGGGTCGGCCAGGGCCGCCTGCAGAGCCTCGCGCGCAAACTGCAGCAGCCCGGCGGGGACGGCCCCGGGCGTGGCGGTGGCGCCCTGCGCCGGATCGCGGTAAAGCCGCTCCCCGGCCTGGTCCGCCGCATCCTCCGACAGGCGCTGCAGCAGCTCCCGCGCGATCTCGCCGCGGCCGGGCGAGCGAAAGCCGATCGAATAGGTCTGGCACTCACCCTCGGCCACACCGTCGTGCGCATAGCGCGGCGGCAGGTACAGCATGTCGCCCGGCTCGAGCAGGTACTCGTGCTCGGGCTCGAAGCGTTCCAGCACCTTCAGCGGCACACCGTCCCGCAGCGTCAGGTCTTTTTGCCGGCCGATTCGCCAGCGTCGGCGGCCCTGGGCCTGCAGCAGGAAAACATCGTAGCTGTCGAAATGCGGGCCGACGCCGCCGCCGTCGGTCGCATAGCTGATCATCAGGTCATCCAGGCGGGCTTCGGGAACGAAACGGAAGCGCTGCAGCAGCTCATGGGCCGCCGCATCGTGCAAGTCGGCGCCCTGCAGCAGCAGCGTCCAGCCTGGCTGCGACAAGGCGGGCAAGGCTCGGCGCGCGAAAGGACCGCGCCGCAGCGTCCAGCCTGCCCCCGTCTGGGCCACCACGCGCGATTCGACCTCGTCGCGCCCCGCCAGGGCGAACAGGTCGGCGCGGCTGAGCACCGGAGAAAAGGCAGGAATGGCGCCACGCACCAGCAGCGGCTTCTTCTGCCAGTGGCGGGTCATGAATTGGCTGGCCGAGAGGCCGCCCAACAGGGGGAGAGCTTGTGTGATGTTCATGGAGAGCTGCGACAATTCTCCTATGGAAATCACAACTCAATGCGTGGTCGGGCTGACCTGGACGCTGAAGGACACGCTGGGCGAGGTGCTCGACGAACTGGACGACCCGGTGGAATTCCTGGTGGGCGGCGGCGACCTGCTGGCCAAGATCGAAGAGGCGCTGCAGGGACACGAGCCGGGCGACAAGGTCGATCTGCACCTGGAGCCGGAGGAGGCTTTCGGTGACTACGACGAGCAGCTGGTGTTCCTGGAGCCGCGCGCCCTGTTCCCGGCGGAACTGGAAGAAGGCATGACATTCGAGGGCTTGCCGGCCGGCGGCAACGCGCAGGCGCCGCGCGACGTCGTCTATACCGTGACCGAGATCTACCCCGACCACGTCGTGCTGGACGGCAACCATCCGCTGGCGGGCATCGCCATCCGCCTGAAGCTGCAGGTGCAGAGCGTGCGCGAAGCCACCGAGGAGGAAGTCGGCCGCGGCACCACCGGCACGGGTTTCTTCAAGGTGCAGCGCAGCGAGCCCGGCTCGCCGACGCTGCATTGATGTTCACCCCCACGCTCACTTCGTTCGCTGCCCCCCGAGGGGGCGCAGCCCACCTGGGGAGCGGCCCGGCGGTGGTCTGAGCCGTTACGACTGGTAGATCACGCCGTTTTCGATGCGGACCCGGTCACCCGGCCGCAGGTCGCCGGTGCTGGCGACGTCGTAGGTGCGCAGATGGCCCTGGTCGGTCTGCACCGAAACACGGTAGACCGGGCCGGCAGTGTTGTAGTTGCCGTCCTGGCTGCCGGCGATGCGGTTGCCGGCCACGGCGCCGCCGACCGCCCCCAGGATGGTGGCCGCGGCCCGGCCGCTGCCGCTGCCGACCTGGTTACCCAATGCTCCGCCCAGCACCGCACCCAGCACCGTGCCCGCCGTGTTGTTGCCGCTGGAGCCGCTGGCCGGCCGGATCAGCGCCACGTTGGTGATGCGCCCGTATTCCACGTAGCCCGCCTGCTGGGTCGGGTAGGTGCCGTAGCTCGAACCCGCCGGTGCGGCCTGGGATACCGGGTAGTTGTTGTGGCCATAGGGATCCACGGTGCCGCATGCCGTCAAGGCGGCCGCCAGCGCGGTGGCCGAGGCCAGGGAAAAGAGTCGGGAAGATGTACGCATGAGAGTCTCCAATTGATGTGAATACGAAAGAGGGCGGCGGCTTACGAGCGATAGATCACGCCGTTCTCGACGCGCACGCGGTCGCCGATGCGCAGCTCGCCGATGGCGGGCACGTCGTAGGTGCGGAACACGCCCTGGTCGGTCTGGATGCCGACCCGATAGACCGGAGCGCCCGTGGTGCCGGTGCGGCCGGCCTGGCTGCCTACGGCGGCACCCGCTACGCCGCCGAGCACGGCGGCGGTGTCACGGGTGCTGCTGCCGCCCACGGCACGCCCCGCCACGTTGCCGACCACCGCCCCGGCCACGGCGCCCAGGATGGCACCCGGCACGTTGATCCCGCTGGTGGCGCCCGGCTGGAACACCTCGATGTTGGCGACCCTCCCGTACTCCAGGGACGCTGGCGCGGGGGCGGCGGTGGCCGGATAGGGCGACGGATAGCTGCTGACCGGCGCCGGCCCGTACAGCGGGACCGAGCTGCCGCAGGCAGCCAGCAAGGCTGCCAGCCCAACGCCGCCGGCGATTGAGGCGAGACGGGAAGTACGCATGGGGATCTCCTTCGCTTGCAAGACACACGGCGCGCCGGCAGGCCCGCCTCGTGTATCCATTAAGACCTCACCCGCCGTGATCTGGGCCGCAGCCAATGCCGCGCATCAGTGTAGGAAGCGGCTCGGCATACTGTAGGAAGGTGCCGATTCCCGCCGCCGCTGCGTCAGTGCTTGCCGGTGGACCCGTAGCCGCCCTCGCCCCGCTCTGTCGGCGCAAACTCGTCCACCACGTTGAAGCGGGCCTGCACCACCGGCACGATCACCAGCTGGGCCAGCCGCTCCATCGGCTGCAGCGTGAACTCGGTGTCGCTGCGGTTCCAGGCGCTGACCATCAGCTGCCCCTGGTAGTCGCTGTCGATGAGGCCGACCAGGTTACCCAGGACGATGCCGTGCTTGTGGCCCAGGCCCGAGCGCGGCAGGATCATCGCCGCGTAGCCCGGGTCTTTCAGCCAGATCGCAATGCCCGTCGGCACCAGCCGCCAGCCGTTGGGTGCCAGCGTCA
The DNA here is from genome assembly GCA_036675435.1 of Ramlibacter sp. Classification (GTDB taxonomy): domain Bacteria; phylum Pseudomonadota; class Gammaproteobacteria; order Burkholderiales; family Burkholderiaceae_C; genus Ramlibacter. The sequence goes on along the minus strand of JAKFEZ010000253.1, from coordinate 2,796 downwards.
GCGGCTCGTTCAGGCAGGCCCGCAGGTCCAGCCCGGCGCTGCCGGGCGTCGCATAGCCAGGGAGTTGATCCGCCATGCGCGGATCGAGAATCTTCACGTCGATTTTCATAAGCGGTTCGCGATGTCGGCCACCAGCAGGCGCGCCAGTTCGAGCTTGGAGGCGCGCGGCACTTCCCGGGCGCCCTGCTCGTCCACCAGCAGCAGCGCGTTGTCGTCGGCGCCGAAGGTGGCCGGACCGATGTTGCCCACCAGCAGCGGCACCTGCTTGCGCACGCGCTTGGCCTGGGCGTGGGCCAGCAGGTCGTGGCTTTCCGCGGCGAAGCCGACGCAGAACAAGGCGCCTGCCTTGGCTCGCGGCGACTGCGCCACGGCGGCGAGGATGTCGGGGTTTTCGGTAAAGGCCAGATCGGGCGCGCGGCCCGATCCATCCTTCTTGATCTTCTGGCCGGCGGCCGCCTGCGGCCGCCAGTCGGCCACGGCAGCCGTGGCGATGAACACGTCGGCGCGCTCGGCCTCGGGCTGGGTGGCCTGCATCATCTGCAGGGCCGACCGCACGTCGATGCGGGTCACGCCGCGCGGCGTGGGCAGGCTTACCGGCCCGGCCACCAGCGTCACGTGCGCACCGGCTTCGCGCGCCGCCCGCGCAATGGCAAAGCCCATCTTGCCGCTTGACAGGTTGGTGATGCCGCGCACCGGGTCGATGGCCTCGAAGGTCGGGCCGGCGGTGACGAGCACCTGTTTGCCGGCCAAAGCCTTGGGCTGGAAAAAAGCGACGATGTCTTCCAGCAGCTCGGGCGGCTCCAGCATCCGCCCGTCGCCGGTCTCGCCGCAGGCCTGGAAGCCGGAGCCCACCCCCAGGATGTGCGCGCCATCGGCGCTCAGTTGCCGCATGTTGCGCTGGGTCGCCGGGTGAGCCCACATCTCGCGGTTCATCGCAGGCGCCAGCAGCAGCGGCACCTGGTCCAGCGGCCGGGCCAGGCACATCAGGCTGAGCAGCTCATCCGCGCGGCCGTGCAGCAGTTTCGCCATGAAATCCGCGCTGCACGGCGCGATCACGATGGCGTGCGCCTCCCGCGAGAGGTTGATGTGCGGCATGTTGTTCGGCTCGCGGCTGTCCCACTGCGAGCCGTAGACCGTGCGCCCCGACAGCGCCTGCATCGTGACGGCGGTGATGAAGTGCTCCGCCGCCTCGGTCATCACCACCTGCACCGTGGCGCCTTCCTTGATCAAGGCACGGCACAATTCGGCCGCCTTGTAGCAGGCGACCCCGCCCGTCAGGCCCAGGACGATGTGTTTGCCGGCCAGGTCATTCATGCGGGCAATGTATCAGACGTATTCATCCCTGGAGCCGCCGGGGCAGCGCAGCCACGAAGTGGCAAGCGTGGGGGCCACCTGAGGCCGCCGGGCCGCCCCAAGACCTCAGAGCCCCCTCGGGGGGCAGCGCAGCCACGAAGTGGCAAGCGTGGGGGCCACATATAATTCATCTTTACCACCTCCCGGAAGCTCAACTTCCGGCCCTGACATGACCAAATTTGTCTTCGTCACCGGCGGTGTGGTGTCCTCCCTGGGCAAGGGAATCGCCTCAGCCTCCCTCGCTGCGATTCTGGAATCGCGGGGCCTCAAAGTCACCCTGATCAAGCTCGATCCGTACATCAACGTCGATCCGGGCACGATGTCACCCTTCCAGCACGGCGAGGTGTTCGTCACCGACGACGGCGCCGAGACCGACCTGGACCTGGGCCACTACGAACGGTTCGTGACCACCCGCATGGGCAAGGACAACAACTTCACCACCGGCAAGATCTACCAGTCGGTGCTGGAAAAAGAACGCCGCGGCGACTACCTGGGCAAGACCGTGCAGGTGATTCCCCACATCACCAACGAGATCCAGGAATTCATCAAGCGCGGAGCCGGGCTGGGCGAGCCCGACGCGGCCGACGTGGCCATCGTCGAGATCGGCGGCACCGTGGGCGACATCGAATCGCTGCCGTTCCTGGAGGCGGCGCGGCAGATGAGCCTGCGCAACGGCCCGAACAACACGGCCTTCGTCCACCTCACCTACGTGCCGTGGATCGCCGCCGCCGGCGAACTCAAGACCAAGCCGACCCAGCACACGGCCAAGGAATTGCGCGCCATCGGCATCAGCGCCGACGCCCTGCTCTGCCGGGCCGACCGCAAGATCCCGGAAGACGAGCGCGCCAAGATCTCGCTGTTCACCAACGTTCCCGAGTGGGGCGTCATCTCGATGTGGGACGTGAACACCATCTACAAGGTGCCGCGCATGCTCCACGAGCAGGGCCTGGATGGCCTGATCTGCGACAAGCTGCGGCTGAACACGCCGCCGGCCAACTTGAAGCGCTGGGACGACCTGGTTCATGAAACCGAGCATCCCCGCGGCGAGGTGGCCCTGGCCATGGTCGGCAAGTACGTCGATCTGTCCGACAGCTACAAGTCCCTCAACGAGGCCTTGCGCCACGCGGGCATGCAGAACCATGTGCGGGTCAAGATCGACTATGTCGATTCCGAAACGATCGGCCCCGACAGCGTGTCGAAGCTGGCCAAGTACGATGCCGTGCTGGTGCCGGGCGGCTTCGGCAAGCGCGGCATCGAAGGCAAGATCGCCGCGGCGCGGTTCGCGCGCGAAAACAAGGTGCCCTACCTGGGCATCTGCCTGGGCATGCAGGTGGCCACCATCGAATACGCGCGCCATGTCGCGGGCCTGAAGGATGCCAACAGCACCGAGTTCGAGCCCGCCTCGGCGCATCCCGTCATCGCGCTCATCACCGAGTGGAAAGA
>JAKFEZ010000292.1:0-6355 GCA_036675435.1 Ramlibacter sp. | reverse complement strand
CGGCATCCAGGACCCCGACCCCGACGTTGCTTTCGTGAAGGGCATGCTGCCGCACCATCAGGCGGCCATCGAGATGGCGCAGATCCAGTTGCAGCATGGCAAGGACCCGGCGAACCGCAAGCTCGCGCAGGAGATCATTGCCGCTCAGCAGGAGGAGGTCAGGGAGATGCAGGAGTGGCTGGCGCGGCGGGGGGTGCGGTAGGGCCCGGCGCTACGCGCGTCGCCCGGGCCTGCGGCGGTGCCCGGTTCCGGAGGGCATACGCCACGGCCATCCCCACAAAATCTATTCGATATCGAGGTAGACGCTATCCTGCAGGGGTGAGTTGCCTCACATGGTGGAGAGGGGATCGAAGGAGATCATTGCCGCGCAGCAGGAGCAGGACAGGGAGATGAAGGAGTGGCTGGCGCGGCGGGGGGCGGTAGGACCCGCTTCAGCTGGATTGACCTGCCGGACCACCTGACTTGAATACCACCCGTATGTTGGTCAGGGACGCCTTGCCCTGTTCTCGCATCCACTTCAGCGCAAATTCGGCTACGCTCTTTTCGGCATGCGGCTCTTGCATTTTCAGGTAATGCGGCTGCCTGGCCCGCCGCTCGAGTTCGGGTCCCAGTTGGCGAAGCGTTGACTGAACATTCAACTCCCGGCCCGGCGACATCCACCCACTCTTCGTTTCCAATTCGACCTTGGCTGTATCAATCGCCGGGGGTGTGGCTGGCTGAGCGGCAGGAACGTACAACACGTATTCCTTGCCTTCCAACCGTAGTTCCCACGTTGCGGCAAGAGGGATTCGATACGTGTAGTGGACTGGCACGCGCACGCGAGTGACCGTGGTTCCCAGAAGTTTCTCGCAGTCGAGGAGCGGGCACGTGTATCTTGTCTGCCAGCCGAACTCCTCAACGCGATTCAAGGTTGCAACCTCAAGCATTCCGCCGGGCGTGCGCAGAACGATCACTTGGGCAGGATCAAGCAGCTTTTCCTGCTGTTCTTGAGTGCCTGGCAGAGAAACCAAGTCCGCTTCGATGGCTACGAAGACGCCGAGCATGACCACGGCCAATGCGGGCAGGAGCTTATGGAGCTTCATGCCCGCAGTCTAACCATCCGGTCAGCTCGCGGCGGCGCCGCTCATGGCGCTGGATCTGGGTTCCTGCTGAGAAGCCCGAATGCTCACTTACCATTGCGCGTTCCGGTTCGCTTTTCAACACCTCCAAGGACTCCCAATGTTTTCACACGTGATGGTCGGTAGCTCCGATCTGGACCGTTCCAAGCGCTTCTACGATGCAGTTCTCGGCACGCTGGGACTCGGGTCGGGCTTCGTCGATCGCCACCGTATATTCTGGCGCTCCCCGACCGGTTCATTCGGTGCATCTTTGCCGATCAACGGTGAGTCGCAGACCATAGGAAACGGAAGCACCGTGGGGTTTGCATGCGATTCCCCGAAACAGGTCGATGCCTGGCACGCGGCCGGCACGCAGAACGGAGGCACGAGCTGCGAGGACCCGCCCGGAATCCGCGAAGGAACGGTCGGCAAGCTCTATCTGGCCTACCTGCGTGACCCGGACGGCAACAAACTCTGTGCGATGCACCGCCTGCCGAAGGTCTGAAGTAGCCTAGCAAAAGCCGCTTCCAGGCAAAAAAAGGGGAAGCGGCCATCACAACGCCGGGCGCCCCAGCCCCTAGAACCCAAACACCCTCCCCGCATTCCCCGCCCGCACCTTCTTCATCTCCGCCTCCGGCAACTGCGCCGTGTTCGCAAACGCCCCTTTCGTGTCATGCACCCAATGCGGCCAGTCGGTGCCGAACATGACGTGCTCGGGGCCGACGATCTCGATCAGGTATTTCAGGCTCCGCACGTCGTAGGTGATGCTGTCGTAGTAGATGTGCCGCAGGTAGTCGGTGGGCTTGCGCTTCATCTGGCGGCGTGAGGCCAGCTCCACTTCATCGCCTTTCTCGAATCGGCCCACCAGGTAGGGCAGGGTGCCGCCACCATGCGAGGCAATCACCTTCATGTCCGGGTACTGGTCGAAGAAGCCCTCGAAGATCATGCGCGTGATGGCCAGGGTGGTGTCGAACATGAATCCCACCGACCAGCTCAGGTCGAACTTGGTCATGTCCATCAGGTCCACGCCGGGCGGGTCGGTGGGGTGCACCAGCACCGGCAGCGCGCGCTTGTCGATCTCGGCCCAGATCGGTGCGAACATCGGGTCGGTCAGGCTCTTGCCGGCAACGTTGGCCAGCACCATCACGCCCACGGCGCCCTTGGCGCAGCTGCGCTCCAGCTCTTCCACCGCGCGCGCGGGGTACTCCCAGGGCAGCGAGGCGAACCAGCGGATGCGGTTGGGAAAGCGCGACTGTGCATCGGCCACGTTGTCGTTGGCCTCACGCGCCGCCCGCACGCTCACCTCTTCGCCGCCCCAGTACACGTTGGGGCAGGTGAGCGACACCACCGAAACGTCGATGCCGGCCTCGTTCATGTGCTTGATGCGCAGGTCCCAGTCGAAGTGGCCCTTTTGCGGCAGCACCACGGGCGTGTTGCCCCGGAAAATCTCCTGCTGCCCGTCCGGCCGGGTCTGGATGTTGTACTGGCCGCCTTCCTTCTTCAGCAGTTCGAGCCACCGGGTGGTGAACATGTGGGTATGGACGTCGATCACGGTCATGAAAGGTACTCCTTGTGTTGGGTGGGCAGCAGTTGCTGAATGATGCGCTCAGTGCGAAAGCACCTGCCCCAGGAAGGTCTGCAGCCGCGGGCTGCGCGGCCGCTCGAAGAAATCGTCGGGCGGCGCGGTCTCGATGATCTGCCCCTGGTCCATGAAGATCACCCGGTCGGCCACGCGCCGCGCGAAGCCCATCTCGTGCGTGACGATCATCATCGTCATGCCCTCGCCCGCGAGGCTCTCCATGGTCTGCAGCACCTCGGTGACCATCTCGGGGTCGAGCGAGGCGGTGGGTTCGTCGAACAAGACCACCTGCGGCCGGGTGCAGAGGGTGCGCGCGATGGCCACTCGCTGCTGCTGGCCGCCGGAGAGCTGGGCCGGGTGCTTGAACGCGTGCTCGGTCATGCCCACGCGCGCCAGGTAATGCGCCGCGCGCTCCTGCGCCTCGCGCCGGGTCACGCCGCCGCCCCAGACCGGCCCCACCGTGAGATTCTCCATCACCGTCATGTGCGGAAACAGGTTGAACTGCTGGAAGACCATGCCCACGCGGCGATTGACCGCCAGCCGGGCCGCTCGGGTGATCTCGTCGGCCCCCACCTCGACGCCGCAGACGGTCAGCCGCCCCTGCTGGAACGGCTCCAGCAGGTTCACGGTGCGCACCAGGGTCGATTTGCCGGAGCCCGACGGGCCGCACACCACGATTCGCTCGCCCGGCGCCACCTGCAGGTCGATGTCGCGCAGCGCGTGATAGGCGTCATACCATTTGTTGATGCCGCTCATGCGCACCACGGGCTCGGCGCTGGTCTTGTTGTCGGAATTGTCGGTCATCGTATGAACAGGGGATCAGCGCCGCGTCTCCAGCCGGCGGCTGTAGCGCGAGAGGCTGTAGCAGATGGCGAGGTAGACGAGCGCCAGGAACACGTGGCCCGAGGTGAGAATGTTGGCCTCGCCGACCCAGTCGGGCGACTTGGCGCCGTTCTCCACAGCGCCGAGCAGGTCGTTGACGCCGATCACCGAAAGCAGGGTGGTTTCCTTGATGACGGCGATCATGATGTTCACCAGCGCGGGCACCACGGCGGTGACGGCTTGTGGCAGTACGACCAGGCGCAGCGCCGCCAGGTCGCTCAGGCCCACGGTGGTCGCGGCCTCGAGCTGGCCGCGCCCGACCAGTTGCAAGCCGCCGCGAAACACCTCAGCGGCCATCGCGGCGTTGAAGAGCGCGAAGGCCGCCAGCGCGCGGGCGAACAGGTCGACGTTCCAGCCCTGGGGCAGGAACAGCGGCACCAGCGTCGCGGCAATGAACAGCACCGCCAGCAGCGGAATGGCGCGCATGCCTTCCACGAAGCCCGCGCACAGCCAGCGCACGGCCGGCAGCCGCGAGCGGCGCCCCAGCGCGAGCGCCAGCCCGATCGGCAGCGCGGTGGCGAAGGTGGCGAGCGTTGCCACCAGCGTCAGCAGCAAGCCGCCCCAGCGCGCGGGTGCAACGAAGGGCAAGGGCCCGCCGCCCAGCAGCAACAGGAAGAACGCGGCGGGCAGGAGGATGAACCCCAGCAGCACGCGCTGCAGGCTGGCCGTGTGCGAACGCCGCACCACCCAGACCCAGAACAGCGCGAAGGCTCCGAAGCAGGTCCACGCGCGCCACAGCTGGTCGGACGGGTAGCCGCCGACCAGCCAGGGCTTCCAGCGCGCGACCACGAAAGCCCAGCACGCGCCGCCGTCGCTGGGGCAGGCTTCGCTCGCGCTGCCGCTCCAGTGGGCATATACCACCGCCCATTGAAAGAAGCGCCATCCACCGACCAGCAGCACCGCCGCCAACAGCAGCGACATCACCCCGGCGGCCGGCGAAGGAAACCAGGTTTGGCGCCATCGCGCCGCGAGCGGAATCACGACTGCTGGTTGCGGTCGCGCATGCAACAACGTGTCGCGCACGAAGTGGCCCATCTCAGCGCCCCTCGCGCCGCAGCAGCCGGCGATTGGCGGTGTTGACGGCCAGCGCAATGGCCGCGTTGATCGCCGCGTACAGCAACACCACCAGGGCCATGGCCTCTAAGGCCTGGCTGGTCTGGCTCAGCACCGTGCCGCCGACGATCTGCATGATGTCGGGGTACCCGATGGCTGCCGCCAGCGACGAAGCCTTGGCGAGCGTCTGGTATTGGCCCGCGGCGGGCGGCAAGGCCACCCGCATCGCCTGCGGCAGCGTCACCAGCCATGCGGCTTGCAAGCCCGTCAGGCCCACCGTCGCGGCGGCTTCTGCTTGCCCGCGCGGCACCGACATGATGCCGGCGCGGAAGATTTCCGCCAGGAAGGTGGCGTTGTAGATCGACAGGCCCGCCGTCAGCGCGATGAGCTCGGGCAGCAGCGCGACGCCGCCCGAGACGTTGAAGCCTTCGACGCGCGGCACGTCGATGCCCGTCATCGTCAGCTGCGGCAGGAACAAGCCGCGGTTGTTCAGGAGCACCGGCCCCCATTCCAAGCTGTCGGCCACCGACGGCAGCAGCGCCATCGCCGAGAAATACCAGAAGAAGATCTGCAGCAGCAGCGGGATGTTGCGGAACACCTCGACATAGGCGCTCGAGGCGCCGCGGATCAACGGCTGCGCCGAGAGCCGGCCGAATGCGATCACCAGCCCGATGAGCGTGCTGAACACGGCCGCCAGCGCGACCACGAGCAAGGTGTTGAGCGTGGCGACGATCACCGCGTCGAGGTAGCGCGATGCAGGGCTGAACGCCACGAGGGTCTGGGCGATCTCGAAGCCCGCTTCCGATTGCAGGAAGCCGTAGCCACTTGATACTCCGAGCGTGCGCAGGTTGCCCAGGAAGTTGGCGATGCCGCGCCAGGCAAGCCAGGCGACCAGCGCCACCAGCACGACCTGGGCGCAGTAACCCGGCAGCCGCTCCATCAGAACGGCGCGCGACATCCGGGGACGAGGAAGCACTGCCATGCGCAAGACGCGCGCCGGGCCGACTGGCACCGGCGCGGTGGGCGATCAGCGAATCGGGATCGCCATCATCAGGCCGCCGTTGGCGACCAGCGCGTTGCGCCCGCGCTCCAGGCGCAGCGGCGTCTTCGGGCCCACGTTGCGGTTCCAGACGTCGCCGTAATTGCCGACGGCCTTGATCGCCTTGTAGGCGTAGTCATTGGCAACGCCCATCTTGGTGCCGAAGTCGCCGGTCACGCCCAGCAGGCGCTGCACGTCGGGGCTTTGCGAGCCCTTCTGGGTCTCGATGTTCGCCTGGTTCACGCCCATTTCCTCGGCGGCCACCAGCGCGTTGAGCGTGAAGCGCACCACGGCTTCCCAGCGCGGCTGGCCTTGCGCCACGATCGGGCCGATCGGCTCGTTGGACACGGTCTCGGCGAGCACCTTGAAGTCGTCACGATTGGGCAGCTTGGCAAGCCGCGCGGCCAGGCCGGAGCGATCGTTGATCGCGGCGTCGCAGCGCTTGCCCACGAAAGCGTCCCAGGCCTGCTCCTGCGAGGCGAAGGTGACGATCTTGTACTTGAGCTTGTGGGTGCGGAAGTAATCGGCCACGATCAGCTCGGAGGTGCTGCCCTGCGCCGTGCAGATGGTGGCGTTGTTCAGGTCGGCGATCTTGTTGGCCTTGGACTTGGTCGTGACGGCGAAGCCCTGGCCGTCGAAGAACATCACCTTCGGGAACTTCAGGCCGCCGATGTCCCGGCTCTGGGTCCAGGTGAAGCGGTGCGT
>JAKFEZ010000219.1:0-30026 GCA_036675435.1 Ramlibacter sp. | reverse complement strand
GGGATGGCCGCCTCGATGCGCTGGCGTTCGGCCGCGTACAGGGTTTCCAGCGTCTTGGAGGCCCGCGGCTCGGTCTTCACGGCTTTCAGCTCCACCCGGATCTCGGGTGGGAAGCGCTTGGCAAAATCGTCCCAGGCGGTCTGGGCCCAGGGGGGGACCCGTTGGCCGACCGCCACGACGAAGAGCTTCAACGGCTGGGGCTCTTCTTGGCTGCCGGCTTGCGTGCCGGGCTGGTTTTCTTGGCGGGCGCTTTTTTGGCAGGCGCCTTGGCCGTGGTTTTCACCGGGGCTCGGGCCGTACCGGCAGTGCCTGCCTTACTTGCCGTACCCGCCTTCTTCGCAGTTGCCTTGGCTGCAGTTTTCGCGGCGGCCTTTTTCTTGGCTGCAGGCTTCTTCGCCGCGGGTTCGTCAGGCTGGGGCAGCATCGGCTTGGGAGCGCCGAACTTCAGGCGCACCGGCTTGTCGCCCCAGATTTCCTCGAGATGATAGTACTGCCGGATGGCCGGCTGCATGATGTGGGCCACGGCGGCGCCGCAGTCGACGATGATCCACTCGCCGTTTTCCTCACCCTCGATGCGCGGCTTGGGGAACCCCGCCTCGCGCACGGCGTCACGCACGCTCGCGGCCAGGGCCTTGGTCTGGCGGTTGGACGTACCCGAGGCGACGATGACCCGCTCGAACAAGGGCGACAGGTGTTCGGTGTTGAAGACCGTGATGTCGTGCGCTTTCACATCCTCAAGGCCATCGACGATGGCCCTCTGGAGTCTTTGCGTATCTTTTTTTGCGGCGGCTTCTTGGGTCATCAGGCAGGTTGATAAAGGGAATGTCGATCAATATAACGCGCAACGGGCGCGGGAACCAGATGAGAGTAATCCTCCCCGGCCGCCGCGCGGCGGCGGATTTCGGTCGAACTGACCGGCATGGGAGGCATTTCAAGCGACTCGCGCCGCCCCGGCGGCAGGCTGGATGGGTCGAACACGGGGGCGGTCTCGACCGGGCGGGCGCGCGCGGCAATGGCAATGGTGGCGATACGCACGATCTGCTCGCTCTCGCGCCAGCTGTGCAACGTTTCGGCCTGGTCCGCGCCGATGACCAGCAACAACTCGGCGTGGGGAAATTCCCGCTGCAACTCGCGCAAGGTGTCCACTGTGTAGGTCGGCCCCGGCCGCAGGAGCTCGCGCCCGTCGACCACGGCGCCGCGCACCTCGCCGAAAGCGAGCTGCGCCATGGCCAGGCGATGGTCCGCGCTGGAGAGGTCGCGCGCCTTGTGCCAGGCTTGGCCAGTGGGAAACACCCGCAGTTGGTCGAGTCCCAGCTGCTCCACCGCCGCACGCGCAAGGGCCACATGGCCGACGTGCGGCGGATCGAAGGCGCCGCCGAAAACGCCCAGCCGCGCTATGCCCCCGTTCGCGATCAAACCCAGTCCCTTCGTACCAGAAACCGGGTGTAAAGGTCTGCCTCGGGCGACCCGTCCACCGGCTGCCGCTGGTACGCCCAGCTGGCCAGCGGCGGCATCGACAGCAGGATGGATTCGGTGCGCCCGCCCGATTGCAGGCCGAAGTGCGTGCCGCGGTCCCAGACCAGGTTGAACTCGACGTAGCGCCCTCGCCGGTACAGCTGGAACTCGCGCTGCGGCTCGCCATAGGCGGCGTCCTTGCGGCGTTCCAGCAGGGGCAGGTAGGCCGGCAGGAAAGCGTCGCCCACCGCGCGCATTAGCGCGAAGCCCTGCTCGAAACCGCCCTCGGAGAAATCGTCGTAGAAAATGCCGCCGATGCCGCGCTGCTCCTGGCGGTGCTTCAGGTAGAAATACTCGTCGCACCAGGTCTTGAAGCGCGGGTACTTGTCGGCGCCGAAGGGCTCCAGCGCGGCTTTGCAGGCGCTGTGAAAGTGCACGGCGTCTTCCTCGAAGCCGTAGTACGGCGTCAGGTCCATGCCGCCGCCGAACCACGAAACGGCCTCGCCGCCGGCCGGCTGGGCGCTCAGCATCCGCACGTTCATGTGGACGGTGGGCGCATAAGGGTTGCGCGGGTGGAACACCAGCGACACGCCGAGGGCCTCGAACGGCGCCCCGGCGAGCCCGGGCCGGTCGTGCGTGGCCGAGGCCGGGAGCCGGGCGCCGATCACATGCGAAAAGCCGCAGCCCGCCCGCTCGAACACCTGGCCGCCTTCAAGGATCATGGTGACGCCGTCACCCTGCAACGGGTCGCGCGGGCCCTTGGTCCAGGCGTCCTTCACGAAGGTTGCGCCATCGGCCTGCTCGCAGGCCGAGACGATGCGCAGCTGCAAGTCCTGCAGCCAGGCACGCACTTGGGGGATCTTCGACATCGGCTGCCTCAGCCGCGCAGCGCGCGAAAGCCGATGTCGCGGCGGTATTGCGCGCCGTCGAAATGGATGGCTTGAGCGAGCTCGTAGGCGCGCTGCTGGGCCGCCTTGACCGAGTCGGCCAGCACCGTCACGCACAGCACCCGTCCGCCCGAAGTCATCGCCCCACCGTCCTTCTGGACCGTGCCGGCATGGAACACCATCGCATCCTCGGCGGCCGTGGGCAGGCCACTGATGGCGTCGCCCTTGCGCGGCTGCATCGGATAGCCGGCCGCGGCCATCACCACGCCCAGGGCCGTGCGTCGGTCCCATTGCAATTCGACCTGGTCGAGCGTGCCTGAAGTGGCGGCCATCATCACGTCGAACAGGTCCGACTTCAGCCGCATCATGATCGGCTGCGTTTCGGGGTCGCCCATGCGGCAGTTGAACTCGAGCGTCTTCACGGCGCCGGCGCCGTCGATCATCAGGCCCGCGTACAGGAAGCCGGTGAACGGAATGCCGTCTTTTTCCATGCCCTTGATGGTGGGCAGGATGATTTCGCGCATCGCCCGCGCATGCACCTCGGGCGTGACCACCGGCGCCGGCGAGTAGGCGCCCATGCCGCCGGTGTTGGGTCCCTGGTCGCCGTCGAGCAGCCGCTTGTGGTCCTGCGAGGTGGCCAGCGCAGCGACGTTCCTGCCATCGCACATCACGATGAAGCTGGCCTCCTCGCCCTGCAGGAACTCCTCGATCACCACCCGAGCGCCGCCGTCGTTGTGGGTGACGCCCAGCTTGTCGTCCAGCAGCATGAAGTCGATGGCTTCGTGAGCTTCGGCCGCACTCATGGCCACCACCACCCCCTTGCCTGCTGCCAGGCCATCGGCCTTGACCACGATCGGCGCGCCCTTGCGGTCGACATAGGCGTGGGCCGCGGCCGCATCGGAAAAGGTCTCGTATTCGGCCGTTGGAATGCCGTGCCGCTTCATGAAAGACTTGGAGAACGCCTTGGAGCTCTCCAGCTGGGCGGCCTGCTGCGTCGGGCCGAACACCCGCAGCCCGTGGGCGCGGAAGTCGTCGACCACCCCAGCGGCCAGCGGCCCCTCGGGGCCCACCACCGTGAGCGCGATCTTCTCCTTCAGCGCCCACTGGCGCAATGCCGCGATGTCGGTGATCGCGACGTTCTCCAGGCGCCCGTCCAGCGCCGTGCCGCCGTTGCCGGGCGCCACGTACACGGCCTGCACCTTGGGCGACTGGGCCAGCTTCCAGGCCAGCGCATGTTCGCGGCCGCCGCCGCCGATGACCAGGACTTTCATGCGGCCTCCTGCACGGCAACACGCATGGGATGAAAGCGGCTCATAGCTCGATCTGGGCGTTGTGGAAGACATCCTGCACGTCGTCCAGGTCTTCCAGCACGTCTAGCAGCTTCTGCATCCTGGCCGCGTCGTCGCCGCTCAGCTCGACGGTGTTCTCCGGACGCATCGTCACCTCGGCAATTTCGGGCTTCAGGCCCGCGGCTTCCAGCGCGTCCTTCACAGCCTCGAAGCCGGCCGGGACCGTGATGACCTCGATGGCGCCGTCGTCGTCCACCACCACGTCATCGGCGCCGGCCTCCAAAGCCACTTCCATCACCTTGTCCTCGGAGGTGCCCGGCGCCAGGATGAGCTGGCCCACGTTCTTGAACTGGAACGCCACCGAGCCTTCGGTGCCCATGTTGCCCCCATGCTTGCTGAAGGCGTGGCGCACTTCGGCCACCGTGCGCACCTTGTTGTCGGTCATGGTGTCCACGATGATCGCCGCCCCGCCGATGCCGTAGCCCTCGTAGCGGATCTCCTCGTAGTTCACGCCTTCGAGGTTGCCCGTGGCCTTGTCGATGTTGCGCTTGATGGTGTCGGCCGGCATGTTGGCGGCCTTGGCCTTCTCCACGGCCAGCCGCAGGCGCGGGTTGATTCCGAGGTCGCCGCCGCCCTGGCGGGCCGCCACCATGATTTCACGGATGACCCGGGTCCAGACCTTGCCCCGTTTCTCGTCCTGGCGTCCCTTGCGGTGCTGGATATTTGCCCATTTACTGTGTCCGGCCACTGGGAAACCCTTCTTTTTGCACTTGCATTGCTATATTGATGTACCTCATTTTACTTTTGACGCCATGGCTGAACCCCTGTTGATTGCAAAGAACGCCTCGATCGAGTGCCATCTGCTGCCGGGCCTGGCCAATCGGCACGGCCTGATCACCGGCGCCACGGGCACCGGCAAAACGGTAACCCTGCAGACGCTGGCGGAGGGTTTTTCCCGGATCGGAGTGCCCGTCTTCATGGCCGACGTCAAGGGCGACCTGACCGGCATCAGCCAGGCCGGCACGATCGGCGACAAGCTCGGCGCGGTGCTGAAAGAGCGCGGCATCACGCCGCAGCCGCCGATGGCCAGCCCCGTGACGCTGTGGGACGTCTTTGGCGAGCAGGGCCATCCTGTGCGGGCCACCGTGTCCGACATGGGGCCGCTGCTGCTGGGGCGCATGCTCAACGTCAACGAAACGCAGGCCGGCGTGCTGCAGCTGGTGTTCAAGATCGCCGACGACAACGGCATGCTGCTGCTGGACTTGAAGGATCTGCGTTCGATGCTCCAGTACGTCGGCGACAACGCCAAGGAATTCACCACCGAGTACGGCAACATCAGCGCCGCCAGCGTGGGCGCCATCCAGCGCGGCCTGATGCAGATCGAGGCCCAGGGCGGCGACAGGTTCTTCGGCGAGCCCATGCTCAACATTGCCGACTTCCTGCAGACCGACGATTCGGGCAAGGGCGTGGTGAACATCCTGGCCGCCGACAAGCTGCTGAACTCGCCTCGGCTGTACGCGACCTTCCTGCTTTGGATGCTGTCCGAGCTGTTCGAGCAATTGCCCGAGATCGGCGATCCGGACAAACCTAAGCTGGTCTTCTTCTTCGACGAGGCTCACCTGCTGTTCAACGAGGCGCCCAAGGTGCTGGTCGAGCGCATCGAACTGGTGGTGCGGCTGGTGCGATCGAAGGGCGTGGGCGTGTATTTCGTGACGCAGAACCCCTTGGACATCCCCGACAGCGTGCTGGCCCAGCTGGGCAACCGGGTCCAGCATGCGCTGCGGGCCTTCACGCCGCGCGACCAGAAGGCCGTGAAGGCCACCGCCCAGACCATGCGGCAAAAGCCCGGGCTGGACATCGAGACCGCCATCACCGAACTGGCCGTCGGCGAGGCCCTGGTGAGCCTGCTGGACGCCAAGGGCCGCCCCAGCGTGACCGAGCGGGTTTATGTGTACCCGCCCGCCAGCCAGATCGGGCCGATCAACGCGGCCCAGCGGCAGGCCCTGCTGGCAGGTTCGCTGGTTGCCGGCGTCTACGAGAAAACCGTCGACCGCGAATCAGCCCACGAAAAACTGAAGGTGCGCACCGAGCAGGCCCAGGCCGAGCTGGCGGCGGCCAAGCCGGCCGCAGGCGGCGATGGCGGCGTGCTGGGCGGCTTCGGCGACATCCTGTTCGGCTCGACCGGCCCGCGCGGCGGCCGCCGCGAAGGATTGGCCGAAAGCATGGCCAAGTCTGCCGTGCGCACCATGGGCAGCACGGTGGGCCGCGAAATCATTCGCGGTGTCCTCGGCAGCATCCTGGGCCGCAAGCGTCGCTGAAGGGGCGCCCGGTGTACATTGTTTTTTTGCCGCCTCTGGGAACTGCATGTCCGCTCAAGTACCGGCCCCGCGCCACATCCGCCTGACCTCGCACGCCGGCGGTTACGGCGCCTTGCCCATCCATTGGGACGCTGCCACTGCCGCGGAGCGTGGGCCGGTGGTCGGCACCACCACCCAGCGCAGCCACCGCAACGTGATCGGCACCCACAGCGGCTCGTACAGCGTGTACAGGGCGCTGGCGGTGGCATCGGGCGCACTCTCGCGCAACCACAAGGCCGACCTCACCAACACCTCGCCCACCGACCTCATCGGCCCGTATCCGCAATGGTGCGAGCCGGGACGGATCGTCAGCCTCGACCCGTGGGGCGCCGGCGTGGCGGACGCCTTCGCCACCGAGCTGGCGGCGGGCTACGACATACGCCCGACCATTGCGGTGACCAAGGCCCACGTCATCCTGCCCGAGGTGATCGAGGGCCTGCAGAAGGGCCGGCTCAAGGCCGACGGCCGGGTGCTGACGGCGGGCGGCGCGGCCATGGTCACCAAGGCTGCGATCGAGCCGGTGTGGTGGCTGCCCGGCGTCGCCAAGCGCTTTGGCTGCTCCGAAGGCGACCTGCGCCGGGTGCTGTTCGAGGAAACCGGCGGCATGTACCCGGAACTGGTGACCCGCAGCGACCTGGAGGTGTTCCTGCCGCCCATCGGCGGGCAGACGATCTACATCTTCGGCAACCCGCGCGACCTGGCCAATCCCGAAGTGGAACTGACCGCGCGCGTACATGACGAGTGCAACGGCTCCGACGTTTTCGGCTCGGACATCTGCACCTGCCGCCCCTACCTCACCCACGCCATCGAGGAATGCATCCAGGGTTCGCAGCGCGGCGGCGTCGGCCTGGTGGCGTATTCGCGCAAGGAAGGCCGGGCGCTGGGCGAAGTCACCAAGTTCCTGGTCTACAACGCCCGCAAGCGACAGGTCGGCGGCGACACGGCCGACCAGTATTTCGCCCGCACCGAGTGCGTGGCGGGCGTGCAGGACATGCGCTTCCAGGAGCTGATGCCCGACGTGCTGCACTGGCTGGGCGTCAAGAAAATCCACCGGCTGGTGTCGATGAGCAACATGAAGTTCGACGCCATCACCGGATCGGGCATCGAGATCGGCGAGCGGGTGAACATTCCTGACGAGCTGATCCCGGCCGACGCGCGGGTGGAGATGGACGCCAAGGTGGCGGCGGGCTACTTCACCCCGGGCATCGTGCCGGGCATCGACGAACTCAAGAAGGCCAAGGGCCGGGGACTCTAGCGATGGGCAGCACGCACCTGGGATCGCATGTCGCGCAGGCCGAACTTGCGGCTTCCATCCTGCGCACCACCGTGGCAGTGCGCGAGCGCGCCGGGCAATTGCTGCAGCGCGCTCGCAACGGCGAATCGCCCTGGTTCATCGTCGATGACGGCTTTCTGGACACCGCCGCCAATGAGGTGGTGGCGGCAACCCGGCGGCGCTATCCCAGGCTGCACATTCCCGTCCACAGCCGCTGGCGGCACTTCGAAGCCGGCGGCATCGACCGCAAGGCCGAGCTCGACAGCTTGCTCGGCGGCCAGTCACTCGCTGCGCACGGCCACGCGCTGATCGACCTGGCAGTGGTCAGCGTGCTGCTCGACGCCGGCGCCGGGCCGCAGTGGCGCTATGTGGAGCCTGCCACAGGGCAGACCTTCACCCGCTCCGAGGGCCTGGGCGTAGCCAGCTTCCATGCGTTCAAGGCCGGCATGTTCTCCAGCGACATGGATCGCCCGCTGCAGGCCGACGCGGCCGGTCTGCGCGGCCTGTCGACCGACCACCTGGCTGCCGCTTTCCAGGTCGGGCCAAACAATCCTCTCGTCGGCATCGAGGAACGCGCCATCCTGCTGCGGCGGCTGGGTGAAGTGACGGCCGAACAGCCGGAGGTGTTCGGCGAGGATGGACGGCCCGGCGGCCTGCTCGACATGATCGTCAGCCCGCTGGGGCCCGACACGCCGCCGACGGCCGACGTCGAAGCCCACGACATCCTCTCGCAGCTCCTCATCAGCCTGTCCGACATCTGGCCGTCCGGCAACGCCATCGGCACGGTGGCACTGGGCGACTGCTGGCGCCATGCGGCCGTGCGCGGCGAAGGCCTGTCGGACGGATGGATGCCCTTTCACAAGCTGTCGCAATGGATGACGTATTCGTTGCTGGAGCCGTTCGAGTGGGCCGGCGTCAAGGTGCGCGGGCTCGACCGGCTCACGGCTCTGCCGGAGTACCGCAACGGCGGCCTGATGATCGACAGCGGCCTGCTGCGCCTGCGCGACGAATCGGCCGCGCTGGAAAGCTGGCAGGCTGGCGACGAGATCATCGTGGAGTGGCGCGCGCTCACCGTGGCGCTGATGGATGAGGTGGCCGACGCGGTGAGGCAGCAATTGCGCCTGAGCGCGGCCCAGATGCCTCTGGCCTGCGTACTGGAAGGCGGCTCCTGGGCTGCCGGCCGGGAGTTGGCCCAGCGCCACCGCGGCGGCCTGCCGCCGCTCAAGGTGGCCAGCGACGGGACGGTGTTTTGACAACGGAAAAGGAAGAAATGAGCAACGTCCACCTGATCGACCATCCCCTGGTGCAGCACAAGCTGACCCTGATGCGCAAGAAGGAGTCCTCCACCAACAGCTTCCGGCGCCTGCTCAATGAGTTGGCGATGCTGATGGCCTACGAGGTGACTCGCGACATGGCCATGCAGGAGGTGGAGATCGAAACCCCGCTCGAAACGACGCGGGCCAAGGTGATCGACGGCAAAAAGCTGGTCTTCGTCTCGATACTGCGCGCCGGCACCGGCATTCTCGACGGCATGCTCAGCGTGGTGCCGGGCGCGCGTGTCGGCCATATCGGCCTCTACCGCGACCCCAAGACACTCACCGCCGTGGAGTACTACTTCAAGATGCCGCAGGACATGCACGAGCGGGACGTGGTCGTGGTCGACCCGATGCTGGCCACCGGCAACTCCGCCATCGCCGCGGTGGAGCGCCTGAAGGAACTCAACCCGAAATCGATCAAGTTCGTCTGCCTGCTCACCTGCCCGGAAGGCATCGCCGCTTTCCAGGGCGCCCACCCCGACGTGCCGGTCTACACCGCCGCCATCGACCGACAGCTCAACGAGCACGGCTACATCCTGCCGGGCCTGGGCGACGCCGGCGACCGGATGTTCGGCACCAAGTGAGGCGGCCGCTCGGGGGTGGGGGCACGCCTGCCAGCCTGGCATTGCTGCTGGCGCTTTTCCTCCCGGTGGCCGCCCCCGCCGCCCCCTTCACCCCCGCCAGCGACACCGAGGTCGTCGAGCGCCTCCCCTCCAGCGCCCGCGACCCCTCCGTGCGCCACGTCGAGTCGCTGCGCAAGCAGCTGGCCGCGCGCCCCGACGACCAGGCATTGCGCCTGGAAATCGCCCGGCGCTACTTCAACCTGGCCTTGGCGCAAGGCGACCCGCGCTTCGTGGGCTATGCCTCCGCTGCCATCGCCCCGCTGGCCCAATCCGCGGCAGGCAACGCCGAGTACTGGACCGTGCGCGGCCTGATCGAGCAGTACAGCCACGACTTCGACAGCGCCTTGAAAAGCCTGGCGCGCGCCGCCGAGCTGGACCCTGCCCTGCCCGAGCCGATCGGATGGCAAGCGGCGATCCACATGGTCCTGGCTCGCTACCCCGAGGCGCTGTCGCTCTGCACCCGTCTGGTGGGGGTGGCCGACACGCTGTACGCCCAGGGCTGCACCGCCTATGTGCAGGCGAGCACCGGCCAACTCGCGCCTGCCTACGAGTCGCTGGGAAAGGCATTCTCCAATGGGGGGCGGTTGCAGCCGGAACTGGCGCTCTGGCTGCGCACGCGCCTGGGCGAGATGGCTGTGCGGCTGCAGCGGTTCGACGAGGCCCAGGCCCATTTCGATGAAGCGCTGAAGCTGGGCGTCACCGACCAGTTCCTGCTGGGCGCCTATGCCGATTTCCTGCTGCTGCAAAGACGCCCAGCC
Organism: Ramlibacter sp.; assembly: GCA_036675435.1. Classification (GTDB taxonomy): domain Bacteria; phylum Pseudomonadota; class Gammaproteobacteria; order Burkholderiales; family Burkholderiaceae_C; genus Ramlibacter. The sequence continues at coordinate 20,068 of JAKFEZ010000219.1, read as the reverse complement.
GAAGTGCTGGCGCTGCTCGTGGACTGGGAACGTTCCGATGTCCTGCTGCTGCGGCTGGCACTGGCCGGGCGCGCTGCGAACGATCCGCGCGCCGCCGGCTGGGCGACGCAGTTGCGCGAGCGCTTTGCCGCCGCTGCGCAGCGCGGCGACCGGCTGCACGAGCAGGAAGCGGCACGTTTCGAACTGGATATCGAGAGTGACGCCAGGAAAGCGCTGGATCTCGCGACGCGCAACTACCAGGAGCAGAAAGAGCCGCGCGACGCCGAGATCCTGATGCGCGCGGCGATCGCCGCCAGACAGCCCCGCGCCGCCGTTCCAGCGGTGGCCTGGCTGCGCGCCAACCACTACGAAGATCCGCGACTCGCGGCGCTGGCAGGCCAATTGACCACGCCCGGAACGCCACGATGAAGCGCTGCCTGGTTTTTCTCGTGGCGCTGCTGCTGCACGCCGCGGCGTGGGCCCACAAACCCAGCGACAGCTACCTGACGCTGCGCGGCGCGGCCGGCAGCCAGGACGTTGCCATTCGCTGGGACATCGCGCTGCGCGATCTGGACTATGTGCTGCAGCTCGACCGGGACGGCAACGGCGAACTGACCTGGGGCGAGGTGCGCCAGCGTTCGGGCGACATCGCGCGCTACGCCACGGAGCGCCTCCAGCTGTCCTCCGGCGACGCGGCCTGCCTGCTGGAAGGCGGTGCGCCGCTGATGCTGGACCGCCACAGCGATGGTGCCTACGCGGTGCTGAATCTCACCGGCCGTTGCGGGGGCGCGGGCGCCGAGCTCAAGCTGCGGTACTCGCTGTTGTTCGACGTCGATCCCTCGCATCGGGGGCTGGTGCAGTGGGTCGCCCCCGGCGGCGACACAGCGCAAGCGCTCGTCTTTGCCGCCGGCAGTGCCGAGCAAAGCCTGGCCTTGCAGGCGTCCGGCGCCTGGCCGACCCTGCGCCAGTACGTGGTGGAAGGCGTCTGGCACATCTGGATCGGTTTCGACCACATCCTGTTCCTGCTGGCGTTGCTGCTGCCCTCGGTGCTGGTGCGCCGCGCGGGCGCGTGGCAGCCGGTGGGCGGGCTGCGCGGCGCCGTGGTGGAGGTGCTGAAGGTGGTCACCGCGTTCACCGTCGCACACTCCATCACCCTCAGTTTGGCGGCGCTGGGCATCATCACCCTGCCCTCTCGCCTGGTCGAATCTGTCATTGCCGCGTCGGTGGTGCTGGCAGCGCTGAACAACCTGCGCGGCACCATCGAATCGAGGCGCTGGCTGCTGGCCTTCATCTTCGGTTTGATCCACGGCTTCGGTTTTGCCTCGGTGCTGGCCGACCTGGGCCTGCCGCAGGGCGCACTGGTGCTGGCGCTGGTCGGCTTCAACGTCGGCGTGGAGCTGGGCCAGCTGGCCATCGTGGCGGCCTTCCTGCCGCTGGCCTACGGCTTGCGAAAAACCCGCTTCTACCGGCTAGGCATACTCATGGGCGGCTCGATCATGGTGGCGCTGCTCGCCACCTGGTGGTTCATCGAGCGTGCCTTCGACCTATAGAAACAAGGATCGCCATGCTCGATCTCCTCATCACCAACGCAACCCTTTGCGACGGCCGCACCGACATGTCCGTGGCTGTGCGCAACGGCGTGATCACCGAGGTCACACCTGGCCTGCTGGCCGCGGCCGGCGAGACCATCGACGCCGGCGGCTACCTGCTGGCCCCGCCTTTTTGCGACCCTCACTTCCACATGGACGCCACCCTCAGCTATGGCTTGCCACGCATCAACGAAAGCGGCACTTTGCTGGAGGGCATTGCGGTCTGGGGCGAACTGAAGCCGCTGCTGAAAGCCGAAGACCTGATCGAACGCGCCCTGGCCTACTGCGACTGGGCCGTGGCCCGCGGCCTGCTGGCCATCCGCAGCCACGTGGACACCAGCGACCCCAGCCTCCTGCCGGTGGAGGCGATGCTGGAAGTCAAGCGCCGCGTTGCCTCCTGCATCGACTTGCAGCTGGTCGCTTTTCCGCAGGACGGCGTGCTGCGCAGCCCGGGCGGCGTCGACAACCTGAAGCGCGCGCTGGATCTGGGCGTGGATGTCGTCGGCGGCATTCCGCATTTCGAGCGCACCATGAGCGAAGGCGCCGCCAGCGTCAGGCTGCTGTGCGAGATCGCGGCCGAACGCGGCAAGCCGGTGGACATGCACTGCGATGAAACCGACGATCCGATGTCGCGTCACATCGAAACCCTGGCCTTCGAGACGCAGCGCCTGGGCTTGCAAGGGCGGGTCAATGGCAGCCACTGCACCTCCATGCACAGCATGGACAACTACTACGTGAGCAAGCTGATACCGCTGATTGCCGAAAGCGGCGTCAGCGTCGTCGCCAATCCGCTGATCAACATCACCCTGCAGGGGCGCCACGACAGCTATCCCAAGCGCCGCGGCATGACTCGCGTGCCCGAGCTGATGGCTGCCGGCGTCAATGTCGCCTTCGGCCACGACTGCGTGATGGACCCCTGGTACGGCATGGGTTCGGCTGACATGCTGGAGGTGGCGCACATGGGGCTGCACGTGGCGCAGATGACCGGCCAGGCAGGCATTCGCGCCTGCTTCGACGCGGTGACCACCCACGCAGCCAAGGTGATGGGCCTGGACGGCTACGGCATCGAGGCGGGTCGCAACGCCAGCTTCGTGCTATTGCAGGCGCGCGATCCGGCCGAGGCGATCCGCCTCAGGGCGAACCGGCTGAAGGTGTGGCGCAAGGGCACGCTGCTGGCGGAAACTCCAGAGGTCGCCGCGCGCTTGCGGATTGAAGGGCGGCCGCAAACAGTGGATTTTTCGATCCAACGGTAGCAGGGGACGCCGCTCGTTGCCTCAGCGTTTCACGGAGATCAGCTCGATCTCGAACTGCAGCGTGGCGTTGGGTGGGATGACACCGCCGGCGCCGCGTGAGCCATACGCGATGGCCGGCGGGCAAGTCAGGCGGGCTTTGCCGCCAGGCTTCATCAACTGCACGCCTTCGGTCCAGCAAGGAATGACGCGGTTGAGCGGAAACTCGGTGGGTTCGCCGCGCTTGTGCGAGCTGTCGAACTCGCGCCCGTCGGCCAAGGTGCCGCGGTAGTGAACCTTGACGGTATCGGTGCCGGCCGGCGCGGCGCCCGTCCCTTCCTTGAGCGACTGGTAGACCAGGCCGCTCGGGGTGGTAACGGCGCCGGCGGGGGCTTGGGCGATGGCGGCCGGTGCCAACAGGCACAGCGCGGCGGCGGAAATGAGGGTGCGCACTAGACAACTCCTTGAATGACGGGCGATTATTGCGCGGCGAAGTCAAGCCCGTCGCAGGTGCTCCACACTGAAACCTGATTCGGCCCAGGCACTGGCGCTGGCCCGGGTCAGCTTGAACGACGGCGCGACGCGCGCCTGGGCCACTCCTTCGCCGGAAGCGTCCAGTGCGCGCAGCGTCGCCGAAGGATTTTCCTCGTCGGGCTCGATGTCCAGCGACACGGTGAACCGCCCGCCGGCATGTGCGATATCGATCGCCTGGTGCAAGCTGGCGTGCAGTTGCTGCTCGTGCCGCCGCACGAACTCGGAGGCGGTCTTGACAAGCGTATTGAAAGCCGAGCTGTCAAGCGGCTTCGGGTTTTTCTTGTCGCGCCCCATGGTCCAGGGCCCGATCAATGCCGGCTCGGACTGCCCGCTCGGGGTCATGGCCACGGCCCAACCGTCGTCGTCATCGTTCTTGATGACCTTGGCGGTCCAGCCGTTGTCGCGCCACAGGCGGGGTTCCTGGATTTTTTCCTGGTCGTCATCGATCTCGGTCATCCGGCTATTGTGCCGGGGGACCGAAGCAGATCAATTCAGTTTGGCTTTGTCCAGGCCGAAGGCTGCGTCCGAGGAGCCCGGAACGCTTCTGAAAGCCACACTGACGCGGTTCCAGCCATTGATGGACATGACCATGAACGTCAAATCAGAAATCTCCTTGTCCGACAACTGGCCGCGTAAGCGCTGGTAGATGGCGTCGATGAAGTTTTTCTCCGGGGAAGGGTTGGGATGACCACACCCAGAAGACGGCCCAGGCGGCCTGTGACAACAGCGGCCCTCAGGCGGGACGGACGGCGGCCGCGATGCGCGCCAGCTTGTCCGGATTGCGCTGAACGTGGATGCGCACGATGCGCTCGCCGTCCGTCTCGAACGATTGCGCGGACTCCAGCACGCCTTCGATGAATCGAAGCACGCCCCACCGCCCATTGATCACTGCCAGTTCCACCTTCACCCCACTGCCGAAACGCCGGTGGGAGGCATAGAGCAGCTGGGCGATGCGCCGGCCGCCCACCAGGGGCTTGCCGAAGCTGGGAACCTTGCCGCCGCCGTCGCCGATCAGCACGGCATCGTCAGCCAGCATCGACGTGAGGCCGGTGAAGTTGCCGTCGGCCATGGCCTGCGCGAAGCTGCTCAAAAGGCGGTGATGAATTTCATTGGAAACCACGTACCGCGGCTTTTCCTCTCGCAGCTGGCTCCTGGCGCGGTGAACGAGTTGGCGGCAGGCCGCTTCGCTCTTGCCGATCGTCTGCGATAGCTGGGCGTAGTCGGCGTCGAAGATCTCCCGCAAGAGAAATGCCGCTCGTGCTTCCGGCGCCAGCCGCTCCAGCATGAAAAGGAAAGCGACCGATACATCGTCGGCGCGCTCCAGAAGCTGCTCGGGCGTCGCCGGCGTGTCGCTCAGCAAAGGCTCAGGCAGCCAGGTGCCCACATAGTGTTCTCGCTGCACCTTCGCGGAACGCAGCCGGTCGATCGACAGGCGCGTGGCCACGGTAACGAGCCAGGCCTCTGTGTTGACCAGCGTGTCCCGGGGCGCCTCATGCCAGCGCAGCCAGGCGTCCTGCACCACGTCCTCGGCCTCGGCAGTGGAACCGAGCATGCGATAGGCGATGCCTTGCAGGCGGGGCCGCAGGCGATCGAAAGTGCGGGTGGCTTCGTCCATGGTTCAGTAGACGTTTGGCGCCCCCATAGTGTGACAGCCTTCTTCCTTCGGCCACCCGGCCGAAGGAAGAATGGCGCCGGCTCAGCGCCGCAAGGGGTTGGCGACCTCGTCGGTGGGTTGGGCACCCATGACGGATGTTGCGCGCGTCACAGGTGGCAATGGCTCGCCCACCAGGAGCGGCTCGCGCACCGGGAATGAACGGGCATTCGCTGCCAAGGTGCTGTCACCAGCCGGGCTGACCTGCGCCGGAACTGGCGTCGCCGGGCCAACCGACCTGATCACGGTGCCGACCACGCGAGGACGGGGCGCGACTGGCTGTGGTGGAGCGACCCTGTAGCCGGCCACCGGGGCAGTCGTTTGGTCAGAACCGGGGTACCAGTCGAGCGGCCACCTGCGAGTGACGCCAACGGCCACGCCCCCATTGCCAGCGTCTCCTGTTCCGACACCCGCACCCACGGTATCGCCTGCCGACCCCGCGCCCACCGCGCCGACGCTGGATGAGCCGACACCGGCCGTCCCCGCGCCACTCGCGGCGCCCGCGCCTGCCGTGCCGGCCCCCACGCCACCTGCTCCGGCACTGTCACCACCTGCTCCGGCCCCCGCGCCACCTGCTCCGGCTCCGGCGCCACCTGCTCCGGCTCCAGCGCCACCTGCTCCGGCTCCAGCGCCACCTGCTCCGGCTCCAGCGCCACCTGCTCCGGCTCCGGCACCACCTGCTCCAGCTCCGGCACCACCTGCTCCAGCTCCGCCGCCACCTGCTCCAGCTCCGCCGCCACCTGCACCAGCTCCGGCGCCACCTGCTCCAGCTCCGGCGCCACCTGCACCAGCTCCGGCGCCACCTGCACCAGCCCCGGCGCCACCTGCTCCAGCCCCGGCGCCACCTGCTCCAGCCCCGGCGCCACCTGCACCAGCCCCGGCGCCACCTGCTCCAGCCCCGGCGCCACCTGCTCCAGCCCCGGCGCCACCTGCGCCACCACCACCTGCACCGGCGCCACCACCACCTGCTCCGCCGCTACCGCCAGCGCCAACTCCAGAACCAGAACCAGAACCACCACCGTCGCCGCCACCACCGCCGCCTCCACCCCCACTTCCGCCACCAGCGCCCGCGCCGGCACCTCCGCCACCTCCACCGCCTCCGCCTCCGCCGCCTTTGGCGAATCCAGGATCACTCCAGGTCAGGCCAAAAACTCCCACCAGGCTGGCGGCCAACACGGTAAGTCCGAACTCTTTCCAGATGGGTTTCATGCGTCCTCCGATGCCATCGATAAACTTCACGCGTTCATGGTGTCCGACAATGCTGGACCATGGGGTCAGCAACTATCCCCGGCAGAGCCGGCAAGCGCCGATGCGCCGGGTAAGAAAAAGCAGACTCAGCGATATTCGGCGACATTCGACACGGAAGGAACACCAGACATGGGCGCGCAATGGAAAGCGAAAGGCAAGGCACAGGCCGCGGATGCCAGGGGAAAATTGTTCGGCCGCCTGGCCAAGGACATCATGGTGGCGGCGCGCGGCGGGGCAGACCCCGCCTCCAACTCGCGCCTGCGGCTGGTGATGGAGCAGGCGCGCAAGGCTTCTATGCCCAAGGAAACGCTGGATCGCGCCATCAAGAAAGGCGCCGGCCTGACCGGCGAGACGGTGAGTTTCGAGCATGTCATCTACGAAGGCTTCGCGCCGCACCGTGTGCCCGTGATGGTCGAGTGCCTCACCGACAACGTCAACCGCACGGCGCCCGAGATGCGCGTACTGTTTCGCAAGGGGCAGTTAGGCGCGTCGGGTTCGGTCGCCTGGGATTTCGACCACGTCGGCATGATCGAAGCGGAGCCTGCTGCAGCGGGCGCCGATCCTGAACTCGCAGCGATCGAAGCGGGGGCGCAAGACTTCGAGCCGGGTGGCGACGAGGGCGCCACGATGTTCATCACCGATCCCACCGATCTCGACCTGGTGAGCCGCGCGCTGCCGACCCACGGCTTCACGGTTTTGTCCGCCAAGCTCGGCTACAAGCCCAAGAACCCGGTCGACCCGGCCAGCCTGGACCCGGCGGCGCTTGAAGAAGTAGAGGCGTTCCTGGCCGCCATCGACGGCAACGACGATGTGCAGAACGTGTTCGTCGGCTTGGCCGGTTAGCAGCGGCTTGGCGGGGGCCGCCCGCATCCTCAGCGAATCAAGCCCGCCGCAGAAAGTAGCGATATAGCACCACCTGTGCCGCCAGGCCGGCTATAGACCAGGCCATCATCTGCAGCGCAAGGTTGACAGGGCCGTGGTGCGGCACCAGGCCCACCAGAAATCCGCTGACGGCGCCCGTCATCTGCTGCATCAGCCCGGCCACCGCCGCGGCCGAGCCGGCGAAGGCCGGAATCAGACCCACTGTGCCGGTCAGTGCCGGCGGCACCAGCAGGCCATTGCCGATGCCCAGCACCACCAGGGGCAGGGCCAGCGCCAGCGGCGTATGCCAGCCGGCCAGGGCCAGCGCCAGCATCAGGCACAGCCCACCCAGGGTGGCCACCTGGCCGAGCGCCATCAGACCGCGGTCACCCAGCCGGTGTGCCAGTCGCGCCGTCAGCACGTTGCCGACAATGTAGGCGCCGGGGATGCACATGATGTACCAGCCGATCTGCTCGGGACCGACGCCATAGGCAGCCAGCACGATCGGCGCGCCGCCCAGAAAGGCATAGAAGGTCGCGGTGGTCGCGGCCAGGACGGTGGCGAACAGAAGGAAAGCCGGGACACGGGCCAGACGGGCGTAGCCCGCGAACAGCGCCTGCCAGCCCGGGGCCGGCAAGGAGGCATCCGATCGGCGCGTCGGCACAATACGCCAGGCAATCACCAGCAGTGTCGCGGCCAGCCCGGCCATCAGCCAGAAATTGGCCTGCCAGCCCAGGCGCACATGCAATTGGCCACCCACCAGCATGGCCAGTGGAGGGCACACGCCCATGCTCATGCCGATGAAAGCCATCATGCGGGTGCGCTCGCTGTCGGCGAACACGTCCTGCACCATCGCCCGGCCCACCACCATGCCGGCCGCACAGCCCGCACCCTGCAACACGCGCGCGACCACCAGCGTCCACAGGTCGGGCGCCAGGGCACCCAGCACCGAGCCGGCGCCCGCCAGGGTCAAGCCCGTCATCAGGATGGGCTTGCGTCCTAAGCGGTCGGACAGCGGGCCGTAGACCAGCTGCATGCCGCCATAGGCGACCACATAGCCGCTGAAGGTGAGCTGGACGCTGGCCTGGCTGGCGTCGAAGATCAGGGACCAGGCCTGCATCGAAGGCAGGCAAATCGTCATGGCCAACAGTCCGAAGGCCAGCTGGGCGACCAGGGTGGCCATCAGCCAGCCGCGCTGCGGCGCGGCCTGCTCGTGAATCATGCTCAAGCTAGCTTCGTTTCGAGCAGCTTCACCAGCGCCCACAGCACGCGGTTCACGGGCGTCGCCACTCCCAGGGCCTCGCCGCGCCGCACGATCAGTCCGTTGAGGTAGTCGATCTCGCTGCGCTTGCCGCGCGCCAGGTCCTGCGCCGTCGACGAAAACTGGCTTGGCATGCTCTCGGCGATCTTGCGGACTGCGGCGTCAACATCGCCGGGCACCTCGACACCCTCGACCCGGGCCACGGCGAGGCACTCGTTCACCACGTCGCGCATCACGCCCTGGATGCCCTCGCCTTGCACGTTCTCGCCGTACGGCCGCTGCGCGATGGCCGAGACGGCGTTGTAGGCGCAATTGAGAATCAGCTTGAGCCACAGCGCACCGCGCACGTTGCCCGATATCTCGGTCGGCACGCCGGCTGCGATCAGGGCCTGCGCCACTGCTTCGCTGCTGCGGGAAGGCTCGATCACCAGCTCGCCGCGCCCGTGGTGCCTGACGTGGCCGGGGCCGGCCATCTCGGTGGCAACGTACACCACCGCGGCGGCCACGTCCCGGCCCGGCAAGACCGCACGGAGCCGATCGGCGTTGTCCACGCCGTTCTGCAGGCACAGCACCAGCGCACCGGGCGTCAGGTGCGGTCCGATCTCGGCGCCGGCCGATTCCGTGTCGGTGGACTTGACGCAGAACAACACCAGGTCGGCACCCTGGACCGCGCCGGGGTCGGCACTGGCTGCCAGCGGCACCTGCTCGTCGAAGGTCCTGGTTTCCATGCGCAAGCCGTCGCGCCGGATCGCGTCGACATGCTGTGGGCGGGCGATCAGCGCCACCTCGTGCCCCGCGCGCGCCAACATGCCTCCGTAGTAGCAGCCGACGGCGCCGGCGCCCATGACGGCGATCTTGATGAGTTGGGTCATGCAGTCATTCTAGGGACCGCATCGAAACGTTGCACGGACATGCACGATGAGCGGAATCCGAAACACCTCCGGCTGCGGCTCAGCCCCAGAATGGGCTGCCTGAACCAGGAGAAAAAAACAATGGACAGACGTGCCGCGCTTTCGCTGGTAGCTTCGATGATGCTCGGGGGCTGTGGCGGTGGCGGCGGCGGCGCAGACCCGGCCGCAGGCAGCGGCGGCACGCCGGTGGGCGGTGGGGCACCCATCGTGCCCGCACCGGATCCGCGACCGGAACCAGGTCCGCAACAGCCGCTGGCACGGGACATCGCGTTGTGGGGCGATTCGCTGACGCCGCCGGTGGCCAACAACTTGCGGCTGCTGATGCCCGACAGGACCATCTTCGACGGCGGCATCAGCGGCCAGACCTCATCGGAGATTGCGGCCCGGCAGCTCACCGACGCGGCCGCATCCGGCCACAACGGCTGGATCAACGTGTTCTGGTACGGGCACAACAACCAGCGGGCGCCCGCCCAGATCAACGCCGACATCGCGGCCTCGGTCGCGGCGCTGCCGCCTGGCAATGACCGCTTCGTCGTGATGGCACTGGTCAACCAGGCGACCGCCAATGAAATCAGGGGCGGGCGCGACTACGCGGCCATCATCCAGCTGAACAACGAGCTGGCCTCGCTGTATCCACAGAACTTTCTCGACATTCGGGCTCATCTGGTCAGCCGCTTCGACCCTGCCAACGCGCAGGACGTGATCGACAGCCAGAACGACGTGGTTCCCTCGTCGCTGCGTTTCGACGAGATCCACCTGAACAACAATGGCTCGATCATCGTGGCGCAAGAATTGCAGGAATTCGTCAACGCCAAAGGCTGGTGACTGAATATTCCCCCCTGTCGCGGCGTCTCTGACGCAGTCGGGCCGCGGGCGATAATGCCCGGCAATGGCCTATGTCGATCTATCGCAGGACGCGGCGGCGATGCGTCGCATCTTCGTGTCGCTCGGCCTGGCCGGCGCCGATGAGCCGGTGCGGGCGACGGCGCTCACCGGCGGCGTTTCGTCGGGCATCTACCGAGTCGACCTGCTCTCGGGCCGCTACTGCCTGAAGCAGGCGCTGCCCCGGCTCAAGGTGGCCAAGGAATGGAACGTGCCGGTGGAACGCGTTTTTTCCGAGATCGACTGGCTGCGCTGCGTGCAGGCCATCGCGCCGGGCCAGGCGCCGCGGGTGCTGGGGCAGGATGACGCCACCAAGAGCTTCGTGATGGAGTTCCTGGGCCCCGAGCACCGCAACTGGAAGTCCGAGCTCCTGGACGGCCGCGCCGATCTTGGCGTCGCGCACGCCGTTGGCGACTTGCTGGGGCGCATCCACGCCGCCACCGCCGGCGACGCGAATCTGGCGGCGCGCTTTGCCACCGATGCCAATTTCCATGCCATCCGCCTCGAGCCGTACCTGGTGGAAGCCGCACGCGTGCACCCTGCCCTGGCGGATGGGCTGCTGGCGACCGTTGAACGAACTGCCGGCACGCGGCGGGTGCTGGTGCACGGCGACGTCAGTCCCAAGAACATCCTGATCGGGCCGCACGGTCCCGTACTGCTGGACGCCGAGTGCGCGTGGTACGGCGACCCGGCCTTCGACCTGGCGTTCTGCCTCAATCACTTCCTGCTGAAGTCGGTGCACTTGCCCGCCTGTGCCCTGGACTTGATGGCCTGCTATCGCGCGCTGGCCCGGGCGTACCGGCCGCATGTGCGCTTCGAGCCCACCGAAGCGCTGGAGGCACGTGTGGCGCTGCTGCTGCCCGGCCTGGCGCTGGCCCGCGTGGACGGCAAGTCACCCGTGGAATACCTGGAGCCGCCGCAGCGCGAGTCGGTGCGCAGCATGGCGATTGCCCTGCTGCGCGACACGCCCGCGACCCTGGAACAAATAGCGGTGCTCTGGACCCGGGGCATTGCCGACGAAAGCGCCACATGAAGATCAAGAGCATTCAGGCCCGCCGCATCTGGGATTCACGCGGCCGACCCACCGTCGAAGTGGAGGTGGCCAATGCGGACGGCACGGTGGGCATCGGCATTGCACCCGCCGGCGCTTCGATGGGCAGCCGCGAGGCGGTGGAGCTGCGCGATGGCGGCGAACGCTTCAAGGGGCTGGATGTGAGCAAGGCGATCGCCGGCATCCAGCGCGAGATCGCGCCCGTGCTGATCGGCCGCGACGTGACGGACCAGGCCGCCATCGACGCCGCGCTGATTGCGCTGGACGCGACGCCCAACCTTTCCCGGCTGGGCGGCAATGCGCTGGTGGCGACGTCGCTCGCCGTGCTTCATGCGGCAGCGGCCCAGGCGCGCACACCGCTCTGGCGCTACCTGGCGCAAGGCCGACCGGTTCGACTGCCTCTGCCGCAGATCCAGATCTTCGGCGGCGGCGCGCATGCGGGCCGCCGCGTGGACGTGCAGGACTTCATGGTGATCGCGATCGGCGCCATCTCGTTCGCACAGGCACTGGAGATGACGGCGGAGGTGTATCGCAGCGCCGGCGAACTGATGGCGGCGCGCGGCGCGCTTGCCGGCGTCGCAGACGAAGGCGGTTGGTGGCCGACCTTCTCGCGCAACGAGGAAGCCCTGGACACGCTGGTGGCGGCCATCGAAAGGGCCGGGCTGATCCCGGGCCAGGACATGTCGATCGCCCTCGACATCGCGGCTTCGGAGTTCGGCCGCGGCGGACGCTATCGGCTGGCGCTGGAGAACGAGGAGCTCGACTCCGACGCCCTGTGTGAGCGGCTGGTGCGCTGGACCGAGCGCTATCCCATCGTCTCCATCGAAGACCCGCTGGCCGAGGACGACGAAGCCGGCCTGGTGGCCTTCACCCGGGCCGTGGGCCATCGGGTGCAGGTGGTGGGCGATGACTACCTGGTCACCGACGCAGGGCGCGTGCGCGCGGCGGCTTCGCTGGGCGCGTGCAACTGCGTGCTGATCAAGCCGAATCAGGCCGGCACGGTGACGCAGGCACACGCTGCACTGAAGGCCGCACAGGCTTCAGGCTACGCCACCATCGTCTCGGCCCGCTCGGGCGAGACCGAAGACGTGGCCATTGTCCACCTGGCCACCGGCTGGAACGCCGGGCAGCTGAAGGTGGGCTCGTTCGCTCGATCGGAGCGCATGGCCAAGTGGAACGAGGGGGTGCGGATCGAAACCCGCCCGGAGGCGCCGTCCGGTTTCGCCGGCAAGGCTGCGCTGGCGGCACGCCGCTGACAGGCGCCGGCGGCGCAGATCGCCAGGATTGTGGCTACAGTGGCGTCATGAACTACTGGCTGATGAAGTCCGAGCCCGCCGAAGTCTCGGTGGACGACGCCCTGGCCGCGCCGGGCTCGACCGTGCCCTGGACCGGCGTGCGCAACTACCAGGCCCGCAACTTCATGCGCGACCAGATGCGCGTGGATGACGGCGTGCTGTTCTATCACTCCAGCTGCGCAGAACCCGGCATCGTGGGCATCGCGCGCGTAGCATCGGGCGCGTATCCCGACCCCACACAGTTCGAGAAGAAGTCGCCGTATTACGACGGCGCCTCCAAGCCCGACGCGCCGCGATGGTTGCTCGTGGATGTTCAGGTCCTGCGCAAGACGCGCACGCTCGGCCTTCCCGAACTGCGAGAGACACCGGGCCTCGAGGAGCTGGTCGTGCTGCGCAAGGGCAACCGGCTGTCGATCACGCCGGTGGAGCCGAAGCATTGGCGCCTGATCGTGAAGCTGCTGGACCGATGACAAGCGGCTGAGGCACCCACAAAAAAAGCCGCCCGAAGGCGGCTTTTTTCCTGCTGGCTGCGATCAGGAATCGCTGGAAATCTCTTCCGGCTCCGGCTTGGCCTTGCCTTCTTTCTTGGGCAAGGGCTGGATGTCCAGCAGCACCTCGGAAGTCTCGGCGCCCTTGTCGTCGGTCTTCAGCTCGATGTCCACCGTCAGGCGGCCACCATCGGTGAGGCGGCCAAACAGCAACTCGTCGGCCAGGGCCCGGCGAATCGTGTCCTGGATCAGCCGCTGCATCGGCCGGGCGCCCATCAAGGGATCGAACCCCTTCTTGGCCAGGTGCTTGCGCAAGTTGTCGGTGAAGGTGACTTCCACCTTCTTTTCGGCCAGCTGCGTCTCCAGCTGCAGCAGGAACTTGTCGACCACCCGCAGGATGACCGTCTCGTCAAGGGCCTTGAAGCTCACGGTGGCGTCCAGGCGATTGCGGAACTCGGGGGTGAACAGCCGCTTGATGTCGGCCATCTCGTCGCCCGCCTCGCGCACCTGGGTGAAGCCCATCACCGCCTTGTTCATCGCCTCGGCGCCCGCATTGGTCGTCATGATGATGATGATGTTGCGGAAATCGGCCTTGCGCCCGTTGTTGTCCGTCAGCGTGCCGTGGTCCATGACCTGCAGCAGCACGTTGAAGATGTCCGGGTGCGCCTTCTCGATCTCGTCGAGCAGCAGCACCGCGTGCGGCTTCTTGCTGATCGCCTCGGTGAGCAGGCCGCCCTGGTCGAAGCCGACGTAGCCCGGAGGCGCGCCGATCAGGCGGCTCACGGCGTGGCGCTCCATGTACTCGGACATGTCGAAGCGGATCAGCTCGATGCCCATGATGTAGGCAAGCTGCTTGGCCGCTTCGGTCTTGCCGACGCCGGTGGGACCGGAGAACAGGAACGAGCCGATCGGCTTGTCGCCCTTGCCCAGGCCCGAGCGCGCCATCTTCACCGCGCCCGCCAGCACTTCCAGCGCCTTGTCCTGGCCGAACACCACGCTCTTCAAGTCGCGCTCCAGGTTCTGCAGCTTGCCGCGGTCGTCGTTGGACACGTTCGCGGGCGGAATGCGGGCGATCTTGGCCACGATCTCCTCGACCTCGGTCTTGGAAATCGTCTTCTTGCGCTTGTTCACGGGCAGGATCCGCTGGGCGGCGCCGGCCTCGTCGATGACGTCGATGGCCTTGTCCGGCAGGTGCCGGTCGTTGATGTATTTCGCCGAGAGTTCGGCCGCCGCCGTCAGCGCGTTGGCCGCGTACTTGACGCTGTGGTGCTCCTCGAAGCGGGACTTCAGGCCCTTGAGGATCTCGATCGTCTCCTGCACGCTCGGCTCCACCACGTCCACCTTCTGGAAGCGCCGCGACAGGGCCGCGTCCTTCTCGAAGATCCCGCGGTATTCGGTGAACGTCGTCGCGCCGATGCACTTCAAGGTCCCCGAGGACAGCGCCGGCTTGAGCAGGTTCGACGCGTCCAGCGTGCCGCCCGACGCCGCGCCGGCGCCGATCAGCGTGTGGATCTCGTCGATGAACAGGATCGCGTTCGGCTTGTCCTTGAGGGACTTGAGCACGCCCTTCAGGCGCTGCTCGAAGTCGCCGCGATACTTGGTGCCGGCCAGCAGCGCGCCCATGTCGAGCGAATACACGTTCGACTCGGCGAGGATCTCCGGCACTTCCTTCTGGACGATGCGCCAGGCGAGGCCTTCCGCGATCGCGGTCTTGCCCACCCCGGCTTCACCCACCAGCAGCGGGTTGTTCTTGCGGCGCCGGCACAGGATCTGGATGACGCGCTCGACCTCGTACTCGCGGCCGATCAGCGGGTCGATCTTGCCGTCCCTGGCCGCCTGGTTCAGGTTCTGCGTGAACTGCTCCAGGGGCGAGGCCTTCTCGTTCTTCTCGCCGCCCTCCTCGCTTTCGGCCGCGCCCGGCTCGCCGCTCTTGGTCGGCTCCGGCGGATCGCTCTTCTTGATGCCGTGGGCGATGAAGTTCACCACGTCCAGGCGCGTCACGCCTTGCTGGTGGAGGTAGTAGACGGCGTGCGAGTCCTTCTCGCCGAAGATCGCGACCAGCACGTTGGCGCCGGTCACTTCCTTCTTGCCGTTGCCGGTGGACTGCACGTGCATGATCGCGCGCTGGATGACGCGCTGGAAGCCCAGGGTCGGCTGGGTATCCACGTCGTCGGTTCCGGCGACCTGCGGTGTGTTGTCCTTGATGAAATTGGAAAGCGATTTGCGCAGATCGTCGATGTTGGCCGAGCATGCGCGCAGCACTTCCGCCGCGCTGGGATTGTCCAGCAGGGCAAGCAGCAGGTGCTCCACCGTGATGAATTCGTGGCGCTGCTGCCGTGCCTCCACAAATGCCATGTGGAGGCTGACTTCCAGTTCCTGGGCAATCATGTGATTTCCTTTTGCCTTCCTGAGTACTACTTTAAATCGGTTCGACCCGGCTTTACTCGACCGGTTCACTCACGCACTGCAGGGGATGCCCTGCTTGACGAGCCGCCTCCTGGACCTGCTCGACCTTCGTGGCGGCGACATCGCGCGAGTACACGCCGCAAATGCCTTTGCCGTCCAGGTGGATCTTCAGCATGATCTGGGTGGCCGTCTCCCGGTCCTTGTTGAAGAATTCCTGGATCACCACGACGACGAACTCCATCGGGGTGTAGTCATCGTTGAGCATCACCACCTGGTACATCTGCGGCGGCTTCGTCTTCTGCGTCTTGCGCTCGACCACCACCGACCCGCCATCATCCTCCTTCGGCCTGGTCCGGGGCGCGACGGGGGCGGGAACGGGGGGTTTGCTGGCCATGAAAATCATTCTATCGAGGGGGGTTCCGCGCTGCAGCCTTCCGGTGACTTGGTGCCGCAGACGTCACATTCAAGCGACAAGCGGCCCGCCGGTGCCATCTATTTTCGTTTCCCGGTGCCGGCGATTTTCGGCTTCGAGGCCGCGGCGGCCGACGACGCGGCACTCCATATCACAGTCGAAAACTTTAGTATGTGAAAAGATTGACACAAAGCCCCCGAACCTCGACACTTGGTGCGGTCAAGAGGGAAAACAAGGGGCCGAGGGTATGGCGACCGGTACAGTCAAGTGGTTCAACGACGCAAAAGGATTCGGCTTCATCGAGCCCGACGGCGGCGGGGCAGATGTCTTCGCGCATTTCTCCGCGATCGCCATGGAAGGTTTCAAGACCCTCAAGCAGGGATCGCGCGTGACCTTCGACATCACCGAAGGACCGAAGGGCCAGCTGGCCCAGAACATCCATACCACCGACGTGGTCGCATCGGCGCCTCCGCAGCCGATCGCCACGCAGCCGTCGCCCGACCGGCCGGCGCGCCACTCCAAGGTGCGGGCGCCGCAGTTCCATGCCTCCGGGCATGACTCGGCGACCAAGTAGACCGGGCGCCTCCCACGAGCAAAGCCGCCGCCGGGCGGCTTTTGCGCGCCCGCCGCAGCCGGGAGCTGCCGTGAGCGGACGCAATCAGGCTGGCGTCGCCCGGTCGAAGCGCCGCAGGACGTGGGCCGTCATGCCCTTGGCGAGTTCCTCCTCGCCGAAGAAGACCGTCCCCACCTTGTCCCTGCGCAGCAGGGCCGACTCGTCCTCGCTGTGCGTGCGCACCACGACCTCGATGCCGGGATTGAGCTGCCGGGCCGTCTCGACCATCTTGCGCACGCCCATGGTGTCGGCCGTGGCGACGACGAGCATCGCCGCGTCGGCGATGTGCGCCTGGATCAGCACCGCGGGGTCGGCCGCGTCGCCGGAGACGGCCGCCGCTCCCTCCCGGCGCAGGTCTTCCACCAGTTCGCGGTTGCGCTCGGCGACGACGTAGGGAATATCGCGCTCGCGAAGGCTCTCGGCAATGCGCCGGCCGACACGCCCGTAGCCGACCAGCACGACCTGCCCTTCGAGGTACCTGCGCTCCGTGCTCATGGGCAGTTCGGCGAAGGGGTCGTCGCGGCTTTCCAGCCGGCGCGCCAGCGCGGAGCGCTCCAGCACCCAGCCGCTGAAGGGCCGGATGGCCCGGAACACCAGCGGATTGAGCGCGATCGAGATGAGGGCGCCGGCCAGCACCAGGCTCATGCCCTCGGGCGGGAGCAGCCCGAGCGACAGGCCCATGCCGGCCAGGATGAACGAGAACTCGCCGATCTGGCCGAGGCTGGCGGCCACCGTCAGCGCCGTGTTCAGCGGATACCGGAACGCCAGCACCAGTCCGGCGGCCGCGATGGACTTGCCGATGATGATGATGGCGACCACCGCCACCACCCGCAGCGGCTGCTCCATGAGCACCATCGGATCGAACAGCATTCCCACCGACACGAAGAACAGCACCGCGAAGGCGTCGCGCAGCGGCAGCGACTCGCCCGCCGCGCGGTGGCTGAACTCGGACTCGCGCATCACCATGCCGGCAAAGAACGCCCCGAGGGCGAACGACACGCCGAACAGCGCCGCCGCGCCATAGGCGATGCTGATGGCCGCGGCCACGACCGAGAGGGTGAACAGCTCGCGCGAGCCGGTGCGGGACACATGCCACAGCAACCAGGGCAGGACCCGGCGGCCGGCGATCAGCATGATGGCGACGAAGGCCGACACCTGCAGCAGCGTCTGGGCGACCGTCTGCCACAGCGGATCGGCGGCGGCAGGCCCGGCCGTCTTGCCGCCGAGCACGGCGGCCAGCGGCGGCAGCAGCACCAGCACGATCACGGTGGCCAGGTCCTCCACCACCAGCCAGCCCACCGCGATCCGTCCGTTCATCGTGTCCAGGGCCCGCCGCGCTTCCAGCGCCTTGAGCAGCACCACGGTGCTGGCGCACGAGAGCGACAGGCCGAAGACGAGGCCGGCGCCGGCCGGCCAGCCCCAGGCCCAGGCCGCGCCCATGCCGAGCAGCGTCGCGATGCCCATCTGGACCACGGCACCGGGCAAGGCGATGCGCCGGACCGCCAGCAGGTCGTCCAGCGAAAAGTGCAGGCCGACCCCGAACATCAGCAGCATCACGCCGACCTCCGCGAGCTGCGACGCGATCGCCACGTCGGCCACGAAGCCCGGGGTTCCGGGGCCGATGGCGATTCCAGCCAGCAGATAGCCCACCAGCGCAGGGACCCTGACGCGTTCGGCGAAGAAGCCGAAGACCAGGGCGAGCCCGAAGCCGGCGGCCAAGGTCGTGATCAGTGAAACGTTGTGGTGCATCGACTACCGGGTTGCATTCTTCGGGAGGGCGGCCAGTCGCATCTTAGTGGCCCGCACGCCGGGACGCGCCGGTGCGATCGGTTGCGGTTTCAACGGACTGGCGAGGGCAAAAGAAAGCCCCGCGGGCATTGCGCCGGCGGGGCTCGTGTTGGCGGACGGAGACCGCGGTGATTACATGTTGTCGATCATCACCTGGCCGAAGCCGGAGCAGCTCACCTGCGTGGCGCCGTCCATCAGGCGGGCGAAGTCGTAGGTCACCTTCTTGCTCATGATGGACTTCTCCATCGAGCTGATGATCAGGTCCGCCGCCTCGATCCAGCCCATGTGGCGCAGCATCATCTCGGCCGACAGGATCTCGGAACCCGGGTTCACGTAATCCTTGCCCGCGTACTTGGGCGCCGTGCCGTGCGTCGCCTCGAACATGGCGACCGTGTCGCTCAGGTTGGCGCCGGGGGCGATGCCGATGCCGCCGACCTGCGCGGCCAGCGCGTCGGAGATGTAGTCACCATTGAGGTTCAGCGTCGCGATCACGCTGTACTCGGCCGGGCGCAGCAGGATCTGCTGCAGGAAGGCGTCGGCGATCACGTCCTTGACGATGATCTCGCTGCCCGTCTTCGGGTTCTTGAACTTGCACCACGGGCCGCCGTCGATCTCCACCGCGCCGAACTCCTTCTGCGCGAGCTCGTAGCCCCAGTCGCGGAAGCCGCCTTCCGTGAACTTCATGATGTTGCCCTTGTGGACCAGGGTCACGCTGGGCTTGTCGTTGTCGATCGCGTACTGGATCGCCTTGCGCACCAGGCGCGTCGTGCCTTCCTTGGACACCGGCTTGATGCCGATGCTCGACGTGTCGGGGAAGCGGATCTTCTTGACCCCCATCTCGTCGATCAGGAACTTGATGATCTTCCTGGCCTTGTCGGTCTGCGCTTCCCACTCGATGCCGGCGTAGATGTCTTCCGAGTTCTCGCGGAAGATGACCATGTTGGTCTTCTCGGGCGCCTTCACCGGCGAGGGCACGCCGCGGAAGTACTGGATCGGGCGCAGGCAGACATACAGGTCGAGTTCCTGGCGCAGCGCGACGTTCAGCGAGCGGATGCCGCCGCCGACCGGCGTCGTCAGCGGGCCCTTGATCGACACGACGTATTCGCGCGCGACCTTCAGCGTTTCCTCGGGCAGCCAGACGTCGGGGCCATAGAGCTTGGTCGACTTCTCGCCGGCGTAGATCTCCATCCAGTGGATCTTGCGCTTGCCGCCGTAGGCCTTCGCCACCGCCGCGTCCACCACCTTCAGCATCACCGGCGTGATGTCGTAGCCGGTGCCGTCGCCCTCGATGTAGGGAATGATCGGCTGGGCGGGGACATTGAGGGACATGTCCTTGTTGACGGTGATCTTCTCGCCCTGGGCGGGGACCTTGATGTGCTGGTACATGGGGGAACTTCTCCGGAAAGAGTGAGCAAGTGGGTTCGGCCGCTGGCAAAACCATGGAATTCTAGCGTTGAACGGCCGGCGGTCCCCGAGTGCGAGGGGCTCGTGGCACGCCGCCTTGTTGATGCGGGTCAAGCGCTCGCGCCCGAGCGGGCGTTCCGCTTGGCCGCCACAATATCCGCATGAAGATCAGCCAAGTTCTGCTTTCCCTCGCCTGCGCCGCCGCCGTGCTGCCGGCGGCCGCCCAGGACCCGCAGATGAACCTGCCGCGCGTCAAGCTCGCCGCGGGCATGCACCAGATCGACGCCCAGGTGGCGCGCACGCCGGAGCAGCGCACGATCGGCCTCATGTTCCGCAAGGAGATGCCGCAGCACGAAGGCATGCTGTTCGTGTTCGAGCAGCCGTCCCAGCAGTGCTTCTGGATGCGCAACACGTTCCTGCCGCTCACGGCCGCCTTCGTCGCCGACGACGGCACGATCGTGAACCT
>JAKFEZ010000204.1:0-6368 GCA_036675435.1 Ramlibacter sp. | reverse complement strand
GCGTGGGTGCTGCTCCAGCTTTCGCCCGGCCGGGGCACCACCGCGTCAACGTAGACCAGGTGCTTCAGGCGGCCCGGCAGCCGGTCGGCAATGGCCGTGCCGATCATGCCGGCGTAGGAATGCACGGCCAGCACCACCTGGTCGAGCTCGTAGGCCTCCAGGGTTTTCACGACGTCGCAGATGTGGGTTTCCAGCGTGATGGCGGGTGACATCAGGTGCGCGCGATCGCCCAGGCCCGTCAAGGTGACCGCATGCACGGAATGCTTCGCCAGCGCCAGCGGCTGGGCCACATCGCGCCAGCACCAGCCGCCGTGCCAGGCCCCGTGAACGAGAACGAATGTGGCCATTCAGATCACCTTGCCTTTCCTGAGCGCGGCCAGCCGGTCATCGGCGCAATGCAGCAGTTCCCGCAGCACGTCGCCGGTGTGCTGGCCGAGCAGCGGCGGCGGCAATTCGGCGCGAACCGGGGTCGCGCTCATCTTGATCGGGCTGGCGACGAGGGGCAAGTCGGACTGCGCCGGGTGGCGCCAGCGGGTCACCATCTCGCGTTCGATCACCTGGGGATCGGCGAACACCTCGGCCAGGTTGTTGATGGCGCCGCAGGGCACCTTGACGGCCTCCAGTGCGGCCAGCCACTCGGCCTTGCCGCGGCGCTTCATGACCTCTTCGAGCAGGGGCACGAGCACCTCGCGATGGCGCACCCGGTCCTGGTTCTTGGCGAAGCGGGGGTCGGCGCTCAGGTCTGGCCGCCCCGCCACTTCGCAGAATCGGGCGTACTGGACGTCGTTGCCCACCGCCAGGATCAGGTATTCGCGCTCGCCCTGGGCGCTGGGCGACACCTCGAAGACCTGATACGGGACGATGTTCTGGTGGGCGTTGCCCGAGCGCCCCGGGACCTTGCCGCTGACCAGGTAGTTGGCTCCGAGATTGGCCAGCATCGCCACCTGGGTGTCGAGCAGCGCCATGTCGATGTGCTGGCCTTCGCCGGTGCGTTCGGCATGCCGCAGCGCGGCGAGTATGGCGACCGCCGCGTACATGCCGGTGAAAAGGTCGGCCACCGCCACGCCGACTTTCTGCGGACCGCCGCCCAGGTCGTCGCGCTCGCCGGTCACGCTCATCAGCCCGCCCATGCCCTGCACGGCGTAGTCGTAGCCTGCCCGCTCGCGGTAGGGGCCGGTCTGGCCGAAGCCGGTGACGCTGCAATACACCAGCCGCGGGTGCAACTGCTTCAGCGACGGGTAGTCCAGGCCGTAGCGCGCCATGTCGCCGACCTTGAAGTTCTCTATGAACACGTCGCAGTGCTGCACCAGCTCGCGTATCAAGGCCTGCCCCGCCGGCTGCGCAATGTCGCAGGTGACCGACCGCTTGTTGCGGTTGGCGCCCAGGTAATAAGCGGCCTCGGCCGTATCGTGCCCGTCTTCACCTTTGAGGAAAGGCGGTCCCCAGCCGCGGGTGTCGTCGCCGCTGCCGGGGCGCTCGATCTTGATCACGTCGGCGCCCAGGTCGGCCAGGGTCTGGGTGCACCAGGGGCCGGCCAGCACACGGGAGAGGTCGAGGACGCGCAGGCCCGAAAGCGAAGTCATGGCTTGATTGTCTGCGGAAAAATATCGGCCCGGGCAAAACGCATAATCGAACGATGTTTCGATCCGCCGCCGCCGTCGCCCTCAGCGGATGGGCTTTGGCCGCATGCAGCCCGGTTTTCAACTGGCGCGAGGTTCGCGCCTTGCCTGCCGGCCTGAAAGCCGCGCTGCCTTGCAAGCCCGACAAGGGCGACCGCACCGTCTCGATGGCTGGTCGCGATGTGAGCCTGCAGGTGCTGGGCTGCGACACGGGCGGCGCCACTTTCGCGCTGATGTTCGCGGACATCGGCGACGCCGGGCGCACCGGCGAAGTCCTCGCGCTGTGGAAAACCGCGAGCTTGGCCAACCTGCGCAGCACCGCGGCGCGCGAGACGCCTTTCGTTCCTGCCGGAGCGCCGGCCCTGCGCGAGTCGCTGCAGGTGGTGGCCAGCGGAGCGCGCGCGGATGGCAGCCCGGTCGAAAGCCAGGCGGCGTATTTCGCGCGCGGCAGCCATGTGTTTCAGGCGGTGATTTACGCCGACCGGGTCAAGCCGGAAATGTCCGAATCGTTTTTCGCGGGGCTCGCCTTCGAATGAGCCTGCTTTCGCGCCGCACCGCCATCGTCGTCTTCCTGACTTTCGCCTTCGCCTACTTCTTCTCGGCGCTGCTGCGGGCGATCACCGCCACCCTCTCGCCCACGTTGACGCGCGAGTTCGCCCTCTCCGCGCAGGAGCTGGGCCTGTTGGCGGGCGGTTACTTCTTCGGATTCGCCGCGACCCAGCTGCCCCTGGGCACCTGGCTGGACCGCTTCGGGCCGAAAAAGGTGATCCTCAGCTTCCTGTTGATCGCCATCGCCGGCTGCCTGGCCTTTTCGCTGGCAACCAGCTTTTCCGGCTTGCTGGCCGCCCGGGTGCTCTGCGGCGTGGGCGTCAGCGCCTGCCTGATGGCGCCCCTGACCGGCTTTCGGCGCTGGCTGGAGCCCACCGCGCAGTTGCGCGCCAACTCCTGGATGCTCATGACCGGGTCGTTCGGCATGGTGGCCTCGACCCTGCCGGTGCAGTGGCTGATGCCCCTGGTCGGCTGGCGCCCGCTGTTCTGGTTTCTTGCCCTGGCCATTGCCGTGGCCATGGCGGTGATTGTCTGGCAGGTGCCGAGCTGGCAAGCCGCCGCGCCGGAGACGGGCAGCCAGCCCGGCAGCTACCGGGAAGTCTGGCGCCATCCGTACTTTCGCCGCATGGCGCCGGTGGGGTTCTTCAGCTACGGCGGCATGATCGCCATCCAGACGCTC
This sequence comes from Ramlibacter sp., assembly GCA_036675435.1. GTDB lineage: Bacteria > Pseudomonadota > Gammaproteobacteria > Burkholderiales > Burkholderiaceae_C > Ramlibacter. Next base: position 3,521 of record JAKFEZ010000204.1, on the reverse strand, counting down.
TGGGCGGGACCGTGGATGGTGCGGGTGGCGGGCTATCAGCCACTGGAATCGGCGACCGGCCTGTTCGTCATCAACGTTTCCATGCTGTGCACCTTCTGGAGCTGGGGCATGCTCAACCCCTGGCTGGCGCGCAAAGGCCTCAGCACCGACTGGCTCATCGCCCACGGCCTGCCCCTGAGCTTTGTCATGTTAGCTATCATTATCATAGCTGGACCGGCAGCGGGGGCGGGGAGTTGGGCGCTGTTCTGCATCTCCTCCACGTTCGTCTCGCTGTCGCAGCCGGCGGTGGGCATGGTGTTCCCCTCAGCCTCGGCCGGGCGGGCTTTATCGGCCTACAACCTGGTCATCTTCGCCGGCGTCTTCGTGATGCAGTGGGGCATCGGCCTGCTTGTCGACGGCTTCCAGGCGGCGGGGCTGGAGGTGGTGGGCTCGTTTCGGGCGGCCATGGGCGTATTCCTGGCCTTCAGCGTTCTTTCGTATGGCTACTTCATGCTGGCAAAGGATAATTCGCGTCAATGAACGCGATTCTCATCATCGCCCATGCCCCGCTGGCGCATGCCTTGCGCGCATGTGCACTGCATGTCTTTCCCGACTGCGGCCCGCATGTGGCAGCCATCGACGTGCAACCCAACATGCCGCCGGAAGAAACCCTGGCGACGGCCCGTATCGCGATGGAGCAGCTCAGCCAAGGCGGCGCGGCCACTGGAGTCCTGGTGCTGACCGACATCTTCGGCGCCACGCCCAGCAACGTGGCCCAGAAGCTGGTGGACGGCGCCAAGTCCCGCCTGATCACGGGCGTGAACCTGCCGATGCTGCTGCGCAGCGTGAGCTACCGCAACGAATCGCTGGACGCGCTGGTCACCCGCGCCGTCGCCGGCGGAACCCAGGGCGTGATGCAGGTGGCCGTCACCGCGCCGCAGAACCAAGCCAAGAGAAGCAATGAGCAGGACCACGACGACCATCAGCAATAAGCTGGGCCTGCACGCCCGCGCCTCGGCCAAGCTGACCAAGCTGGCCGGCAGTTTTCCGTGCGAAGTTTGGCTGAGCCGGGGCGACCGGCGCGTCAACGCCAAGAGCATCATGGGGGTGATGATGCTGGCTGCCGGTATCGGCAGCGAGGTGGCGATCGAAACAATCGGCGAGCGTGACGAGGAAGCGATGCAGGCCCTGCTGGCGCTGATCGCCGACAAGTTCGGGGAGGGCGAATGACACGCCGCTGCGCCAACGCCCCGGCCCGCGTGGGGGCGCCATGACTTTTTCCGTCCATGGCCTGGCCGTTGCCCGAGGCGTGGCCATCGGCCGTGCCGTGCTGATGGCTTCGAGCCGCGTCGACGTGGCCCACTATTTCATCGAAACCGGCCAGATCGAGGCCGAGATCGAACGCGTCCGCGTGGGCCGCAATGCAGTGGTCGACGAAATCCATCGGCTGCAGCACACCATCTCGCTGATGGGCCCGAAAGAGGCGCCGCACGAGCTCACGGCTTTGCTCGATGTGCACTTGATGCTGCTGCAGGACGAGGAGCTGATCAACGGCGTCAAGGGCTGGATCACCGACCGTCTCTACAACGCCGAATGGGCGCTGACGACCCAGCTGGAGGTGCTGTCGCGCCAGTTCGACGACATGGAAGACGACTACCTGCGCGGGCGCAAGGCCGACCTGGAGCAGGTCGCCGAGCGCATCCTGCGCTACATGAAGGGGGTGGGGTCGCCGGTCGCGCCGCCCACCGCCGGGCGCCGCAAGACCCAGCAGGACTTGCTGCTCGACGACAGCATGGACGTGCCGCTGGTCATGATCGCGCACGACCTGTCGCCGGCCGACATGCTGCAGTTCAAGCAGAGCGTGTTCGCCGGCTTCGTCACCGACGTGGGCGGGCGCAACTCGCACACCGCCATCGTGGCGCGCAGCATGGACATTCCGGCGGTGGTCGGCGCGCGCAGCGCCAGCCAGCTGGTGCGTCAGGATGATTGGGTCGTCATCGACGGCGACGCCGGGGTGATGATTGTCGATCCCTCGCCCATCATCCTGGCCGAGTATGGCTTCAAGCAACGCCAGGGCGAGCTCGAGCGCGGCCGGCTTTCGCGCCTGCGCCACACCCCGGCGATCACCATGGACGGCCAGAAGATCGAGCTCCTGGCCAACATCGAGCTGCCGGAGGACGCACCGGCCGCCGTGAAGGCCGGTGCGGTGGGCGTCGGCCTGTTCCGCAGTGAGTTCCTCTTCATGGGCCGGCGCGGCAACCTGCCCGACGAGGAGGAGCAGTACCAGGCCTACCGGCGTGCGGTCGAGGGGATGGAGGGGCTGCCGGTGACGATCCGCACGGTCGACGTGGGCGCCGACAAGCCGCTGGACGATTCAGTGCGCGATGCCGCGCACCTCAACCCGGCCCTGGGCCTGCGCGCGATCCGCTGGAGCCTGGCCGACCCGGCGATGTTCCTCACGCAATTGCGCGCCATCCTGCGTGCCGCCGCCCACGGCCAGGTCAACATGCTGATCCCGATGCTGGCCCACCCCAGCGAAATCCGCCAGACCCTGTCGCTGGTCGATTTCGCCCGCGCCGAACTGGACAACCGCGGCGTCGCCTCCGGACCGATCCGACTGGGGGCCATGATCGAGATTCCCGCCGCGGCGCTGACGCTGAAGATCTTTCTGAAGTACTTCGATTTTCTGTCGATCGGCACCAATGATCTGATCCAGTACACGTTGGCCATCGACCGCGCCGACGAGTCGGTGGCGCACCTCTACGATCCAATGCATCCGGCGGTGCTGCGGCTGGTGGCCGAGACCATCGCCGAATGCAACGCGCAGGGCAAAGGCGTCAGTGTCTGCGGTGAGATGGCCGGCGACATCAGCTACACCCGGCTGCTGCTGGGCCTGGGCTTGCGCAGCTTCTCCATGCACCCGGCGCAGATCCTGGCCGTGAAGCAGGAAGTATTGCGGGCCGACGCCACGCGGCTCGCTCCGTGGGCCCGGCGGATCGTCGAGGCCGAGGATCCGGCCCAGGCCATGCAGGAATGAAGCCCCGCTTCTAGCGAGCGCGGGTGCCCAGGATTGCCGCGCCGATGATCATTGCGGCGGCCAGACCGATGCTCCAGGTGAACGGCCGGCCGCTCACCACCATCAGCAGCGCGGTGGAGGCCAGCGGGGTCAGGTAGCTCAGGATGCCGATGTGGCGGGTGTCGCCGCGCTTCAGCGCCTTGTCCCAGAGGAAAAAAGCGGCGCCCAGCGGTCCCAGCCCCATCGCCGCCACCAGCAGCCAGTCACTGCCTTGCAACGCCACCCGCGGCTCCAGGGCCCAGTGGCACAGCAGCGAGAGCAGGCCGGAGACCAACCCGAACAGCCCGATGGCGGCGGTGGGAAAAGCCGGCACGCGCCGCGTCCACAGCGAGTAGCTGGCCCAGATGAACGCCGACCCCAGCGCCGGCAGATAACCCCATGACCAGGCCCCGCTCGCCGTGCCCGCGCCCAGGATGGCCAGAGCCGCACCGGCGAAGCCGGTCAGCGCCGCCACCACGTGCATGGG
>JAKFEZ010000001.1:0-6404 GCA_036675435.1 Ramlibacter sp. | reverse complement strand
CGGGCTGCATGGTGGCTGGCGGGCAGGCGCACCACACCCGTCAACCGGGGCAAGGCGAGCTGGATGGCCTGGCGCACCCACCACTTGGCATAGGTGGCGAAACGGTGGCCGAGCTCGGGGTCGAACCGGCGAGCGGCCGTCAGCAGGCCCATGTTGCGTTCGGCGACGAGATCGAGCATCGGCACCCCGGGCCGCTGGTAGCGGCGCGGGAACATCACCACCAGACCGAGGTTGGCTTGCAGCAGCGCATCGTGTGCCTCGCGGTCGCCCGCCCGCATGCGAATGGCGAGGCGGTATTCCTCGCTGCTGCTCAGCCGGGGTTGGCAGGCCACTTCCCAGAGATAGCGCTCCTGCGGATCGCCGAAATCGCAGCCTCTTCTGGCGGGCCGGCTCTTTGCGGCAGGGAGCGTGCATTCGGGCAGCGCCGTGACGCCGCGCCGTGCCATGCGCTCGCCGATCACGCGCCGGGTCTGCCGGTGGCCGTGTCCGCTGGAGAGGTAGTCGAAGGACAGTGCCAGTCCGAGGTAACGCTGTGCGATCGCCATTGCATTGGCATGAGGCGTCGAGGTGGCGAGATGTACGGCTGGATCGGCGTGTGACATGCGATGACCTCTACTGCAACGACTCGGAAGCGACCGATGGACGAACGCAGTGTTGCGCTCGCCCGAGCCACCGCGAGCCAAGCTGAAGCAAAGTTCAGGAACTCTTCATGCCGGCGCTCCAAACGTAAGAAATACGATCGGCGCATGCCGGCAGGCCGCCCAGACGGGGTCTGCCGCCACTGGCAAGAGCCGTTCACGGCAGGCAAAGCCCCAGGCGAGTCGGCCAGCCGATTCGGGCGCAAGCAGCAGGAAGGGCGAGATACATGTTCGAGGCAGAGCGTTTCAAGCACACCATCGTCACGGTCGTCATGGGCTTGGCTGGCTTGCTCGTGTTGGCCGGTTGCGCGTCGCCGCCGCCTGCGGACGCGAAGGCGGCGCCCGTGCCCGCGCCCTTGCACGGCGCCTTGCTGGTGGTGCGCCTGTCGAGCCTTCTCGAGCCGCCCGCTGCGGTGCGCGTCGATGTGGCGCTGCAGGGACAGCCGGGTGTCACCTCCGTCTCGGGCCGGCTGCAGCAAAGCGTGCCCGGCCAGTACGCCGACTACCTGCTGGCGCTGGCCTTGCCGCCCGACCGCTACCTGCTGACGGGCATTCGCGATGCGGATTCGCAGACGCCCGACGCGCAGCGGTCACTGGCGACGATCAACGTGCCGTTCGAAGTGACGACCACGGGGCCGGTGTACCTCGGCCGGTTGGTGCTGGCGCGCGGCGCTGCGGCGGGTGTGACCGTGGAAGACCACTTCGACGAAGACACGGTGCTGTTTCGCTCCGCCATCGGCGAGCTGAAGACGGCCACCATCGGCCGCAGCATCATCGCCGCCGAGGCGTTGGTCGGCTCATCGGTATCGCCCGACCCCAACGCCGTGCCGCCACCACCACCCGGCTCTGCGCTGAAGGTGGCACCGGTCACCGAAGCGGCCGCAGACGAGCTCGCCTCGCCGGCGAGAGCCGCGTTCGCGAAGTTCATGCTCGTGAAACTGCCGCGGGCATTCGCCATCGGCACCGCAGGCAGCTTCGGCTATGCGCGTGGCGCCAACGCGGTCGATCGGGCGCTGCGCGCCTGCGCCCAGCGAGCCGGCGGCGAGCCGTGCCGACTCTTCGCAGTTGACGACACGCTCATCACGCCCGACTCGTGCCAGGCAACGCTCGACAGCGGCGCCAAGGGCGCGCGGATCGACCCGGGCTGTGCGCCGGGCACACAGAGGCGGCCATGAACCTGCAAGCGCTCGCCGGCGACCCGGGCGGGGTGACGACGCTGTTTCTTCCCCTGCTCGCCGGCATGCCGCGCTTCGCTGCAGCCTTCCTGGTGCTGCCCTTGATGACGCGCGCGATCGTGCCGCGGCAGATTCGCATCGCCTTCGTGCTGATCCTGGTGCTGGTGGCTTACCCAGGCCTGGCCGTGTCGTTCCCGGTGGTGGACTGGAACATGTGGCAGTGGATCGCCTTCGTGCCGAAGGAGATGTTCATCGGGGGGCTGATCGGCTATGCCATGGGCATGGTGCTGTGGACGCTGACCGCCGTGGGCGAGTTGCTGGACACGCAGGCGGGCTACACCAACGCGCAGATCTTCGACCCCTACGGCAACCATGCCGCCGGCCCGCTCTCCGTTCTGATGAGCCAGCTCGGCGTGCTGCTGTTCGTCGGATTCGGCGGCTTGCAGGTGTTCATGCAGTTGCTGTACGAATCACTGGTGCTGTGGCCGCCGGCATCGTTCTACCCGGACTTGTCAGGCGCCGTGAGCGACTTCGCCATCGCCACCTCGGGCACGCTGCTGGAGGTGGCGGCTCGCCTGGCCGCGCCGGTGCTCGGCGCCCTGCTGCTGATCGAGCTGGGCATCGGGGTGATCAACCGCGCGGCACCTCAGCTCAACGCGTTCTATTTCTCGATGCCCATCAAGGCCGTTGCGGGACTGCTGGTCCTTGCGCTCCTGCTGAGCCATCTGGTGGATGTGGTGCGTCAGCAGATGAGCGACTCCGAAGGCCTGCTTCCCACGCTGGACCGCGTGTGGCGCCAACGCTGAACAGATCATGGCCAACGACAGCGAAGAGAAAACCGAGGAACCCACCGCCCACAAGCTGCGCGAAGCGCGCAAGCGGGGCGAGGTGGCCGTCAGCCGCGATCTGACCATCGCATCGGCGTTCACCGGGGTGTTCATGCTGGTGTGGCTGAACGGCGATTTCATGGCGCTGCAGATGCGCCGCGTCCTCGACGCCGCTTTGGGCGTCGTCGCATCGACGGGCGGCGCCTCGTCGGCCGCGATCGGGCCGGCCATCGAGCAAATGCTCACCGCCATGCTATGGATCGTGCTGCCGATGCTGCTGCTCGCCATCCTGATTGCCCTGGCGGTCGGAATGCTCCAGACCAAGGGCGTGCTGTCGGCCGACCCGCTGAAGATCCGGTTCGAGCGCATCAATCCCGGCGAATCGCTCAAGCTGCTGTTTTCCACGCGGCAGCTCGGCGTGTTCGTGCAGATGGTGTTCAAGGTCTGCCTGCTGGCGGGCGTGCTGATCTGGACCCTGCAGACCTTCATGCGCCCACTCATCATGGAAATCTACGGGGAGACCGGCAATCTCGGCCTGGCCGGGCTGACCGCATTGCAGGTGATGTTCGGCGCCGGCGCGGTGGTGCTGATGGCACTGGGCACGATCGACTACGTGCAGCAGCATCTCGAGTACATCAAGATGAACCGCATGTCCAAGACCGAGCGCAAGCGTGAACGCAAGGACACCGACGGAGATCCGGAAGTCAAGGGAGAGCATCGCCGGCTGCAGCGCGAGCTGATGGAGTCGCCCGTGCAGCCCGGCCTGGCGGGTGCCAATGTCGTCGTGACCAATCCCACCCACTTTGCGGTGGCCTTGTATTACGAGCCGGGTGTGGTGAGCTTGCCGGTTGTCGTCGCCAAGGGGCAGGACGAGGAGGCGCTGCGCATGCGCAGCGAGGCCGGGCAGCGCGCCATTCCCGTGCTCGAAAGCCCGCCGCTGGCGCGCTCGCTGTTTCGCAGCGTGGCGCTGGGCGAGTACATCGGCGACGAGCACGTGGAGGCGGTGGCCGAGGTGTTCCGCTGGCTGAGCAGCCTGAAGGGTCAAGTGGTCGATGCGCGAGACCCGCCTGCGGTGCGGCACTGAGTATCGGGACTGCCGAACGGCACTGCCAGGCGGCACTGAGAGGCGGCACTGAGAGGCACTGCGCGGCCAAGCTAGCTTTCCTTGGCCTCGTCGTCGAGGCTTCGCAGGAAGGCCATCTTCTCGGCGATCTTCGCTTCCAGGCCGCGTGGCACCGGGCGGTACCAGCCGGGCTCGCTCATGCCTTCAGGCAGGTAGGTTTCGCCCGCCGCATAGCCATGCGGCTCGTCGTGCGCATAGCGGTACTCCCGCCCGTGGCCAAGCTCCTTCATGAGCCGGGTTGGCGCATTGCGCAGGTGAACCGGCACTTCTCGCGAGCGATCCTGCTTCACGAAGGCGCGGGCCTGGTTGTAGGCCTGGTAGCCGGCGTTGCTCTTGGGCGCGAGCGCCAGATAGATGACGGCCTGCGCGAGCGCGAGTTCGCCTTCGGGCGAACCCAGCCGCTCGTACGTGGCGGCGGCATCGTTGGTGATCTGCAGTGCCCGCGGATCGGCCAGGCCGATGTCTTCCCAGGCCATGCGCACGATGCGGCGCGAGAGGTACTTGGCGTCGGCGCCGCCGTCGAGCATGCGGCACAGCCAGTAGAGCGCAGCGTCGGGATGGGAGCCGCGCACCGACTTGTGCAGCGCGGAGATCTGGTCGTAGAAGTTGTCGCCGCCCTTGTCGAAGCGGCGCACGTTGAGGCTGAGCGCGTTCTCGACGAACCCGGCGTCGATCGTTTGGACGCCCGCCGAGCGCGCCGCCGTGTCGGCCTGTTCCAGCAGATTGAGAAAGCGCCGCGCGTCGCCGTCGGCGTAGCCGATGAGCGTGTCGATCGCGACGGCATCGAACTGAAGGTGGGTCAGCGCCTTGTCGTGCGCGCGCTCGAACAACAGACGCAGGTCGTCATCGCCCAGGGACTTGAGCACGTACACCTGCGCCCGCGACAACAGGGCCGAATTGACCTCGAACGACGGGTTCTCGGTGGTTGCGCCGATGAAGGTGAACAGGCCCGACTCCACGTGCGGCAGGAAGGCGTCCTGCTGCGACTTGTTGAAGCGGTGCACCTCATCGACGAAGAGGATCGTGCGGCGGCCCATGCCCCGCGCGACCTGGGCCTGCTCGACCGCTTCGCGGATGTCCTTCACGCCGCCGAGCACGGCGGAGATGGCGATGAACTGCGCGTCGAAGGCTTCGGCCATCAGCCGCGCGAGCGTGGTCTTGCCGGTGCCGGGCGGGCCCCACAGGATCATCGAATGCGGCCGGCCCGAGGCGAAGGCCGCGGACAGCGGCTTGCCTTCGCCCAGCAACTGCGGCTGGCCAATCACCTCTTCGAGCGAGCGCGGACGCAGCCGCTCGGCCAGGGGCGCATCGGCACCGCCGACCCCGGCGGCGGCGGCCGGCTCCAGCGGCAGGCTCATCGAGGACATCTGGCGTCGGCGGCCTCTTCGCCGCGCTCCTACTGCGCGATCACGTCAACGCCGGCCGGCGGGACGAAGCGGAAGCGCTCGGCCGGCAAGGCCGGGTTGGCCTCGACCTTCGTGAACTCCAGCCGGGATCGCTGGCCGAAGGCATCGACGATCTCCACCGCGGCCAGCGCGCCGTCACGAAAACCGATCCTCAGCGACTGGAACGAGCCGTCCTTCACGCGCGGCAGGGCCTGCACCCACTGCAGCCCGGCTTCGTCGGGCAGCGCCTTCAGCTCGAAGTCGCCTTCCAGCGAGCCGCCGGCCAGCAGGGCGGCGGGCGTCGCGCCCAAGGCCTCGTCGAAGGGCCGCACCGTGACCTGCTCGAGGTCGGTGTCGTAGAGCCAGACCTTCTGGCCGTCGGCGACGATCAACTGCTCGTAGGGCTTCACGTAGGCGAAGCGAAAGCGGTTCGGACGCGCGAACTCGAAGCTGCCGCTCGAGCTGCGCTTCTTGACACCGTCGGGCGAGGTCACCGTTTGCGTGAAGGCGGCGCGGCCGGTCTTCACTTCGCTGATGAAAGCCTTCAGCGTTTCGAGCGAGTCGGCACGGGCGGTGGCTGCGGCCAGCGTCAACAGGCCGGCCACACAAACGCGCGCGACGAAGGACAGGCACTCCCAGCGCTGCCCACCCCCGCTCAACGGTCCGCGCACACGCCGGCGTCCTTCATCCTTCATCGCTCGATCCTTCATTCGGCATCGCGGCGGGGAACCAGCAGGTCGCGGTTGCCGTTCGTCGCCATGCCCGATACGAGCCCGGATTTCTCCATTTGTTCCAGCAGGCGAGCCGCGCGGTTGTAGCCGATGCGCAGGTGCCGCTGCACCAGAGAGATCGACGCACGCTTGTGCTGCAGCACGATGGCCACGGCCTGGTCGTACATGGGGTCGGCCTCGGCGTCGGCTGCGCCCCCGCCCTCGCCGGCCGCGCCGCCCTCCTCGTCGAGCGTGCCGCCCTCGAGAATGCCTTCGATGTAGTTCGGCTCGCCCTGGCTGCGCAGGTAGTCGGCGACGCGGTGCACTTCCTCGTCACTGACGAAGGCGCCGTGCACGCGCACCGGAAGGCCCGTGCCCGAAGGCATGTAGAGCATGTCGCCCATGCCCAGCAGCGCCTCGGCACCCATCTGGTCGAGGATGGTGCGCGAGTCGATCTTGCTGCTCACTTGAAACGCGATGCGCGTCGGGATGTTGGCCTTGATGAGGCCGGTGATCACATCGACACTCGGCCGCTGCGTGGCGAGG
>JAKFEZ010000271.1:0-30585 GCA_036675435.1 Ramlibacter sp. | reverse complement strand
CGAATCTTTCCCGGGATTCGAGTTGCCATTTCCCCACCTTGATCGATAAGCGACTGTACCGCACACGCTTCACACTTCTTTTCGGCTGCGCACGGCGTATTGCTCGGCGTTTGAGGCCAAACTTGCATGAGCACACCCACCGATGCACCAATCGTCTACGCAAGGGGACTCATCGGGTTGATGGCTTCTTTCGGCCAGAAGCGGCCGTTGTCTACGCAAGGGGACTCATCGGGTTGATGGCTTCTTTCGGCCAGAAGCGGCCGTTGAACGTCTCGCGGCCGCAATCGGGCCGCTGCGGATCGAGTCAGAGCGATGTCTGCGTGAACGGCGAGGCCTCGGAGTCGCGCGTACCTTCGCTCTGCATTGGCGCCGAAGCTGTATGGATGTCGGCGATGCTTCGCAGCAGTGTCAAGCCGCCGCCCCAGCCGAACGTGGAATTTTGGAGACTGGTATCGAGCGCGTTATGCACCCTGAATCGTCAAAGTATGGCTACGGCGCGTAGGCGATTAGCCGCGCCTTGCGCCAAGTCCTTGCCGATGTCGCGGTGGACGCACAAAGTCCAAGGCAACTTTGCTTAGGGGCCATATCGCGGCACACATTGCGAACAAAGTCAGGTACTGAAAAGTCAGCACCAGTGTAGCTAACGCCAGCATTGCCATTGCACCGTCTGGCCAGAGCCATTGATCGACAACGCTGGGAAGCAACATGAACCACGTGTGGAGCAGCCCGCTCGATGCGCTGCGCAGCCCCATAGTGTTTACGATGAAGGGCGATATCACTCCCAGGGCCAGGGAGGCGATGCAAATGATGATGACCTTGCGCAAAGGAGGCCTCCAGAAGGTGCTTCGCAGTGTCGCCTTGATGTTGAGCGGAAGCAGTGCGAAAGCCGGAATGATTCTTGTGATGAATTCCCTTCAATTCAGGGCAGGCGTGGTGGCGCTATCTTTCGCCATCAAAACGCTCGGTAGACCCGCACTCAAGGCCACTAGCTGCTCCGCAAGCTCACTTGCCGAACCGAGTCTTCTGGCGCCGACGCTTCCGTCTCCGACAAACCAGGTTCGCAGCTCCTTGAACTGCGACGCAGTCATTAGAAGGATTCCATCTGCCGTATTGTTCTCCTGCATTAGAACGAGAAGCAGGTGATCAAAAGCAGGGACAGAAACCCTCTGGAAGTGCCACCTGAGTCCTCTACGGTGTTCGCGTTGCCAGATCAGCTTAAAACTCAGCCTTAGTGTGGATTCAACAAAGAAGAGTTGCTGGTTACCTTGAAAGCTCCATTTAAGTCCGTTCTGCGTCATGAGGTGCGCAAGGTCCCACTTAAATCGCTTGGAGAGCTTGTGTGTCCTGGCTTTCCGGTGCAAGTAGGCTGCTCGCAATGCGCCTTCGTCCCTTCCTGCTAGACGCATTGCCTCGCGAACGGAGCCAAACTTCTCGCGGTACTTCGCAACCGACGCACACCCGTTGCCTCTGAGCTCTGTAGCCGTCAGCGCAGGGTTCTTGCGCAGCGCCGCGCGCAAGTCGTCCAGCAACTCCTGCTTGCTGCGGTCGAATACATGTAGGCGATCCCGCCGCTTCGCCTGCGCCTGATTCCATGTCTGCCGCGACACAATGGGCTCCATGATCCCGGTCATACGCAGAAACGCGGGGTCCTCGTCGGAGCGACGTTGGGCCCGCGCGCCACTTTTGCGCCGGCCCCAAGTAAATTCTCCATAAAAGATTTCGCAATCGATCAGGCACTTCAGCATCGTGAGAGTGAAGGCCTTACCTCTTGCAAGGTGACCTTCCTTGTTCAGCTTGACAGAGAGTGCAGCCAGGGCGATGTCAGTGGTCGCGTACTCAGCAAAAATCCGCCGCACAAGGGCCAGCTCTTTTGCCGGCCCAGGTACCCAGACGACGCGTTCTGCCTTGCGCGGTCGCTCGCCGTAAATCAGCAGCCTTCTGCTGTTTCTCTCAGGGGACACGGCTATTCGATCGACACCAATACACGGCGTACGGCCAATCTGAAATCCAAGGGCAATCGCACGCCGCTGCGCTTCCATTACCTTCACGGCGAGCTCTCTACTAAACTCGGCCGCCATCGCACGCTTGAGAGCCTTGATGAGCGCCATCATGGGCGTCTTGTGCCGATCGAACGGTTCACTGACATAAACGACCTCTACGCCGTGCATTCGACAGTGATACTCGTAGTAGGCTGATTCGTCGGTGTCCTGAAACCGGCCCCATCGACTCACGTCGTAGACGAGCACGACCGAGAAGGGGCAATCGTCTCTCGCAACATCTATTAGCAGACGCCGCATTTCTGCTCGATGTCTGAGCGTGAGACCGCTGCGACCTTCGTCTTCATAGCTAGCGACCAGCGTGAGGCCGGCCGTCTGCGCGTACTCCTGTATCGCATGCTTCTGCATTCCGGGCGACAGGCTCTGAGTGTCGGTCGACATACGGATGTATTGAGCCGCCGCGGTTTTTAGGTCGAGCATGTGAACTCCCAGGTGGAAAGAGCATTCCGCCTAGCGATGGTAGCTGTTGCTCACCTAAGGTGAAGACGCTACTGGTCCTTAGCTGATGAGCTAGCTTGCATTCGGCTGCACTCGGCCCCGTGTACTCAGTTGTGAGAGCGCGGTGCAATGAAGTGCTCAGAGGCTCTCCTGCCCTTCAGGTCGGCAACCGACAGCGGGACAGTAGCTGGCGCATGTCGGGCCTGCCGAAACCGCCTGATGCCGAGCTGGCCGCCCCATACTCACCTCGAATATCCCCCATCCCTCTTGATCATCGAGAGTTCCGAAAACGTCAGCCCCGTGTGCTCGGTCGGTGTGTATTTGACGAAGATGCCGCCGAGGTCGTGCGACTTGAGGGTTTCGAGTGCGGTCTTCACGGATTCGGCGGTGGGATTGTTCCCTGCGCGCTTGATCGCCTCGACCACCACCTTCGCATTGATGTAGCCTTCGAGGCTGCCGTAGCTGAAGTCCTTCTCGCCCATCTTCTTCATGGCGGCCTGGTACTCGGTGATGATGGGCATGGCCGAGTTCCAGGGGTAGGGCACGACTTGCGAAACCACCACGCCTGCTGCGTCGGCGCCGATGGCTTTGTACAGGCCCTGCCCATTCAGGAAAGAGAACGAGTAGAAGCGCGCTTCCGCGCCGGCCTCGCGGTAGGCTTGAATGAACTTGGCCGCAACGGCATTGGTCACCGACAGCACCACGGCCTGCGGCTTGAGCGCGGCGAGCTCGCGCGCTTTCGCGGCTGCGTCCGAAGCGTCTTGCTGAATCGCGGCGCTGCCCACCATCTTCTGCCCGCGTTGCTCGATCAGCTTCCTGGTGGCTTCCATGGCAGAGCGGGCGCCGGGGTTGTCGTTGTGCGCGAACGCGATCCGGGTCATGCCGACGGTAAACAGGTGATTGACGATACGCCCGTACTCCTCGTCAAAGCTAATGCGTAGCGGGAACCCGTAAGGCGTGAACTTCACGACAGGTGCCGCCCCTGTATACGGGGCGACCAGGGGGATCTTCTCTTCGTTGGCCGCCTTCAAGGCCCCCATCGACGACGTGGTGCCGATGGGCGACAAGATCGCGACGGCACCCTCGCCGGCGAACTTCCTCACGTTGGCTGCCGCCTTTTCGGCATCGTAGGCGTCGTCGGCCTGGCGTAGCTCGAGCAATCGTCCGTTGACACCGCCCTTGGCGTTGGTCGCGGCGACCATGGCTCGAATGCCGATCATGGGATCCGTCGACAGCCCGGCCAGCGGGCCTGTCTGCACGTAGGTTTGCCCGATGACGATGGGCGCCGCCCGGCTTTTCGGCTGCGCGGCCGTCACCAGCGAAATGGAGATGGCCAGTGCGCCAAACAGGAATTGAGTCGTTCTTTTCATTAGATTTCTACTGAGTTGATAGCAGACAGGGGGTGCTGCGAAAGCGAGATCGGCAACACACCGCGGTGCGCCTGCCCTGCCTGTTTCTGCGCAGCGACGCGCACCACGTACTTGTCGGGCGCTGTGATGCTCTTGGCCGCCGTGGCAGTAACTGCCTCGTTGAGGTGATGATGGTCACCGAACCAGCCTTCTGCGTGGCTGTAGCGCTCGATAGCGACCGCGGCTTTTAATTGCTCATGGCACGCGCCCGAAGCATGATGCAGATAGTTTAGGCATCAACAATTCTAATGTCAACTTCACTGGCGGCTGCAGGAACGCTGGAAAGCGGCCCGTAGGCCGTGAGCTACCTCACGCGGTGGCCGCGCTTCTCCATGAATTCCTCCATCTTGCGCGCCGGCTCACCCGAGCCGTAGGACTCGCGGTGCGCGCGGATGGCCGCGGCGATGGCGTGCTCGAAGCCCGCTTGCGTCATTTCCCGCAGCCATGCGCGGTCAAGGCGCATCGCCAGGGGCGCTTTCTCGGCCAGCTCGCGGGCAATCTCCAGGCTCTTGGGCATCACGTCCGACGCGGGCACGACGTGGTGCAGCGCGCCAACGCGCAGGGCCTCGTCCGCCTCCATGAGCCTGCCGGTCAGCGTCAGCTCGGTGGTGCGCGACAGCCCGAGGATCTCGCGCATGATCCAGGGGCCGGTGATGCTGGCGATCCCGCTGTTGATCTCAGGCTGCCCCATCTTCACGCCCGGGTGCCCTACGCGAAGGTCGCCGAGCAGCGCGACCTGGAAGGCCGAACCGGCGGCGACCCCGTTGATCGCCATCACGATGGGCTTGGTGAGCGAGCGAAGCGTCTCGTAGAAGGTCTCCCATTCGCGGATCCATACCTCGGCGCGGTCGGCGTCGAAGTCGTGGGCCTCGTTGAGGTCTTGTCCCGCGGAGAAGGCGCGTTCGCCCGCGCCGGTCATCACGACGGCGCCGACGCCTGGGTCGGCGTCGAATTCGCGCAAGGCCGCAACGATCTCGTCGCGCATCTCCTTGTGCCATGCGTTGAGGACGGCTGGCCGGTTAAGAACGATGAGGCCGACCTTGGCCTCTGTGGTAACGATGATGTGCTGGTGCATGGCGTGGACTCAGAGATGGGTTTGTGAAACGAACTTGGTGTTGAGGAAGCTCTCCAGCGCCTCCGGGCCGCCCTCGGAGCCGTAGCCGGAGTCCTTGATGCCGTTGAACGGCACTTCGGCATAGGCAAGGCCGTAGTCGTTGATGGAGACCATGCCGGCTTCAGTTTCGGCGGCGATGCGCGACGCGCTCAATTGCGATCGCGTGAACGCGTAGGCGGCCAAGCCGTAGGGCAGGCGATTGGCCTCGGCAATGGCGTCGTCCAGCCGGTCGAAGCTGTTGACGAGCGCGACGGGGCCGAAGGGCTCTTCGTTCATCGCGGCCGCGTGCACCGGAACCTGTGAGAGCACGGTGGGCTGCCAGAAGAATCCGCTGCCGCCCGATGCGGGCTCGCCGCCCGCTAGCAGGATGGCCCCACAGCGGACCGCATCGTCGCTGAGGCGCTGCATGGCTTCCTTGCGCCTGATATTGGCGAGCGGCCCCATCTGCACCGATGCGTCGGTACCGGCGCCGACCTGGATGTTGCGCGCGGCGTGAACAAAGTGCTCGACGAACTCATCGTAGACCGGGGCCTCCACGAGGATGCGCGTGGGCGCAATGCAGCTCTGGCCGGCATTGTGAAACTTGTGGCTGGCGAGCAGGCACGCGGCCGATGCGACGTCGGCATCCGCGCACACGATGGCGGGCGCGTGCCCGCCCAGTTCCATGGTGGCGCGTTTCATGTGCGCACCCGCGAGTGCGGAGAGGCTCTTGCCCACGGCGGTCGAGCCGGTGAAAGTGACCACACGGATGGTTGGGTGCGGAACCAGGAACCCCGAGATCTGCGCCGGCTCACCAAAGAGCAGGTTCAGCGCGCCCGAGGGCAGGCCCGCGTCGGCGAAAGCGGCCACCATTGCCGCTACGGACGAGGGCGCCTCTTCCGCACCCTTGAGAACGACGGAGCATCCCGTGGCCAGGGCCGCGGCCACCTTGCGGACCGCCTGGGCAACGGGGTAGTTCCATGGCGTGAATGCGGCCACCACGCCCGCGGGCTCGCGCAGCGCCATCGGCACGACGCCGCTACGGCGCGCCGGGATGACCCGCCCATACACCCGCTGGCCCTCGTCTGCGAACCAGCGGGTCACGTCTGCGGAGCTTGCGACTTCGGCGCGCGATTCGGCGAGCGGCTTGCCTTGCTCGCTGGTGATGAGCCGGGCAATCTCTTCCGAGCGCGTCTCAAGCAGGTCAGCGGCTTTGCGCAGCACGACCGAACGCTCTCGCGCGGGCCGGTCCCGCCATGCATGAAAGCCGGAAACCGCCGCAGCGACAGCGCATTCGGCATCGTCGATGCTCGCCCTCGCCACCCGGGACACGGGCTTGCCGGTAGCAGGGTCGGTCACCACCAGAGTTGCGGCATCCGCGGAGTCGACCCATCGGCCGCCAATGAAAAGCTGTACTGTGTTCACTTCAATTCCCCTGCGCCAGGATGGCCCGACGCGTCATGTCGTAGCACTTGGCAATGTCGCGCGGCAAGGTGTGTTTGATCAGCCGCTGGCTGGGCGTGTACTGGAAGTCCTCGACGAAAACGACATACCTGGGCCTTTGATGCTTGCCGAGTCGCGGCTGAAGCCAGGATGCGAGTTCGTCCGCGCTCAGCTCGGCGCCGGGCCTGAGCTTCACGAAGAGCTTGGCCTCCTGCTCGCCCACGTCGGCGGCAACACCCACCACGGCCGCGTCCTCGATGGCGGCATGGCCCTTCACGACGTGTTCGACCTCCCAGGCCGAGACGTTCTCGCCTCGGATGCGCAGACTGTCCGTGGCCCGCCCCACGAAGAAAAGATTTGCCTGAGCGTCGGCGCGTCCAAGATCGCCGGTCCGAAGCTCGCCCGCGCTCAAGGCCCTGGCTGTCGCTTCAGGGTCGCGGTAATAGCCATCGAACAGCGCCCCGGGCATACGCTCGGCGACGACGATCTCGCCGGTCTGCCCGCAGGCAGCGTCGCGACCCTGCTCGTCGCAGATCCTGAACGAAAGCCACGGCACCGCCTGCCCGACGCTGCCCGGAACCGCTAGCAGGTTGCAAGTGGTGAAGCTGGACGCTTCCGTCATTCCGTAGCACTCCACGACCTTCACGCCGAAGCGCTGTTCGAACGGCGCCCATTCGGCGGCGGGCAGACCAGCGCCCCAGGCCACTCGCACGCGGTGCTTCGTCTCGAAGTCGCTGTGGGGCGTGCGAAGGAGGATCTGCGCAATGCCGCCGAGGTAGTGGATATGCGTGGCGCCGCACACGCTCACCTGTTCCCAGAATCGGCTTGCACTGAAGCGCGGCACCACGGCCAGCTTCACCTCCATCAGCAGCGGGATCGCGATGAGCTGCGCGCCGCCGATATGGTAGAGCGGCTCCCACACGAAGAACACGTCGCCGTCGCGCGCCATCGAGGTGAGGATGGCGCCGCGTGCGGAGTACTCGAGCATCCGGAATGTGACGCGCACGCCCTTGGGAGGCCCCGTAGTGCCCGAGGTATAGCTGATCGCAAAAAGATCGCCGGGAGCCGGCCGAGCCCGTTCGAACCTTTCGCCCGAGAATGCTGCGCGGTCCAGCTCCACCCGCGTGACGAGCGGCACATGAGATGGCAATCCGCCGCTTTCCGTGACGACTTGCGCGAGCTCCGATTCGACGATTACCGCCGCCGGCGCACAATGTTCGAGCTGGTAGCAAAGGCTCGCGCCGCGCTGTTGCACATTCACAGGCACCCAGACCGCGCCGCATTTCGCAATAGCCAGCACCGCCGCCATGCTCACGGCGCCATTGTGAAGCAGCGTCGCCACGCGATCGCCCAGGCGAACGCCGCACTTGGTGAGGTGCGATGCTATGGCGTCCGAAGCCCAAGCGATCTCACGGAACGTGTAGACGCGCTCTTCGTCAGAGAGGTAGGTGCGTTCGGGGCTGTCCTTGACCCTCTGGTCGAGCCAGCCCAGTAGCGTCTCGCCAGGCGGATCGCTCCAAGGTATGCTATTGCGATCTAACATATTGCATTTCGATGATGATGAGTTTGGGCTGTCCCCAACGGCCCCAACTGTTCGTCGGGGTTCATTTCAGGGGGAGCAGGACGTGGTAAAGAAGGTCGCGAACGAAGAGGCGCTCGACGAAGCGGACATCAGGCTGGACGAACGCGAGGATCGGCTGGTGGTGCAGTCAGTGCTCAAGGCGTTCACCGTGCTTCATGCATTCAATGCCTCCAACCGAACGCTCGGCCTGAAGCAGATCGCCGAGATCGACGACATGGGCAAGAGCGCCGCCCAGCGTTTCGCCCACACCCTGGTGAAGGCCGGCTATCTCTCCAAAGACCCGCAGACCAAACGTTTTGAGCTCACGGCGCGCACGCTCACGCTCGGCAGCATGTTCATACAAACCCACGAGCTGATCAGCCGCGCGACGCCGTATCTGCAGCAATTGAGCAACACGACGCGCGAGACGGTTAACCTGACCCTGCCCGACGGCCTCGAGATCGTGTTCGCGGCGCGTTTTCCGAGCCAGCATGTGCTCAACACCGATGTCGTCATCGGCACACGCCTCCCGATGTTCTGCACCGCGCCAGGCATCGCGCTGCTGTCGAAGATGGATCGCGCCGAGGCGGCCGACATCCTGGCCCGCTCCGACCGCAGGGCCTATACGCCCAGCACCACGCGCGACCTGCGCGAGCTCCAGCGCAAACTCGAGGTTTCCGCCAAGGCGGGGTACGCCGTGACTTGGGAGGAGTTCTACCCCGGCGACCTGTCGATCGCCGCGACCGTGCTGGACGCCGCGCAGCGGCCGGTGGGTGCGGTCAACGTGAGCGTGTCCCGCTCGCGCTACTCGCCCAAGGAGGCCGAACGCGACTTCTCGCCGTTGGTAGTGGCGACGGCTCACGCGATCTCCGCCTGACTACTGGCAGGGGCGCTGCCGCGGGGCAGAAGTTGCACCACGGCCAGTCCGATCACAGTCACGACGACCACCCAGGTGGAGACTGCGGCGATACTGGGGTCGAGAATGTCGCGCAGCGCGCTGAACATCTTCTTGGTGAGGGTAGTCGCCTCACCGCCGGAAATGAAGAGCGTGACCACGACCTCGTCGAACGACGTGAGAAACGCGAAGAGCCCGGCGGAGGCAGTCGCAAAGCGCAGTTGCGGAAAAGTCACGTCCCAGAAGGCGCGGAGGCGGCTGGCGCCCAGAGCCCGGGCTGCCTTCTCGAGGTTAGGGTCCGTGCCGGCGAGCGCGGCCGTCAGGATGACGAGCACGACCGGCATCGACAGCGTCGCGTGCGCCAGCACCAGCCCGCCCAGGGTGTCGAGCAGGCCGATCTTGGCGTAGACGTAGAAGGTGCCTATCCCCATGAGGATGACGGGGAAGACCATTGGCGTGAGAAGTAGCGCGAACACCGGCTCGCGCCACTTCGAGTGCCAGTGCACCAGTCCATAGGCGGCCGCCATGCCGAGCACCAGCGATACAACCACGTTGATTGCTGCAACGCGCAATGACACCCCCAGCGCCGAGCGCCACGCCTCGGATTCCGCAATGGCGTGATGCCACTTCAGCGAAAAGCCTTGAGGCGGAAACTCCAGGAACTCCCCGGCCGAAAACGACATCGGGATGATGAGAAGCGTCGGGACGATGAGGAACATCAGCATCAGCACGGTGAGCGCCAGCCCTCCCACGCCGCGGCGTGAACCGACGATTTCGTAGCTGTTCATGCCGGCGTGCTCCCCAGTTTTTGTGGAACAAGCTTGCGGGCAATTGCAAGGAGCACACCCGTGAGCACGAGCAGCACCACGCCCAACGCGGCGGCCGCGCCCCAGTTGTAGAACATCTGCACGTCCTTGGCCGCCTGCAGCGCGATCATCACAACCTTGCCACCGCCGAGGATCTCGGGCACCACATAGAAGCCCAGGCACAGCACGAAGGTGATGAGGGTGCCGGCGAGGATGCCAGGCATCGCAAGGGGCAGGAACACCGTCCGGAAGCTATACGCGGGTGAGGCGCCCAGCGCGGCCGCGGCGTACGACATGGAGGGATCGATCCTGCGCATGGCGCTGTAGATCGGCAGGATCATGTAGGGCAGCATGATCTGGACTGTGCCGATGAGAACGCCGGTTTCGTTGAGCGTCAGGCGAAGGGGCTCGTCCCATAGACCCATCGCCATGCCGGCCTCGTTCACAAGTCCCTTGCGCTGCAGGATCACCATCCACGAATAGGTGCGCACCAGCACGGACGTCCACAGTGGCACGAGAATGCCGATCATGACGAGGTTGGCCGTGCGCTCTTTCAACCGGCTCAGGAAATATGCGACCGGCACCGAAAGCACCAGGCACAGGGCCGTCGTCGCAAAGGAGATGCGAAAGGTCGTCGCGAAAACACGTGCATAGTTGCCGCCTTCGAACAGCCGCTGATAGTTTTGCAGCGTCGGCACGCCCGACTCGTCCAGGAAGGACAGCACGAAGAGGATGAGGATGGGCAGCAGAGCGACAAGCCCGACCAGCACCGCCGCGGGTGCTATGAGGCCGGCGAGGAAGATGTTCTCGCGTCGCGAGTCGCGGCGAAGCGCCGCTTCGGACGATCTCACGTCCGCGATGACGGGCGAAGCGGCGCCGGCCAGCATCGTCGTTCTCATGCCTGAGGCACCAGGATCGTATCTTGCCGGCAGAGAGCGAAGGCCACAGCATCCCCTTGGCGGGGGATGCGCGCGGCAGCGCCGTTGCCCAGGAGCAGCCGCACGCGCAGGGCGAGTCCGCCGCAATCTCCATGCAGCAGCACACTGTCGCCTTCGTAGACGCATTCAGTCACCTTGCCACTGAAAATGTTCACGTCTCCACCCGAGTCGGCGCCGGCCTCGGCGAGCGTGAGGCGTTCCGGACGGATCACAAGTACATGCTGGCCCGGGGCCGGGGTATGCCGAACATGGAGTTCTCGATCGCCGAGCCATACACGGCCCGCTTCGCTGCGCACGGGGACCAGCATCGAGTCGCCGATGAAATCGGCGACGAAGGCGTCCGTCGGCTGCTCGTAGAGTTCGGCAGGGGTGCCGAGCTGCACAAGCCGTCCCGAGCGCATCACGGCGACGCGATCAGAAAGTGTGAGCGCCTCGCGCTGGTCATGCGTGACGCAGATAGTCGTCATGCCCAGCTTCCTGTGGAGGCGGCGCAGTTCGAGCTGCATCTGCTCGCGCAGTTTCTTGTCGAGCGCAGAAAGCGGCTCGTCCATGAGAAGCACGCGCGGACGGAACACCGTGGCCCTCGCGAGCGCAACGCGCTGCTTCTGGCCGCCCGAGAGGTCCTGCACCTTGCGCCGCTCCAGACCGTCGAGGCGAACGAGCGACAGCGCCTGGCTTACGCGCTCGGCAATCTCCGCATTGGGCAGCTTGCGAAGCTTGAGCGGATAGGCGATGTTCTGCCCTACGTCCATGTGCGGGAAGAGTGCGTAGTTCTGGAACATGATGCCCACGTCGCGCTCGTGCGGGGGCAGGGATACGATGTCGCGCCCGCCGATCACCACTGCGCCCGCATCGGGCCGAACAAAGCCCGCGATTGTCATCAGCAGGGTCGTCTTGCCTGACCCTGAGGGCCCAAGCAGGGTGAGGAACTCACCGGGCCTCACATCCAGTGAAACGTCGGCCAGCGCGGCAAATGCGCCGTACGACTTGCGCAAGCCGCTGAGTGCCACGCCGGGTGCGCCCGTCGCAACCGTCCCGACATCATCGTTCTCGACGCCCGCAGAAAGAGCGCCGTGCTGCCCCATGGCTGTTGTGTACGAGGTCTCCAACTACTTACCCATCATTTCCTGGTACAGCTTCTCGGCGCGCGCCTGGTTGTCTCGCCACCAGACCACATCGAGCTTGAGTTGTTTCGACAGGTTCGCCGGCGCAGATGGAAGCGTGCGCGCTACCTCCGCCGGGATCTGGTTGCCTTCGTGGCTTTTCGTATTCACGGCGCCGTAGGGCAGAGCCTTCGAGAAGGCCGCCTGGTAGGCCGGCTTGGAGATCTCCGCGAGGAACTGCATCGCCAAGTCCTTGCGCGGCGTGCCCTTGGGGATGACGTAGACGTCTGCGTCGAGCATGGCCTGGTTGTAGGTCCAGGCCACCGGCACGCCCGCCTTCACGAGCGGCGCAATCTGACCGCTCCAGGCGGACGCGATGTCCACGGTTCCGTCCTTGATCAGCTGGGCTTGCTGTGCGCCCGACGCCCAGAAAGCGGCGATGTGCGGCTTCAGGACAGCGATCTTGTCCACGGCGCGCTTCAGCCCGGCATCGGTGGAGAGCTCCGCATAGACCTTGTCCATGGGCACCCCGTCTGCCATGAGCGCGGGTTCGAGGTGGCCCAGAGCCTGGTTGCGATAGGAGCGCGCGCCGGGGAATTTCTTGACGTCCCAGAAGTCCGCCCAGCTCGCGGGCGCTGCATCGCCGTACTTCTTGGTGTTCCAGGTGATCGCGGTCGAATAGAGGTCACCTCCGACCCAGTACTTCTCGGCATAGCCGGGCACGAAGCCCGACTTGTCGACAACGCGGTAGTCGATCTCTTCGAGCAGGTTCTCGGCACTGGCGCGCGCGGCGCCTCCCGCGCCTATGCTCACCACATCCCACGGAGACGCGCCGGACTTCACGCGCAGGCGCAGGTCGGCCAGGCCGTTGTATGTCTCTTCGACCAGCGTGATGCCCAGTTTGGCCGCTGCGGGCTTCCACACGTGCGTGCTCTGCCCCGCCTGGTAGGAGCCGCCCCAGGAAATCACGGTCAGCTTTTTTTCCTGCGCGAATGCGCGTGATGCCGAGAGCGGCAGCGAGGCTGCGGCGGCCATGGCCAGGATTTGACGACGATCGAAGTGGTTCATGAAAGAGCCTCTATTGAAGAGTTGAGGTGGAATCAGGCTGCGACTGCTTCGCTTGCGGCGGTGGTGCTTCGGCCTTTAAGCGGAACGCCGGCGAGGGTAATGCGATGCATGAGGCGGCGCTGTCCGTGGTAATCGTTCAGCGCGTAATGCCAAGTGGCGCGGTTGTCCCAGAAGGCGAGCGAGCCCTTCTTCCACTCGAAGCGGTATTGGAACTCGGGCTTGGAGGCGTGGGCGTACAGGAACGACAGCAGCGGCTGCGATTCTTCTTCGGTCCAGCCGTCGATCTTCACCGTGAAATCCGGGTTGACATAGAGCGCCTTGCGGCCGCTGATCGGATGTGTGATGACCACTGGATGCACCGCATCCTGCGTCGCCGAGCCGGTGTTCTGCAAGCGGCCCTGCAGGTCACCCCAGCTGCGCGTGCGTCCCTCGCCGAAGACGTGCCGACTGGAATGCAGTGCGTTCAAGCCTTCGAGCGTGGCCCTTAGTCCGGGCGAGAGCGCTTCGAAAGCCGCATACATGCTCGCAAAGAGCGTGTCGCCGCCGCAGACGGGCACCTCGCGCGCATAGAGGATAGAACCGAGCGCGGGTGCAGTGTCGTAGCTGTGGTCCGTGTGCCAGCCGCTGCCGATGTTGGACTTCTGATCGGGCTCCTTGCGAACCTGCGCAATCACCGGATGCCCTTCGACGTGCTCGAAGAAGCGGTTGACGTCGATCTGGCCCATCTGCTCGGCAAACGCTACGTGCTGTTCGGGTGTCAGCTGCTGGTCGCGAAAGAAAACTACTCCATGATGGCCGAGCGCCTCGAAGATGCGCTTGCGATCTTCCGCGCGCAAGGGCTGGGATAGATCGGCCTCGACGAAGGCACCGACGGAGGTCGACGCGGGCCGAATGGAAAGTGTTTGCGGCATGCTCACATCCTTTGAAGAAGAATCGCAATGCGATACCGAATATCGCTATACGTTCTTATCCTATCTGCTTTTGGGCAGGTGTCAACCGCGAGAATTCCCGCGAGCGATGGCTCGTCAGCAGCGGTATCCGAATGGAGCGCTGGTCATGTGCGCCAAATGCCAACGCCGCTGTGTAAACTGATTCTCACAATGCACAGCAGTGCGTGAGCGAGTTTTGCTCGCAAAACGGACAGCGCCGCGGAGGGCGGGGAGCAGGGACTTCGGTCGGCTCTTTCGGGAGATGGGATGAAGTATGTTTTGCGGACAGCTGTCGTGGACAGCGACCTCGCCGACCCGCTCAGCACGCGGCGAATTCTTGTCGCTGCGGCGATGGCCGCGGCCGGCCTTTCATGCCTGGTGATCGTGGCGATGTGGATGGGCGTATGGCTGCTCTCCCCCTGCTTGCCCTAGCTGCTCTGCTGGCAGCCGCTGCCCCGGCACTGGCGCATGCCCCCGAGCTCGCCCTGCCGGCGCCGGCCCATCTCTGGCGCTGGAATCTCGAGCCCTGGTTGTTGTCGGTGCTGGGCCTGTCGGCGGTGCTGTACGCCGCCGGTGTGCTGCGCCTGTGGCGCCAGGCAGGCATTGGCAGGGGCATCGGGCGCTCAGCCGTGGCTGCTTTTGCGTGCGGCTGGTTGGCGCTGGCGGGCGCTCTGATTTCTCCGCTGGATGCGTGGGGCGCCGTGCTGTTTTCGGCGCACATGGTGCAGCACGAGATGCTGATGATCGTGGCGGCGCCGCTGCTGGTCCTGGGGCGGCCGTTAGCCGCATGGACCTGGGCTCTGGCGCCGCGCTATCGGCGGCTGGCCGGGCGAACCACTCGCAGTGCTGTCCTGGCGTGGGCATGGAATGTGTTGACACGTCCGGTTTCAGCCTGGGCCCTGCACGCACTGGCGCTCTGGCTCTGGCACGTGCCGCAGCTGTTCGAGGCCGCATTGCGCAGCGAAGCAATGCATGTGCTTCAGCACGCCAGCTTCCTGGGAACGGCACTGCTGTTCTGGTGGGCGGTGCTGGGCCGGGACCCGCGGTCGCGCAGCCGAGGCTTCGCCATGCTCTACCTGTTCACCACCATGCTGCATACCGGTGTGCTCGGTGCACTGCTGACAGTGTCGCCGATGCCTTGGTACCCCGGCTATGCCGCCGCTACAAGCGCGCTCGGGCTGGATCCTGTGGAGGATCAGCAACTCGGCGGCCTCATCATGTGGGTGCCCGGGGGTTTGGCATACCTGGTGGCGGGACTGGCGGTAGCGGCGCTGCTGCTGCGCCCGCAGGTAGGACTCGAGCCGACATCCGAACGGGCGCTGCACTGAGCGCCAGCGCCGCCGTGGCGTTCCAGAATGGGCTCAAAGGAGGTGCCTATGCCCCCCATGGACCCCAGTCCGCTCGGCGACGAGATGGTTCGACGTCTGCCTGAGCGCAAGTTCCCCCAGCCCAAGCCGGGCGAAAGTGAAAGCGGCTCCGCGGCCGGCAGTGCCGGAGCCCCGCCCGACATTGCCCATCGTCCAGGCCTGCCGGATCACCCCCACCTGATGGCGGCGGACATCGAGGACGAAGATGCAGATCCGGTGGTCGATACCGGCCCCGGCATCGACGAACGGCCGGAGCCGACCGCCAAGAGCAGGGGCTGAGCCATGCCCGATGTTCCCGCGCCCGAATCGGTACCGCCGGTCAACAACCCCGACCCGCAGCCGAATGATCCCAAGCCCCAGCCCCCGCCGCCGGAGGACGAGCCGGGCCGGCGGGTGGTGCCGGTGGAGTTGCCGGGCAAGTCGCAGCCACCTGAGCGGGTCTGAGCTCAGCTCGCAAACTCCGCGCTATTCGCGCGTCACCCGCACCAGTTCCTCACGCGAGGTGACGCCTTCGCGCACCAGCCGCTCGCCGTCGTCGCGCATCAGCGTCATGCCGGCCTTGAGCGCCGCCGCGCGGATCTCGGCCTCGGACGCCCGGTTGTGCACCTGCGCGCGAATCTCGTCGTTGGCCACCATCAGCTCGAAGATGCCGGTACGCCCCTGGTAGCCGGTCTGGCCGCATTGCGCGCAGCCCGGCCCCTTGCAGTGGGAGCACAGTTTGCGCACCAGCCGCTGGGCCAGCACGCCGAGCAGCGACGAGCTCAGCAGAAAGGGCTCGACGCCCATGTCGGTCAAACGCGTCACCGCGCTGGCAGCGTCGTTGGTGTGCAGCGTCGCCAGCACCAGATGGCCGGTGAGCGAGGCCTGGATGGCAATCTGCGCGGTCTCGAAGTCGCGGATTTCCCCGATCATGATCACGTCCGGGTCTTGCCGCAGGATGGCGCGCAAGGCCTTGGCGAAGTCCAGGTCGATCTTGGCGTTGACCTGGGTCTGGCCGATGCCGGGCAGCTCGTACTCGATCGGGTCTTCCACGGTCATGATGTTGCTGCTGCCGGCATCGAGCCGGCTCAAGCCTGCGTACAGCGTGGTGGTTTTGCCCGAGCCAGTGGGCCCCGTCACCAGGATGATGCCGTGCGGCTGGGCGACCAGCTCCAGGAAGCGGCGCAGCGTCTCGCCGGTCATGCCGACCGATTCCAGGCTCAGCTTGGTCTCGCTCTTGTCCAAAAGGCGCAGCACCGCGCGCTCTCCGTGCGCGCTGGGCAGGGTGGACACCCGCACGTCTACGGCGCGGGTGCCGATGCGCAGGGAGATGCGGCCGTCCTGCGGCAGGCGCTTCTCGGCGATGTCGAGCTCGGCCATGATCTTCAGACGCGAGATCAGCGCCGCGTGCAGCGCGCGATTGGGCTGCACCACTTCGCGCAGCGTGCCATCGACGCGAAAGCGCACGCTCGAATGGCGCTCGTAGGGCTCGATGTGGATGTCGCTGGCGCCATCGCGGGCAGCCTGCGTCAGCAGCGCGTTCAGCATCCGGATGATGGGCGCGTCGTCGCTGGTCTCCAGCAGGTCTTCCACCGCCGGCAGCTCCTGCATCATGCGCGACAGGTCGGCGTCGTTCTGCACTTCGCTCACCACCGTGGCGGCGCTCGACTCGCCCTGGGCGTAGGCCGCGCTGATGCGCTGGGCCAGCGCCTGGGGGTCGAGCTGCTGCAGGCTGCGCACGCCGAATTTGCGGGTCACTTCGGTGAAGGCCGACGACACCGGTGCCGCGGCGTGCCACAGCGTCAGGTCCTGGCCGTCGTCCTCCAGCAGCAGCTGGTGGCCGCGGGCGAACCCATAGGGCAGCGGATAGCGCATGGCGCCGCCTACTGGCCCAGGGGCGAGGGCGACCACGCGGGCGGCACCGGCTGCGGCGACACCGACGGCTCGGGACGCGGCAGAGGTGGCATCACCGGCGCCGCATTGACGGGCGTGACGGAGCTGGGCTTGGGCTGGGCAGTCTCCTGCATGCCGCGCATCAAGTCGTAGCGGTCGAGCGAGAGCGCATCGCTCTGGGCCGCGTCGCGCACCACCACCGGCCGCAGGAACACCATCAGGTTGGTCTTGCGGCGAACACGCGATTCGGCCCTGAACAGGTTGCCGAAGATCGGCACGTCGCCCAGACCGGGGACTTTTTCCTGATTGCCCGAATAATCGTCCTGCAGCAGGCCGCCCAGCACCACGATGGCGCCGTCGTCCACCAGCACGTTCGACTCGATGGAACGCTTGTTGGTGATGATGCCGCTGGGCGAGTTGATCGAGGAGGCCTGCACGTTCGACACCTCCTGGAAGATCTGCAGCCGCACGGTGCCGTTCTCGCTGATCTGCGGCTTGACCCGCAGCGTCAGGCCGACGTCCTTGCGCTCAATGGTCTGGAACGGATTCACCGAACCATTCGTGGCGCCGGTATTGGTGAACTGGCCTGTCACGAAGGGCACGTTCTGGCCGATCACGATCTTTGCCTCTTCGTTGTCCAGCGTCAGCAGATTGGGTGTGGACAGCACGTTGCCGTCGGCATTTGTTTCCAGAAAGCGGGCCAGTCCTGCCAGCAGGTAAAGGCCGTTGGTGTTGCGCACCAGGCCCAGGTTGAGGCCGCTCGAGGGCAGGGCCGTGCCGGCCGCCACGCCTTGCTGCAGGCTGAGGATGTTCTGGCCGCCGATGTTGAAGTTGGTGCCCAGCACACCGATGTTCTTGTCGCCCCGGTTGCCCAGGATGTTCTGCCACTGGATGCCGAACTCGGCGATCTTGTCGGCGTTGACCTCGGCGATCAGGCTTTCCACGTACACCTGAGCGCGCCGGTTGTCGAGGCGGTCGATCACGGCGCGCAGCTGCCGGTACTGCGGCTCGGCGGCGGTGATGATCAGGGCATTGGTAGCCGGGTCGGCCTGGATCTGCCCTCCGGTCGAAGGCTCCCCGGAAGGCTGCGTCGGCGCCGTAGCCGGATTGGCTGCCGCGGCGCCGGCCGAAACGTTTTGCAGGCCGGACGGGCCGCCGGACTGCCCGCCGGGCAACGCGCCCGCCCCGCCCGGGCCACCCGCCGTGGTGTTGGCGGCCATCGCCGCGCGCAAGGTGACGGCCAGCTTGGTGGCTTCGGCGTTCTTCAGGTAGACGACGTAGATGTTGCCGCTCGCGTTCTGCGAGCGCGGCTGGTCGAGCTTGGCGACCAGCGAGCGCACCAGGTTCATCCGCGCCGGGTTGGCGGCGCGCACCAGCAGCGTGTTGCTGCGCACCTCGGGAATCACGGTGGTGCGAAAAGTCGCGTCGCCGCCCGGTGCCTGCCCGGGCGGCGCGCCGGTCACCGCCGGGCCGCTCGACTCCAGCAGGCGCTGCACCACCGGGGCGATGTCGGGCGCCAGCGCGTGCTGCAGCGGAATCACTTCGACGTCGGTCGCGTTGGACACATCCAGCGCACTGATGATGCGCCCGATGCGCTGCAGGTTGTCTGCGTAGTCGGTGATCACCAGCGAGTTGTTGCCGGGGTTGACGTTGATGGTGTTGTTGGGGCTGATCAGCGGACGCAGGATGGGCACCAGGTTGGCCGCCGGCTCGTGGTTCAGCCGGAAGATCTGCGTGACGATCTGGTTGCCGGGCACCGCCGAGCCGACTGTGACGGCGCCGCTTTGCAGCTTGGCGTCGGCTTCGGGCACCAGCTTGAGCAGGCCACCCGATTCGACCACCGTGAAGCCGGACAGGCGCAGCGCCGCCAGGAACTGGTTGTAGGCCACGGTGGGCGACACCGGCCGGTCGGTGCTCAGGTTGATCGTGCCTTTCACGCGCGGATCGACCACGATGTTGCGCCCGGTGATGGCCGCCATGGTGCGGGCCACGGCCTCGATTTCGGCATTGACGAAATTCAGGGTGACGGGTTCGCGCGAACGCTGCGCCACCGACAAGCCCGGGGTGCCTGCCGCCATCGCGCAGGCGATGCACAGCGCAGTCAATCGTGTTTTATTCATCCCTAGCCTATCGTGATGATCGAGCTCGCACCACTGCGACGTCCGATGATGTTCAGGAGGTTGGACAGCGCGCCCTCGCGTTCCGGCGCGGCGCTGGCGACCCCGGAAAAGCGCAGGCGCGAGCCGACCCATTGCCCGGTGCCGCTCAGATTCAGGCCGCCTTCGAGCGTGGCCAGTTGCAGCGTGGTCGTGTCGCCGCCGAGAACTGTGATGCGATAGCTGCCCATGGGCCTCAAGGTGGATAGGCGCGACGATATTCGCTGCGCCGTGAGTTCGGCCCGTCCGGCGACGGACAGCCGGCCTTCGATCCATTCTACTGAAAGCCCCTGAGTTGAAAGCAGCAAACTGCCGTCGAGCTGCAAGGTATTCCAGGGGGTGCCCAGCCCCGCCAGCAGGGCGGCCGGCCAGCGGCTCTGGCCATCGGCCACCGTAAGGTGGCCGCCGCCCCAGCGCGGGCTGAGCCGCAGCACCAGCGGCTGCGGCGTGCAGCAGGCGCTCGAGAGTTGCGCGGCCAGCCCGTTCCATTGGAGCCGCAGCTTCCAGTCGAGGCGCGTCGGCAGGGCCGCCGCGTCACGGCTGCCGGGACCGCCGGTCAGCGCCAGCTGGGCCGAACCGCGCCACACGGTGCCACGCGGCTCGCTCAGCAGCACGCGCCCTTCGGTGGCTTCTTCCACGGCGCTGGCCAGCCAGCGCGCCGGAGCGAACGCCAGCAGCGCGCACACCAGGCCCAGCGCGGCGCCGGCGAGCGCCCACGACCAGCCGCCGCGAGGCATGGTGAGCGCAGGCAGCGCGGAAGAAGAAATCGCTCGTGCCACGTCTGGGGCGGCGCGATCAGCGCGGTGGCAAGCTCAGCACCAAGGTGCCTTCCCATAGCCCGCTCGCGTTGCGGGACAGCTGAGCTTCGGTGGGCAGGGCGCGCGCATTGACGCGGGCTTGCGTCAGCCATTGCGCCAGCGCGTCGGCCTGGGCGCCAGTCAGTGTGATCGTCACGCGTTCGCCGGCGATCGCCATGCGGGCGGTGGTGCCCAGCCGCTGTCGCACCGCCAGCTCCAGCAGGCGCAGCGACTCCTCGTAGTTCTGCTTGGGCTGGGCCTGGAGGGCTTGTGCCTGTTCCTGCAGGCCGCGCACCCTTTGCAGCTGGCTGTCCAGGGCGCGGTGCTGGGCCTCGGCGGTGCGCAGGGTGCGCAGGGCCGGGCCCATGGCGATCAGCCACAGCAGCGCCACGACGATCAGCGCTGCCGCGCCGCCGACCAAAACCCGTTCGCGCGCCGCCAGGCCGTCCCAGCGCGAGCGCACCAGCGAAGGCTTGTTCATGGCGCGCCCTCCGGCGTGATGGCCAGCGTCTCGCCGCGCAGCTCGGCCGTATAGCCCTGGCTTTTCAGCGCGCTGGCCACGGCCTGAGCCTCCTCGGCGCCGTAAGCCAGGCCCTTCAGCCGCAGTTGGCCATTCGAATACTCCAGCCCGGTGACCGGCCGCTCGGGCGGCGACGCTGCGCTCAGCGCCCCCAGCATGGCCTCGAGATCGCGCCGGGAAGTCGCGCCGGTGACCTGGCGCAAGGCGGCGACTTCCTTTTCCATTTGCACGGGCGCATCGACCACGGCCCTGACCTGCGGAAATGTTTCGGTGAGGGTGGCTCGAATAGCGTCGCGCTTGTCGTCGAGCGCGTAGCGCTCGCGCCAGGCCCAGGCGTTCAGCCCCAGCAGGTTGATGGCGATCAGCAACAGCGCGCCCCAGCGGGCCGGGCGCCACTGCGGCGCCGCCAGCAGGTCGGCCCACACCGTGCCCAGTTTCTTGAACGCGCGAGCCCGGCCCGAGCTGGAGAACTCGAATTGCGCCAGGTCCCACGACGACCGCGCAGCACGCAGCCAGCGCTGGGCGGCGTGTTCCAGCACCGGCGGGCGCTGCAGCACCTGCTCCGCCAGCTGCGCCACCGCCGGCTCGGCGAAGCACTGCGTGTCTTCGGCCAGCGCCGGCAGTAGCGGCAGGGCTTGCGACGACAGCGGCAAGGTGGTGACGCCGTCGCTGCCGGCCAGCACCAGCTGCGGCTGCCGCGGCTCGCCCAGGGCGTACAGCGCGGGCGCACCCTCCGGCGCGAACTCCGGCACGATGCGAGCCGCCGGTCGCTGCGCGGCCTCGAGCACCTGCACCGCGGCGCGCAGCCAGGCGCGGTCGCAGGTGGCGACCCACACCGCGCCGCTGCTCCTCGCCTGGGGCTGCACGGCGAAGTGCAGCGCCTCCGGTTCGTCGAGCAGATGATCTTCCAGCAGCCCCTCCAGCACGGCCCGCAGGCGCGGTGAGCCGGCCGATGTGCCCTTGGGCAGTTCGACCCGATGCCACGAGAGCAGGGCGGCCGGCACCAGGGCCACCACTTCGGAGCCGGCGCGCGAGGGCAGCGGCAGCAAGGCGGCCTGGGCGGTGCCGTGGTCGGCGATGCTGCTGCCGTCGTTGCTCAGCGCGTACTCGAACTCGGTCGAGGCGCTCGCATGCTGGCTGGGAAGGTAGACGATCAGAGCGCTCATGAATGCCTGGATTGTAGGAACAACGCGGGCTCAGCGGGCGCCTGCTGCCGCCCGCGACAAAGCGGTGGGGTCCGCCAGGCCCCGTTCGCGCTGAACGGTAGTTACCCGCAGGCCGTTGCGGTAGAGCAGGGCGCGCTCCTCCACCGCCAGCTGGTCCAGCCTGAGTCGCGAGCGCACCTCGAAGAAACTCGAACTGACGCCCAGGTCCGCCTGCGCCTCGGCGATGGCGTCGGGGCGCACCCGCTGCAAGGCTGCGGCGTACGAGCGAAAAGGCGCGCGCTGGCGTTCGGTCACCAGGTGCTGCGCCTCGGCGAGGGTCAGGTTGACCGAGCTGGCGTAGATCACTTCGGCGCTGCCGGTGTTGAGATTGACCAGGGTGCGGGGAATGTCGACGCCGAAGGCTTTGCGCGGCAACACTGTCACGTAAGGCTGCAGCGCGGCCACCGTCTGCGCCGACAGGCCCAGCCACACCAGCTGCTCGACGCGCTGAGGCAGCAGCGGCGCCTGCGGGCTGGACTGGTTGGCGCGATTGCTGTCGGAGGCAAAGCGCAGGTTTTCCACCATCAGGTCGAGCTGGCTGCGCGGCAAACCCAGCAATTCGAACAGGCGGGTGAAACTGCGCAGCCCGCTGTCGGAAATCGTGCCGTCGGCCTGGATCAGGTTGTTGACGTTGAGCAGCGACTGCATGTCGGTGATCTGGCCAGACAGAAAAGCCTCGAGCACGTCCGGGCCGGTTTCGGCAGTCGCATTGGAATCCGCCGCCAGAAAGCTGGACAGCCGCGCTTCCTGCAGCGGCACCGCCCACGGCTCGCCCAGATGATCCACCCCGCCTTGCGTGCGCGCGTCTTCGCGCAGCACCAGGCGAGCCCAGTCGAGCGCTCCCGTCAGCACCCAGGACGACTGCACGCGGGAGCGTTCGGCCGCTTCCACTTCGATGCTGCGCCACTGCTGCCAGAGAGCCGCGGCCGCGAACGTGGCCACCAGGGCCACGGTCAGCATCGCGGTGAGCAGGGCCGCGCCGCGCTGGCGCCGTTGCGCAAGCGGCGTCATGGCGTCTTGTACCCCCCGATGGTGGGCCGCATCCAGTCGCGCGTCAGCGTGCCGCTGATGGCCTGCCCCGGCGGCAGCGCCAACACCAGCCGCACACCGTCCGGAATGATGACGGGATTGGCCGCAGCCGCAGCCGCAGCCGCCGGCGCGCCGCTCGCACCCGGCGTAGCCGAGGCGTCGCTGGATTGCGGGTTGGTCCAGGCGTTCTCGCGAAAGTAGAAGATCTGCCAGTCCTGCAGCGGCGTCACCGCGACCTCGCCGCGTTTTTCCTCGTCGCCCGGGTTGAGCGACCAGAGGTCGGCCTTCAGCCACTGCGCTTCGAGCTGGCCGCGTGTGGTCACCTGCGGCGACTGCCAGCGCAGCCAGGTGCTGGTGCCATCGACCACGCGGCGGGTCCAGGCGACCACCAGCACACCGTCGGTGACCGACGCGGTACCGCGGCGGGTCATGCGAAGCACGCGGCCATTCCAGTCGATCGCGCTCAGTTGCGGCAGCTGGATCAATGCGTCCAGGTCGGCGCCCCATTGCGCCAGGCCGACCTGCAAGGTCAGCACTTCGTCGGCCCGGGCTTCGGTCTGCGCCTGAGCCCGCGTCATGCCGTCGAGTCCGCGCCAGCTCATGATGGCGAGCAGCGCCATCGCGAACAGCGCCACCAGCAGTTCCACCAGCGTGAAGCCGCGCAGAGTGTGGCGGCGCTTCATCAATACCGCCCCACGATGGTCGACAGCCGCAGCACCGGCGATTGCCCGTCGAAGACCTGGGCATCAACCCGGCGGAAGCTCGGATTGGGCGTGGGCATCACCGCCACGGTGACGGGGAACTGGCGCCCCGCCTGTTCGCATGTCAGGGTGGCCTCGCCGATGCTGGGCAGCTGGCGCGACAGGCTGATCTTCACCAGTTCGTTCTCGGCGCAGATATGGGCCAGCAACACGCTCGACTGGCGCGCGGCGTTGTTGGTCAACGCGGACGTGGCCTGCAGGCCTGCCGCCAGGGCGATGGCGACGATCGCCAGGGCCACCAGCACTTCGATCAGCGTGAAGCCGCGGGCCTTCATGGAACTCATGGCGCATTTCCCGGCGTCACGGTGAAAGGCCGCAACCCGTCGGTCGAGATGCGCAGGCTGCGCCCCGGCAGCGCGGTGGACACCAGCACCACTTGTTGCCGTCCGATGATCGGCTCGGGGCCCAGCAGCAGGGCGGTGTTGCCGCTCACCCGCGTGGTTTCGGAAAGCCAGCGCTGCGGCAGTGCCGCGGGCGCGACGCCTTCGAACCGAAAGCCGCTGTCGGTCGGGTACCAGCGCACCGGAATGCCGCTGCTGCGCGACTGCGCGCGTCCCGACTCCAGCAGCGCCGCCAGCCGCTGCGCCTCGCGTTCGAGCTGGGTCGCCTGCGAGTCGCGCAGTGCGAAGCTCACGCCCGCCGTGGCCACTGCGATGATGGCGACCACCACCAGAAGCTCGAACAGCGTGAAGCCCCGCGCCGCACGAGCCGCGCTCGGGCCGGGCCCGGCGGCCGGGGCCGCAAGGGTGCGGGTCATCTCACTGCCAGCTGCCGACGTCGGCGTCCTTGCCTTCGCCGCCGGGCTGGCCGTCGGCGCCGAACGACATCACGTCGATTTCGCCCTGGACGCCGGGGTTGAGGTATTGGTAGGGGCGGCCCCAGGGATCGTTGGGCAGCTTCTCCACGTAGGGCTTCCAGTTCGGGGCGGCCGGCCCGGCGCCGGGCCGGCTGACCAGGGCCTGCAGTCCCTGCTCTGCGGTGGGATAGCGCTGGTTGTCCAGCCGGTAGAGCTTCAGCGCCTGCATCAGGTTGTTGACGTCCGTCTTGGCGGCGGTGGCACGCGCGTCGTCAGCGCGGTCCAGGACGTTCGGCACGATCAGCGCGGCCAGCACGCCGATGATGACCAGCACCACCATCAGCTCGATGAGGGTGAAGCCGGCCCGGGCAGCGCGCCGCAGCGGGGTATGAAGATACTTCATGGGAAGGTTCGAATGCATCGGTTCAATGATAATCCCCGTCATGGTGAGCAATATGCAGAGCAAATGGGCCGTGGGCAGCTCGACCTTTGTGCTGTGGGCGCTGGTCGCGGCCAGCACGATCTACTGGGGCCTGAAGCTTTCCGGAAGCGGCGGCGCCGCCGCCGCACCGGCGGTGACGCGGACCCCCGCCCAGGCCGATCCCGCAGCCGTGGCCCGGCTCCTGGGCTCCAGCCCCACGGCCACGGCGGCTGCGCCCGTGGCCAGTGCGGCCAGCCGGTTCGCGCTGGTGGGCGTGGTGGCGAACCGCTCCGACACCGGCGCCGCGCTGATCGTGGTGGACGGCAAGCCGGCCAAACCGTTCCGCGTGGGCGCCGAGGTCGATGAAGGCCTGGTGCTGCAATCAGTGCACCCGCGCAGCGCCGTGCTGGCCGCCAGCATCAGCGGCCCGCCGGTCGTGACGCTCGAATTGCCGCTGCGGCAATAGGAATCAGACCACCGCCGGGCCGCGCCCAAGGTGGGCTGGGCCCGCTCGGGGCGCAGCGAACGAAGTGAGCGTGGGGGCGAATATCTCAGGCCAGGCCCAGCCCGATGGCTGCTCCCAGGTAGAAAGCGATCTCGCACACTTGCTGGGTCGCGCCCAGGCAGTCGCCGCTGAATCCCCCCAGGCGTCGGGCGAACAGCCTGCGCAGGCCCAGCAGCGCCAGCCCGCTGAACACCACGCCTGTGATCAAAAAGCCAGGTCCCTGCGCCATCAGCCCGATCGCCACCGGCGCCACGCACCAGGCGGCCGCGATGGCCAAGGTCCGGCTGTCGATGCGCTCGGACAGAACGCTGCGCTTCAAGCTCGCTGCTTCAGGCATGCCAGGCAGGGTCCTGACCAGCAGCAGCGGCCAGAAGCGCGAGAGCACATGCGCGGCCAGCAGCGCGGCCAGCACGCCAGCCGGCGACTCGCTGGCCAGCAGCGCCAGCAGCGATACCTTGGCTGCCAGGGCCAGCACCAAAGCCAGCGTGCCGTAGCTGCCGATGTGCGCGTCCTGCGGGGTGGCCGGCGCCTCTTCGCGCGCTGCCCGGCCCAGCCCGTCGGCCGAGTCGGCCAGCCCGATTTCGTGAGAACCGCCGGTGAGCAGCACGGTGGCGACGGTGCAACCCACCGCAGCCACAAGCGGCGCGTAAGGACTGCCCGGCAAGGCCAGCCCCAGCAGCGCAAACGCGGTGCAGGCGACCAGCCCGACCAGCAGGCCAACGCCGGGGAAGTGGGCCGCGCTCGCCCGCAGCAGGTCGGGGCTGAAGCCGGCCCATTGGCCCAGCGCGCCGGTGACCGGCACGCGGGTGAAGAACTGGACGGCCAGGAGGTATTGGCGAAGAAAGCTCACCCGTTCATGGTAGTGAGGTTTCGGCCGCCGAACGACGAGGCCGCCACCTCAACCGTAACGGTTAGGTGCGCAGAAACAAACGGTAAACAGGGTTATCGGTTTCTTCGACATGGGGATAGCCCAGCTCATCCAGAAAGCTTTTGAAAGACTTGTTATCGCTCTTCGGAACCTGGAGCCCGACCAGGATGCGGCCGTAGTCGGCGCCTTGGTTGCGATAGTGAAACAGGGTGATATTCCAGTTCGGGCGCATGTGCGACAGGAATTTCATCAGCGCGCCCGGCCGCTCCGGGAACACGAAGCGCAGCAGGCGCTCGTCCTGGGCCAGCGCCGAGTGGCCGCCCACCATGTGGCGGACATGTTCCTTGGCCAGCTCGTCATGGGTCAGGTCGAGTGCGTCGAAGCCATGCCGGCCGAAGTTGCCGGCGATCTTGACCGACTCGCCCTTGCCATGGGTGGTGAGGCCGACGAACACGTGCGCCTGGGACGCGTCGCTGATTCGGTAGTTGAATTCGGTAACGTTGCGCGGACCGCCCGGCAACGCGCCGATGAGTTCGCAAAAGCGCTTGAAGCTGCCACGCTCTTCGGGGATGGTGACGGCGAACAAGGCCTCGCGCTCCTCGCCGACCTCGGCGCGCTCCGCCACGAAGCGCAGCCGGTCGAAGTTCATGTTGGCCCCGCACAGGATCGCGGCGTAGGTCTCGCCGCGTGTTTTGTGGGTTGCCACGTACTGCTTGATGGCGGCCACCGCCAGCGCGCCGGAGGGCTCGACGATGCTGCGGGTGTCGATGAAGACGTCCTTGATCGCCGCGCAGACCGCATCGGTGTCCACCGTCACGAATTCGTCGACCAGCTCGCGCGCCAGCCGGAAGGTCTCCTCGCCCACCAGTTTCACTGCGGTGCCATCGGCGAACAGGCCGACGTCGCCCAGCGTGACGCGCTTTTGCGCGGCGACCGAGCGGATCATCGCGTCAGAGTCGCTCGTCTGCACACCGATGACCTTGATCTCGGGTCGCACCGCCTTGATGTAGCTCGCCACGCCGGCCACCAGCCCGCCGCCGCCGATGGCGACGAAGACGGCGTCCAGCGGGCCCTGGTGCTGCCGCAGGATCTCCATCGCGATCGTGCCCTGGCCGGCGATCACGTCGGGGTCGTCGAAAGGATGGACGAAGGTCAGGCCCTGCTCTCGTTCCAGCTCCGACGCGTGGACGAAGGCATCGGAGTAACTGTCGCCGTGCAGCACGACTTCGCCGCCCAGCGCCTTCACCGCCTCGACCTTGACCTGGGGCGTGGTCACCGGCATCACGATGACGGCGCGGGCGCCCAGGCGGTGGGCCGACAGGGCGACGCCCTGCGCATGGTTGCCGGCCGAGGCGCAGATCACACCGCGCTTGAGCTGATCCGCGGTCAGGTGGACCATCTTGTTGTAAGCGCCGCGCAGCTTGAAGCTGAAGACGGCCTGCTGGTCTTCACGCTTGAGCAGCACCTTGTTGTGCAGCCGCCGGCTGAGGTTTCGGGCGGGCTCCAAAGCCGACTCCACCGCCACATCGTAGACACGGGCAGTGAGGATTTTCTTGAGGTAATCGCCCGGGCTGAGTTGCTTTTTCATAACCAAAGGATGATAAGCGGGCGTAAAAAAGCCCCCGAGCCTTGCGGTCCGGGGGCTAAATCCACCAAGGGAGGTGGAGGAGACAATCGACGCATCGCCGGTTGGCGTGAGCCGAACCGTTATGCTGGTAAACCAGTATAGCCTCTCGTTTGTTGCGTTGCAGCACGCGAGCGACTTCAAGGCAGCCATGAGCGATCGGGTTGCTACTTATTCATTCAAGCAGTGTTGCGGATAGGACGCGTATGGAATGCACGGTGAGTTGGACGGGGGCCGCGGGCACGCGCTCGGGCATGGGATTCATCGCCGAAACCGGCAGTGGCCACGTGCTGGCGATGGACGGCGCACCGGACGCGGCCAAACCCGACAACGGCGGACAGAACCTGGCGCCGCGGCCCATGGAAACCGTGCTGGCGGGCACCGGCGGCTGCACTGCCTACGACGTGGTGCTGATACTCAAGCGCGGCCGGCATGACGTGCGCGGCTG
Source organism: Ramlibacter sp. (assembly GCA_036675435.1). GTDB lineage: Bacteria > Pseudomonadota > Gammaproteobacteria > Burkholderiales > Burkholderiaceae_C > Ramlibacter. Next base: position 2,476 of record JAKFEZ010000271.1, on the reverse strand, counting down.
CTCGGTCAAGCTGACCTCCGAGCGGGCCGACGCCGACCCGAAGGTGTTCACCAAGATCCACATGCATTTCACGGTGAGCGGCAAGGACCTGCCGGCCGGCGCGGTGGAGCGGGCGATCGCGATGAGCCATGAGAAATACTGCTCCGCCAGCATCATGCTGGCCAAGACCGCAGTCATCACCACCAGTTTCGAGTTGCTGCCGGACTGACGGGACCGGCCGCCCGGCCGGCGCGCCTTCAGATGTAGTGCGCGGTGGTCGTCATCACCTTGGCGGCGGCACGCATTAGCGCCTTAGCCGGCGCCGGCAACTCCGTTGCGCCAGCTTGCAGCGCTTGCGCGGCGTGCGCAGCCTCGTCGTCCTTCATTTGCGCCACGATGACGCGGGACGCGTGGTCACCAACGGGAAGCCTGTCGAGATGGGTTTGCAGGTGCGCCTCGACCTGCCTTTCGGTTTCGACAACGAACCCCAGGCTGACGCGGTCGCCCAGGCGTCCGGCCAGCAGGCCCAGCCCGAAGGCGCCGGCGTACCAAAGTGGCTTGAGCAGCGAAGGCCGGGCGCCCAGTTCCGCCAGTCGCTCCGCAGTCCACGCCAGATGGTCGGTTTCCTCGTCGGCCGCTTTCTCGAAGTGCCGGCGCAGCGCCGCGTCCGGCGTTGCCAGGGCCTGGGCGGTGTAAAGCGCCTGGGCACAGACCTCGCCCACATGGTTCACGCGCATCAGTGCGGCGGCACGCCGTTTTTCGGCGGCATCGAGCGCGGTGATGTCGGCCGCGACGGTGGGGCAGGCACGCACCGCACGCGGCTTGGCGAACAGGGTGCGCAAGGCGCTGTCGGCGGCGCCCAGTAGTCGGTCCATGGAGGAATGCCTTTCTGTTGCCGATGGATGCGGCAACGACGGTTCGCCGCAAGTGCAGCCGGTCCCAGTTTAAAGGCCTGCAAGGGTGCTAGTCGTTTGAGCTTTTAGCTCATCCATGACCAAAAAAGATCTACAAGAAAACGCTGTCACAGAAAATACGTATTTACCCTTTAGTCTCGACGCGAATTCGAGAATTCCTCAATGAGCACGATGGAATTCAATGTTGCTTCCAAAGCGTTACTTTTCGAATTTGTTGTTTAAGAAACATGAATGTTTTTACCCTGGAGAAAATTGGAATGAAAAAATCACTGATTGCGCTGGCCGTACTGGCTTCTTCCGGCGCCGCCATGGCCCAATCGTCCGTCACCCTGTTTGGCGTGGTCGATGCCCGCATTGCCCATGGCAAGGGCGAAGTCGCCGACAAGACCCAGTTGACGCAAGGCGGCCTGAGCTCGAGCCGGATCGGCTTCCGTGGCAAGGAAGATCTCGGTGGCGGCCTGGCCGCCAGCTTCTGGCTGGAGGCAAGCATCGCCAACGACAACGGTTCGGGTACGGTCGCAACCACCAACAACCAGACGTCCGACACGTCGAGCACCGGCCTGTCCTTCAATCGCCGCTCCACGATCAGCCTGGAGGGCGGTTTTGGTGAACTGCGCGCCGGCCGCGACTTCACGCCCCAGTACCTGAACCACTCGGCGTTTGATCCGTTCGGCGACAACGGCGTCGGCGCGACCCAGCTGATCGCTTCGAGCCTGGGCGGCTTCACCAGAACCCGTGCTTCCAACAGCATCTCCTACTTCCTGCCCAAGAACCTGGGCGGCTTCTACGGCCAAGTTCAGGGCTACCTGGGCGAGAACGCCAGCAATTCCGTGCTGACGGGCACCGCTATCAACACCAAGAAGAACGGCCAGGGCCTGGCGGGTCGCGTGGGATATGCCAGCGGACCGCTCAACGTGGCCATCGCTTTCTCTGACACCAAATTCGCCACAGCCACCACCGGCGACATTCAGTCGCTCAACCTGGGCGGCAGCTACAACCTCGGCGTGGCCAAGATTTCCGCCGTGTACAGCCAGGACGAGGTCGATCGCGGCGATGAAGGCAAGGGCTTCTTGCTGGGCGCCAGCCTGCCGGTCGGCGCCGGTGAAGTCCGCGGTGCTTGGTCGACGTACAAGATCGATCGCGCAATCGGTGGCCAAGAGCCCGAGAGCAGCAAGTTTGCCCTCGGTTACGTCCATAACCTGTCCAAGCGCACTGCCTTGTATGCGACGGTGGCCCACCTGAAGAACAAGGGTGGCGCCGCCATGGCGCTCAATGGCGCCGTGACTGCCGCCGACGACAACTCCACCGGTTACGACATCGGCATTCGCCACACGTTCTAAGCAACCGGCTGGCCGCGATCTGCGGCAATGATGAGTAGCTAAAAAGAGTCAACCGCCAAGTTGGCTCGCCCCGGACGGCCCGCTTCGTTGCACTCAAGCAACGAAACGGGGCGTTTTTGTGCGTTTCCCAGGTCGAACGCTTTCCGAAAAAGGCCGGGGCTGGTGCAATAACGACAACTTCCCAAAAGGAGGTTGGCCCGGGGATCCGGCGGGAGCACTAAAGTGCCTGCATTTCGTGACCCC
>JAKFEZ010000035.1:0-6535 GCA_036675435.1 Ramlibacter sp. | reverse complement strand
TGCACCTGCAGCGACTCGTGCACCACATCATCTGAAAAGCGGGCGCTGCCGCGGCGAAACAGCCGCACCACGCGGTCGGGGTTCCAGCCCGAGTGGCGCATGTACTTGCCGCAATAGCTCGAAAGGCGATTGACCGAATAGGCGGCCACGCCATCGCTATTCAGGGCGGCCTCGATCTGACTGCGCAGCGGCGCCGTCACGCGCTCATCCGCGTCGATGGAGAAAACCCATTCGCCCGTGGCCAGCGCGAGGGCGCGGTTTTTCTGCGGCCCGAAGCCCGGCCAGTCGCTCGTCTGGCTGACCCGCGCGCCCATCGAGCGGGCGATTTCCACGGTGTCATCGGTGCTGCCGCTGTCCACCACCACCACCTCGCCGGCGAAGGCGACCGAGGTCAGGCAGGCCCGCAGGCGAGCCGACTCGTTGCGGGTGATGACGATGACGGACAGGCTGGGTGCCAAGGGGAGGCTCGTTCAAGTCGAAGATAATTTGAGGCTCCAAGATTATGAGGGTTTGCCTGTTGCGTACATTCCTGGGCCGAGATGATCCGGCCTGACACAGCCACCCTGCGCTGGCTCGCGCCCTATTTCGGCCGGGCCCGCGGCGCGTGGCTGGCCGCCATCCTGGCCACCATAGTCGCCTCTGCCACCGAGCCGCTGCTGCCTGCGCTGATGAAGCCGCTGCTCGATCGCGGCTTCACGCCCGGCGGCTTCCCCCTGTGGATGGTGCCGGCCAGCCTGCTGCTGTTGTTCACGGTGCGCGGGGCGGCGGGTTTTCTGGCCGACGTGGCACTGGCCAAGATCACGCAAGACGGCCTCGTGGCGCTGCGCCGCGACATGTTCGCCCGGCTGCTCGATGCGCGGCTGGCGCTGTTTCGCGAGCAGAACGCCACGGCGCTTTCCAATACGGTGGTATTCGAAGTCCAGACCGGCGCCACGCTGCTCGTCAACGCGGTGATCGGCCTGCTCAAGGACAGCGTGGCCCTGGTGGCGCTGCTGGCCTACCTGCTGTACCTCAACTGGCAGCTGACCCTGATCGTCTTCCTCATCGTCCCGGGCGTGGCCTGGTTGATCCGAACCGTGTCGCGGCGCCTGTACCGCATCGCCCGCACCACGCATACCGCGACCAACGACCTGGCCTATGTGGTCGAGGAAAACGTGCTGGCCGCCCGCGTGGTGCGCGTGCACGGGGCCCAGGCGCCGCAGGCCGCGCGTTTCTCCGCGCTCAGCACGGTGCTGCGCCGGCTGGCCATGAAGACGGCGGTGGCCTCGGCCTCGATCACCCCGCTCACCCACCTGCTGGCTGCGGCCGCCCTGTCGGCGGTGATCTGCATCGCGCTGTGGCAAAGCCGCGGCGGCATCACTGTGGGCACCTTCGCCTCGTTCATTACCGCGATGCTGATGCTGATCGCGCCCATCAAGCGCCTGTCCGAAGTCGCCAGCCCAATCTCGCGCGGCCTGGCCGCGGTGCAGCGGGCGATGGACCTGATCGAAAAGACGCCCGCCGAAGCCGAGGGCGCCTATGCGCCTGGGCGGGCGCAGGGCCGCATCGAACTGAGGTCGGCTTCGGTGCGGTACCGGGACGACAATGCGCCGGCGCTGGACGCCGTGTCGCTGGTCATCGAGCCTGGCCAGGTCGTGGCCCTGGTCGGACCATCCGGCTCGGGCAAGACCACCCTGGCCAATCTGCTGCCGCGCTTCGTGCTGCCCACCGAAGGCGAAGTGCTGCTGGACGGGCACGACGTGGCCTACTGGCGGCTGGACGCCCTGCGCCGCCAGTTCGCACTGGTGAGCCAGGACGTGGTGATGTTCAACGACACCGTGGCGGCCAACATTGCTCTGGGCGCGCAACGCGACGACACGCGGCTGGCAAGCTGCGTGGCGGCTGCCAACCTGGCCGACATGATGGCCGCGCTGCCGGAGGGGCTGGACACGGTGGTGGGCCACAATGCGGTGACGCTCTCGGGCGGCCAGCGCCAACGCCTGGCAATCGCCCGGGCGTTGTACAAGGATGCCCCGGTGCTGATCCTCGACGAAGCCACTTCGGCGCTGGATACTGCGTCCGAACGTCAGGTGCAGGAGGCCCTGCAGCGGCTGATGACCGGGCGCACCACCCTCATCATCGCCCACCGGCTGTCGACCATCGAACACGCCGACCGGGTGGTGGTGCTCGACCACGGCCGCGTGGCCGAAAGCGGCAGTCACGCCGAGTTGCTGGCGCGGGGCGGGCTGTATGCGCGGCTGCACGCGCTGCAGTTCGGAAACCCATGACGAGCCCCGAGGCGACACCGGCGAATCCCCCGCTCACCGCCGCCGCGCTGCGGCTTTGGCAGGGGCTGGCCTGGCTGGCGCTGGCGGCGCTGGGATTCTTCCTGACGTTCTCCTCCGCCGGCGTCGCGCTCTCCCTGGGAATCCTGCTGGGACTGGCGCTGGTGCGGCCGGGCGTCGTCTGGCGCGCCCAGCCCTGGAAAGAGCCGGTGATGGGCGTGGGCCTGGTGCTACTGGCCTTCATCGCCGGCCATACGCTGTGGACATCCGGCTGGCAATGGGTCACCCTCGACCGCGTCAATCATTACCAGGAGCTGGCGTTGGCCCCCATGCTGCTGGCATTGCTTCAAAACGACCGCCACCGGCGCGTTTTCCTGCGTGCCTTGATTGCCGGCGCGCTGGTGCTGTCCCTGGCCCATTGGGCCGCGTTCGCCGTGCCGGCGCTCGGGCCGGTTCTGGAAAGCCGCCGCATCTCGGCCGGCTTTGCACTGGCCGTGTGCGCCTTCCTGGCGTTGGTGCGTGCACGCGGCGCGGCCCGGCCCTGGCCGGCCTGGCTGCTGGCGGCGTTCTTCTCCCTGACGGTGCTGTTCGCCATCGACGGGCGCACCGGCCACGTGGTGATGCTGGCGCTGGTGTCCTGTGCGGCCTGGCTGTACAGCCCCGCCCGGCTACGCTGGGCCGGCGCCCTGGCCGCCCCCGCGATCCTGCTGGCGCTGGCCCTGAGTTCACCGGCGGTCCAGAACCGCGTCACCGAAACGCTGCAACGGCCGGCGCCGGCCGCCAGCCTGGACTCCACTGGCATCCGAATCGAGATGATCCGGCTGGCCACCGATCTGGCCAGGCGCTACGGCGCCGGCGGCGTCGGCTTTGCCAACTATTCGGCCGCCCATGAAGAGGCTGCGCGCGCGCGCTATGGCGGTCATCCCGATACGCGCGCCTACCTCGATTCAAGCTGGATCCGCTCGGACAATCCGCACAACGAGTACCTGATGCAGCTGGTGGGCGGTGGCGCCGTCTCGCTGGCGCTGCTGCTCGCCTGGTTCGCTGCGGCGCTGTGGCAGGCCGCGCGCGCCCGGTCGCCACTGGGCGGCATGCTGGCGGGCGCCACCCTGGCCCTGGCCGTGGGCTGCCTCTTCAACTCACTGCTGCGCGATTTCGTCGAAGGCCATTTCTACATGGCCCTGCTGGCCTGGCTGGTGGCCGAGAACCGCTATGGGCGCCCTTCACGCGAAGGCGACACCGACACCGCCGGCATCGATCGCATCCTGGTGATCGCCACCCGGCAGATCGGTGACGTGCTGCTGACCACGCCGCTGATCCATGCAGCGCGACAGCGCTGGCCCCAAGCGCACATCGAGGTGCTGGGCTTCCAGGGAACGCTGGGGATGCTGCGCGGCAACCCGGAAGTAAGCGGGCAGATCGAGACGCCGGCGCGGCTGGGATGGCGCGGCGCAGCGGCGCTAGCGCGTAGGTTGTGGCGCGGCTACGACCTGGCGCTGGTGGCCGACGCCGGCGACCGGGCTCACCTGCTGGGCTGGATCGCCGCGCCACGGCGCAGCGGCATCGTCGCGCCCGGCACGGCAAGCGCCTGGTGGAAGAAGCTGCTGCTGGATCATGTCGTGCTGGCCGCCGGCGACCTGGGCGAGCAACACGTGATCGTCGAAAAGCAGGCGCTGCTGTCGCCCTGGCTGGCGCCGGGCGCGGCTGCCGTTCCGCAGGTTGTGGCGCCGGCCGCCGCTGCGCTGCCCCCGCAGGCGCAGGCAGCGCTGCTGCCGGGCGCCGTCATCATTCATTCCCCGTCGATGTGGCCGTACAAGCAGTGGCCCATCGCGCACTTCGAGTCGCTGGTTCGGGCCTTGCTGGCGCGCGGCCGGCAGGTGGTGCTCACCGGCAGCGGCAGCCCGCGCGACCAGGAATGCGTCGCAGCGCTGCGCAATCTGGCGCCCTCCCCGCAACTGCTCGACCTTTCGGGGCAACTCGATTTCAATCAGCTGGTGACGCTGCTGCGCGGTGCGGCCCTGTACATCGGGCCGGACACCTCGGTTTCGCACCTGGCGGCGGCTTGTGGCACTCCGGTCATCGCCATCTTTGGCCCCACCAATCCGATGCGCTGGGCGCCTTGGTCCGCCGCCGTCGACACGACGCCCGGCTCCGGCACACAGGCCCAGGCGCTGTTCGCGCGCTCGGCGGCCGTGCAGCAGGTGGGCAACGTCACCCTCCTGCAAGGCAGCCTGCCTTGCGTGCCCTGCGGCCGCGCCGGCTGCGAAGACCACCGCCAAAGCCGCAGCGACTGCCTGGTCGACATCGCTCCGGAGCGGGTGCTGGAGCAGGCGTTGAAGATATTGGGCTGACGCGGCGCGGCGCTACAACAGCACGATGTCGTACTGCTCCTGCCCCATCGCGCTTTCGCTTTGCAGCGAAATGGTCTTGCCGATGAAGTCGGACAGGCCGGCCAGGTGCTGGCTTTCTTCGTCCAGGAACAGCTCGATCACTTTAGGAGAAGCCACCACGCGGTACTCGCGCGGGTCGAACTGGCGGGCTTCGCGCAGGATCTCGCGCAGGATGTCGTAGCTCACGCTGCGCGCGGTTTTCACCGTGCCCTTGCCCTGGCAAGCCTGGCAGGGTTCGCACAGCATGTGGGCGAGCGATTCGCGGGTTCGCTTGCGGGTCATCTCCACTAGCCCCAGCTGCGAAAAGCCGCCCGACATGGTCTTGACGCGGTCGCGCGCGAGTTGCTTGCGAAACTCGGCCAGCACCGCCTCGCGGTGGTCCTCGCGGGCCATGTCGATGAAGTCGACGATGATGATGCCGCCCAGGTTGCGCAGCCGCAATTGCCGCGCAATCGCCTGCGCCGCCTCCAGGTTGGTCTTGAAAATGGTGTCGTCGAAGTTGCGCGCGCCGACGAAGCCGCCGGTGTTCACGTCCACCGTGGTCAAGGCCTCGGTCTGGTCGACGATCAGGTAGCCACCCGATTTCAGCTCGACCCGGCGGCCCAGCGCCTTGGCGATCTCGTCGTCGATGGAATACAGGTCGAAGATCGGCCGCTCGCCCTTGTACAGCTGCAGCCGCTCGGCGGCGGCGGGCATGAACTCCTCCGCAAACGCCTGCAGGTGCCCGAATTGCTCGCGCGAATCGATCCGGATGGTCTGGGTTTCCTCGCTCACCAGATCGCGCAGCACGCGTTGCAGCAGGCTCAGGTCCTGGTGCAGCAGCGAAGTGGCGGGCAGGCGGGTGGCCGCCGCGCGGATGCGGGCCCAGGTCTTGCGCAGGTAAGCGATGTCCTCGCCCAGTTCGCCGTCGCTCGCGTCCTCGGCGTTGGTGCGCAGAATGAAGCCGCCACCCTCGCGCCCCACCAGCGCCTGCAAGCGTGCGCGCAGGGCATCGCGCTGGGCGGGGGGGATCTTTTGCGAGACGCCCAGGTGGTCGTCTTGCGGCAGGAACACCAGCAATCGGCCGGCAATGCTGATCTGCGTGGACAGGCGCGCGCCCTTGGTGCCGATCGGGTCCTTGATGACCTGCACCATGAGCGACTGGCCCTCGAACACCTGTTTTTCGATCGGCACCTGGGGCTGGCCGTTGCGCACGAAAGCCGGCGGCTCGCCTTCGGGCTGGCGATGCCAGACATCGGCCACGTGCAGGAAGGCCGCGCGCTCGAGCCCGATGTCGATGAAAGCCGACTGCATGCCGGGCAGCACCCGCGCCACCTTGCCCAGATAGACGTTGCCGACCAGGCCGCGTTCGAGCGTGCGCTCCACGTGCAGCTCCTGGACGGCGCCGTTTTCAACGACGGCGACGCGTGTCTCCTGGGGCGACCAGTTGATCAGGATGTCCTGCTGCATAAAACTTTTATTTTGCGGGACAGATCTTCAGCTCTGTCCATCCGATTACCTTGCGGGACAGGTCTTCAGCTCTGTCCCATCCGATTACCTTGCGGGACAGATCTTCAGCTCTGTCCCCAACTAACTAGAAGCTAGAACCGAAAACCGAATGCCCCCAGCAACTGCGCTGTCTCGTGCATCGGCAAGCCCATGATGCCAGAGTAGCTGCCGTCGATGTGGGAAATATAGGCGGCCGCCCGGCCCTGGATTGCATAAGCGCCGGCTTTGCCCAGCGGCTCGCCGGTGGCCACATACCGCCTGATCTGCGCGGGTGTCATGGACGCGAAAGTCACCTTCGAGTCGCTCAGGATTTCCAGCCGCTTGCGACCGCGCTGCACCGCCACGGCGGTGAGCACGCGATGGGTGGCGCCCGACAGCTCGCGCAGCATCCGC
>JAKFEZ010000225.1:0-30799 GCA_036675435.1 Ramlibacter sp. | reverse complement strand
TAGTCGCTGGTGGCTTCCTCGATCTGCACGCGGATCTGCTTGACGCGCGCTTCGATGTCGCCGCCGGCGCCGGCGCCGTCGATGATGGTGGTGTTTTCCTTGCCCACTTCGATGCGCTTGGCCTGGCCCAGGTCGGCCAGCGTCACCTTCTCGAGCGTCAGGCCCACTTCTTCAGCGATGACCTTGCCGCCGGTGAGGATGGCGATGTCTTCCAGCATGGCCTTGCGGCGGTCGCCGAAGCCCGGAGCCTTGACGGCGACGACCTTCAGGATGCCGCGGATGGTGTTGACCACCAGGGTCGCCAGGGCTTCGCCCTCGACCTCTTCGGCGATCACCAGCAGCGGACGGCCAGCCTTGGCAACTTGCTCCAGGATCGGCAGCAGGTCACGGATGTTGCTGATCTTCTTGTCGTACAGCAGCACGAAGGGGTTGTCGAGCAACGCCGATTGCTTCTCGGGGTTGTTGATGAAGTAAGGGCTCAGGTAGCCGCGGTCGAACTGCATGCCTTCGACGACTTCGAGCTCGGACTCCAGCGACTTGCCGTCTTCGACGGTGATCACGCCTTCCTTGCCGACCTTGTCCATCGCGTCAGCGATGATCTTGCCGATGGCTTCGTCGCTGTTGGCCGAGATGGAGCCGACTTGCGCGATTTCCTTGCTGGTCGTGGTGGGCTTGGACTGCTTCTTGAGCTGCTCGACCAGGGCCGTCACGGCCTTGTCGATGCCGCGCTTCAGGTCCATCGGGTTCATGCCGGCGGCCACGTACTTCATGCCTTCGCGCACGATGGCCTGGGCCAGCACGGTGGCGGTGGTGGTGCCGTCACCGGCGATGTCGCTGGTCTTGGAAGCGACTTCCTTGACCATCTGCGCGCCCATGTTCTGCAGCTTGTCCTTGAGCTCGATTTCCTTGGCCACGGACACACCGTCCTTGGTCACGGTGGGGGCGCCGAAAGAGCGCTCGAGCACCACGTTGCGGCCCTTGGGGCCCAGGGTCACTTTGACTGCGTTGGCCAGGATGTTCACACCCTCGACCATGCGCGCGCGGGCTTCGCCGCCGAAGATGACGTCTTTTGCTGCCATGTTGATTGACTCCTAAATAGCTGGTGGGGGGTGATTACTTCTCGACGACCGCGAACAGGTCGTCTTCCTTCATCACGAGCAGTTCGTCGCCATCGACCTTGACGGTCTGGCCGCTGTACTTGCCGAACAGGACGCGGTCGCCGATCTTCACGTTCATGGCGATCAGGTCGCCCTTGTCGGTCTTGGCGCCGGGGCCGACGGCCAGGACTTCGCCCTGGTCAGGCTTTTCGGCGGCGTTGTCCGGGATCACGATGCCCGAGGCCGTCTTGGTTTCTTGTTCGAGGCGCTTGACGATCACGCGATCGCGCAGGGGGCGAAGTTTCATTGCATCTCCTTGACTGGGAACTGAGGAATATCAAAAAGCGCTAAAGAAGTTAGCGCTTAGTAACTTACGCGGACGGAGGCTGTTGTTAGCACTCCAATCCAGCGAGTGCTAATGATAAGGGCTTTTTGCCGGGATTCAAGGGGCAAGGTTGCGGCTCAGCCCATCTGTCGAGATTCGGCTAACTTCGAATTTTTCTCATTCAGTTCTGAATTCGTGCTGCTCATCTGTCGGTCTGTGGCGCAAAGTGTGCTGATCAGTCGATGCGCTAACGGCCGGGAGGTCACGCAAAGCCCATGCTCAACGCTGCAGCTTGGTCCGACCTCGGCGGCGCCGAGGTGCAATCGTTGGACCTCCAATGACGCCGCCTTTTTCAAGATGAATCTGGCGACCTTCAGCAACAAGCCGCCATCGAGGGCCTCAATTGCCCGCTCCACATCTGCGCAACGTTTTGCGCGTCAGCCGAGGTCCCTTCTGTTCACCGTTCCCAATAGAAATGCACGCTCTCGCGGCCATTTTCTTGTTCAGTGGGACTGCAGCAGACCATTTGCCCGCCCCGTTACCAGCCTCTTCTCAGCTCTTGCGCTGGTAGTAAATCGCGAATCGGATATTGCTCGGACTGAATGATGAGTAGCTTTCCAGCAGCATGTCGATCTCGTATGACACGCTACTGTTGACACCGCAGGCTCCGCACCCGTAGTACGCAACGACACCCTGGAATTTGTCAGTCGTGCTGGTCTTACTGCTGGAAGACTGATAGCCGGGCTTGTATGTGAACTGCGACGTGTAGGTCTCAGGCCCTCCTGAGACGCTAACCGAGGAGAATTGGAACATCCCCTTGTGATGGTTCTCGATCGCTTTACGGAGCACCTCACGGTAAACGGCTCCGGTAACGCCGTCTTTTCCCGTCGGCACATCAGCGCCAGACACCGTGCCCAGCACGATGCCGCCAGCGCGTATCTCCCACGTTCCAGGCAGCGCGGCGGGCGCATTGGGGTCGATGCTCAGTGATACCGCCGCAGCAGGTTCGCCCAGGTCATGCTCGGTGAACTGATTTGGCGGCAGCGCGTCCTTCACCGCCGCCACTACGAAGTAGTAGGTGCCAGGGGCATCGACCGTGTATTCGACGCTCTGCACCGCCAAATCGCCACCGCCACTCAACGCCATGGTGGGGACGTTGTCCGAGTCGCGGTAATGCCCTGCGCTCACGTTCAACGCGCTGCCTCGCTGGTAATAAATGTAGTACCTGGAGGCGCCTTCGACGCGTTTCCATTCCAGGCGGAACTTGAGCCCGCCGAGGTAAGTGGCTTTTACATCCTCGGGAGCGGGAAGCAGCGCCGGTTGAACCTGGTTGAGGATCGGTTGCGGAGGGGTGTCCAGCGGCCCCGCAGCGGTGATTGCCTGTGTCGCTTCTGCCTGCGTGACCACCTGCGTGTCACCGCTGGGTGAGGTGGAACCCGTCAACTCTTGCTTGGTAATGCTCGCGATCTGGTTCTGATTGGCATCCTTCACGGCGATTGCCAACTTTGATTCGGCGATGCGCGCCCGTTCCAAAAGCCTGTCCATGTCGTCGATCCGGGGATCCGCTTCGAACCTTTGCCGACCGAAATCCTGGACCGACCCCGGCATTAGCGGGCCGAGGACCGTTTTGAGGTTGCGTTGTGTAGTTTCGACCTTATCCGTATCGGCGCTGGATGGAATCCAGTTGGCGATCGTGCCGCTAAAGCTGGAGGAAAGCTCGGCAATGGAACGCGCGATGGCATCCGTCAACCCCGTCGTATTCATCCGGAAGCTGTCGAAGGGCAACACGGGCGAGTCATTCTCGATGCTTATGAGTTCCTTCTTTTCGCCGTTTTCCGTCCAGCTGATCGTCAGCTTGACAGGCCCGAGACGCTCCGTCGGCAGAGGTATCACGTAGCTGCCATCCGTCTCGTCGGTCACCACCCGGCCGATCTCGCCCTTGATGCTTCTCGCAACGGCGAGCGCCTTGCCGATGGGGCCGCCTGTCGCCGCCACGCCGACCAGGTATCGCTGGCGGGCGCCGTGAGGCTGGTACACGATGCCGCTATCGACGGCGGTCGAGACGTTGCGCTGGTTCTCCGGCGAATCCGCGAAGTTGATCAGGAGTTGCTGCCTGCCGACCGCGCCCGTTTGCAGGTTGTCGATATGAAAGGCGAGGCCTCCCGCGTCGGGCTCGCGCTTGAGCACGTTGCGATAAAGAAGATTGACGAACTGCGTGTCCGAGACGTCCCCGTAACGAGTTCGGAACTCGGGGCTGTTCATGAAGTTGTTCGACAGGTCGAGCATGGCTACGCCTGCCTCCACTGCGTTGATCTGAAAGCCCAGCCCTCCCAGATCCGGTTTGCGGTCGAACGCGGCCTGGTAGAGCCGGTAGATCCGGGCTTCCGTGCCGGCGGAATCGAAAACCATGTCCACATCCGAGAAGCGCACGGTCAGCGGTGCTGTCCTGGTGAGGGTTCCTTCAAGGCCGACGTTGTCCTTGATCGAAACCGTGTCGCCTTGACGGGTTGCACTAAAGTTGGCAAAGGGGCCCACCAAGTAGACAACTTTTCTGGTGCTTTCAGCCTGCGGGGCGCCGCTGACGGGGCTCGACTGCGGCGGCCCGGGTGGAACATCACCTTGAGGAGTTCCGCCGCCGCAGGAGGACAGGGCCGCAGCCGACGCTACGATGAGGCAAATCAATACAAATCGACTCATACATTTTTTTTTACAACTTACAAGGTCACACATTATCTGTGCGAGGATCGCCAGGCGCAAGCGACGGTGGTTCGCCCAGCTTTGGCGCCCTCGGCGAGGCAGCTTTATGCGGCGTTGATCGCTCGTAACACGTTGAATTCATCGGTGCTTCAGTTCAGCTTTGGCTGAGATTCGACACCCATCCGGGCAGCCGTCTTTACCCTTCCAGCGCCCCAAGCAGCCGCGCCAGCCGATCGTCCAGTGACTTGAGTTCCGTCGTTGTCAGCGGCGCCAGGATGGCCCGTTCGTTTTCCAAGTGCGCTTCCACCGCCGCGTCGATGAGCACGCGGCCTGAAGCTGTCAGCTGGACCAGCAGGCTCCTGCCGTCGGCAGGGTTGGGATGCCGCTCGATGAAGCCACTCGCCTCCAGGCGCTGCAGCCGATTGGTCATCGTGCCCGATGCGACCATCAGGGCCGAGAAGAGCTCGGTCGGCGCCAGGCAATAGGGCTCACCCGAGCGCCGGAGCGTGGCCAGCACGTCGAATTCCCATCCGGAGATGCCGAATTCGGCAAAGGTCTCGTCCAGCCGCTTCTGGAGCAGGGCGGCGCAACGCTTGAGGCGCCCGATCGGCCCCATCACGCTCACGTCGAGGTCGGGCCTCTCCTTGTTCCATTGGCCGAGGATGGCGTCCACGGCGTCGGGGGACGTACTGCGTCGCATGGCAATGACCCTATTTATCTTGACGTCAAGATTATTGACTAAACTGCACTTAGCTTGATGTCGAGATAAATATGCGACCGAACTCGTCCCGTGGCCTTGTGTTCAACCTGCTGCTGACCGCGCTGGCGCCGGCCATCTGGGGATCGACCTACATCGTCGCCACCGAGTTGCTCCCTGCCGGGCGGCCGATCACCGCAGCGGTGATCCGTTGCCTGCCGGCCGGCATCCTGCTGGCCCTCGCGTGCCGCCACCTTCCGCCACGGCGGCTATGGCCGCGCCTGCTGATCCTGTCGTTCCTGAATATCGGAGCCTTCCAGGCACTGCTCTTCGTCGCGGCGTATCGGCTGCCGGGCGGGCTGGCGGCGGTACTGGGCGCGGGTCAGCCTCTCATGGTGCTGGCGCTGGCATGGGGCGTCGACGGCAGGCGGCCGGGCTTGTTGACGGCCGCCGGCGCGGCGCTGGGTGTCGCCGGCATGGCTGGCCTCTTCTTGTCGCCGGGCGTCAGCGGCGACGCCATCGGCATCGCCGCGGCCTTGACCGGAGCCGCCAGCATGGCCGCCGGCACCTACCTCACGCGCCGCTGGCGCCCGGAGATGCCGGTGCTGGCGCTCACGGGCGCGCAACTCCTGCTGGGCGGGCTCATGCTGCTGCCGCTGGCCTGGGCTCTGGAAGAGCGGTTGCCCGCGCTGGAGCCGCTGCAATGGACTGGCTATGCCTACCTCTCCCTCGTGGGCGCCTTGGTCGCCTATGCGCTGTGGTTTCGCGGCGTGCAGCGGCTGCCGCCCGTCGCCTCCACGTCGCTGGGCCTGCTCAGCCCGGTCACCGCGGTCGTGCTCGGCTGGCTGCTGCTGGACCAGCGTCTGACCGGCCTGGCGCTGCTCGGCCTGGCCGTCGTCCTGCTCAGCATCCTTGTCGTGCAATGGCAATCGGCTTCCGTGGTCGCTGCCGCTCCATTGCGCTAGCAGCGCGAGGTCGATGACCGGACCTATTGGGTGGGAGGCGGCGCGGGCAGCGGGCCTTTCGGCGGCTGCGGTTCGGGCGACAGCGGCGGCTTGGGCTGGGGTGGCGGCAGTGAACTCATCTTGATCTGGCCAAAGCTTATGCGCGGTCGCGCAAGCCGTCCACGCCTTGCTTGCTCGCGCAGTGATCGCAACAGAAGAAGCGGCCGTCAGCCTCCAGGCCGTGGCCGATGATCTTCACCTGGCAGTGCTCACAAACCGGCGCGAGTTTCTGGATCGCGCATTCGAAACTATCGAAGGTGTGCGTCTGGCCATTCCTGATGACCTGGAAAGCCTTGTCATAGTCATTTCCGCAGTGGTCACAGATCGGCATGGCGGACTCCCGGAGTTTCAGACACTATGGACCGTGTGCGTCGGGCAGGCTGTAGGAACAGGGATGTTTCTGGAACGGGATGTGAAGAACCTGCCGTGAGAAACGCAGGGCTGCGCAGCGGTGGCGCTTCAGGCGTGGGGGTGCACGGGAATGTCGAAGTGCAGCACGTCTTCTCTCTGGCCGAGCTTTGAATACAGAGCGATCGCCGGCTCGTCCGGCAGGTCTGCCTGGACGAAAACGACGTAGGCGCCCCGCTCGGAGCCAATTCGCTGAAGCTCACGAATCAGCGCCGTAGCAACCCCCTTGCGCCTGTGCGGCGCGGCAACGGCCAGGTCGTAGATGTAGATTTCGCAGCGCTCCTGCTCGAATTTCTTCAGTTCGTACGCCGCCAGGCCCGCGATGACTTCGGAGCCATCGAGAGCAACCAGTGCGACGAAGTAATCGCTGCCGAGCAACTGTCGAAGGTAGGCGGGCCCGGGACGTCTCGCCCCATAGGTCTGCGCATCGTCGAAAGCATCCCCAAAAACATCGAGGAGGGCATTCATTAGCACCTCGCCGTCGGCCGAGAGCTGCTGGATCGTATAGCCGGTAGCAGTAGCCATGGCGCCATCTTAGAGGGATGAAAGTCCGTTCGCCTGGGTCGTACTGTGCGCCCCCAAGAGGCAGCCAGCTCGTCAACATACCTGTCACCTGCCGTATATTGGCGGCGTGCTTGACGGGTGCCCGAGGTGTACCGCGAGCACGCCAGGCAGAGATGCGCAACGACTTGAAAGGATGAGCAATGACGCTGCAGCGACTTCTCGGGATTTCCGTTCCTGTCATTCAGGCTCCCATGGCGGGCGTGCAGGGCAGCGCATTGGCGGTGGCCGTCTCCAACGCCGGCGGCCTGGGCTCGCTGCCGTGCGCGATGCTGGCCCCGGACGCCATTCGCAAGGAGCTCGCGGCAATTCGAGCACAGACCAGCCATCCGTTCAACGTGAACTTCTTCTGCCATGTCCCGCCGGATGCCAGCGCCGCGCGTGACGCGGCCTGGCGCGCCGCGCTCGCGCCTTATTTCACCGAGCTGGGGCTCGACCCGGATGGCGTGCCGGCCGGCCCAGGCCGCCTGCCTTTCGACAGCGCCGCCGCGGACGTGCTGGCCGAACTGCGGCCGCCGGTGGTCAGTTTCCATTTCGGCCTGCCGGCGCCCGATCTGCTGGCGCGGGTGCGCAGCTGGGGCGCCAAGGTGCTGTCTTCGGCCACGACGCTCGAAGAGGCCCGCTGGCTCGAGTCGCGAGGCGTCGATGCGATCATTGCGCAAGGCTTGGAGGCGGGTGGCCACCGCGGCATGTTCCTGTCGGACGACCTGCATACGCAAGTGGGAACCTTCGCGCTGGTGCGGCAGATCGTGCGGAGCGTGAAGACCCCCGTGATCGCAGCGGGCGGAATTGCCGACGCCGAAGGCGTGGCGGCGGCCATGGCGCTGGGTGCGGCCGGCGTGCAGGTCGGCACCGCGTACCTGCTGTGTCCCGAAGCGGCGACCACGCCCTTGCATCGCCAGGCGCTCAAGGCGGAAGCCTCTCGCGTCACCGCCGTCACCAACGTATTCACGGGGCGGCCCGCCCGCGGCATCGTGAATCGCGTCATCCGTGAGCTGGGGCCGATCACTGCGGCCGCGCCGGCGTTCCCGTTGGCCGCGCCGCGAATGGCCGCATTGCGGGCCAAAGCGGAAAGCCTGGGCAGCAGCGATTTCTCGCCCCTGTGGGCCGGGCAGAACACGACCGGATGCCAAGAGGTGTCCGCCGGGCTGCTGACCCAGGAGTTGGCCCGCGGCGCCACGCGGGTGCCCAGGTCCGGCCCCTGAGTTCGTTCGACCGCGCGACGGCGGCGGAGAACACCTGGAGCCACGATGCACCCAAGCGAACAGATTGCGTTGATCCAAAGAGCGCTCGCGCTGATCGGCGCCGAGACCAGCGAGCGCGGAGAACCGGCGACAAGCCCGGTCAGCCGATACCTCGACCCGGTCAGGCACGAACGGGAAGTCGGCAAAGTGTTCCGGCAGCACCCGGTTGCGCTTTGCCCTTCAGCGGCCCTGCCGGCAGCGGGCGACACGCTTGCCGTGGATGTCGCAGGCGTGCCGCTGCTGCTGGTTCGTCGCGAGGACGGCGGCCTCTCGGCCTTCGTGAATGCATGCCGCCACCGAGGAACACGCCTGGTGCCGGATGGAAAGTCCGAGCAGCGCGTTTTTGTCTGCCCCTATCACAGCTGGAGCTACGGACTGGATGGCGCGCTTCGCGGCCGGCCGCACGCGGCTGATTTTCCGCATGCGCCCGCGGACCGGTGCAGCCTTGCCCGAGTCCCGGCGGGAGAAGCCATCGGCCTGGTCTGGGTCATCCCCAGGGTGGCCGCGCCGGGGGAGAGCGAACGACTCGACCTGTCCGCGTACCTGGGGCGCTTCGGGGAAGACCTGCGACATTGGGGCTACGACACCTGGGTGCCATTCGACGAACGCGAGTTTCCCAACAAGGCCAACTGGAAGATTCCATTCGAGGCCAACCTGGAAACCTATCACTTCCAGTATGCGCATCGCAACAGCATTGCGCACCTGTTCCATGACAACTTGCTGGTGGCGGACCACGACAACGACCACCAGCGCCTGTTCCTTCCGAAGCGCTCCATCGGCACACTGCGCGAACGTCCGGAACATGAGTGGGACGTCGGGCCGCATTCCAACATCATCTACTACTTCTTTCCGGCAACCTTCATCCTCCATGAGGGCGACCACTGCAACCTGTTCAGCGTGTTTCCGGAGTCGGTCGGCACGAGCCGGGTCCGCGCGATGACCCTGATTCCTGAGCGCCCCAGGGACGAGAAGGCCATGAACTACTGGCGCAAGAACGTGGCATCGTTCTGGGGCGCACTGAGCGAAGACTTTGTGCTGGGCGAGTCCTGCCAGTCGACGCTGGCGAGCGGCGCGAACGAGGTGCTGCATTTCGGCCGGACCGAATGCGCCTCGGCCCGCTTTCACGCGTCAGTGGAGCGCCTCATCGCGCATCAATAATCCTGCCGCGTCGCATCGGCCGGCGGCCCATACCGCACCGCACGGCTATAACGCGCATCGGCGTGCCACTCCCAGTAGGTCCTGGCGAGCTGCCGCGTGGTCGCGCCCACCTGGCCGTCGGCGATGGGCGCACCGTTGACCTGCGTCACCGGCAGCACGCCGCCGCCCGAGGTGCTGAGGAAAACCTCCTGGGCGCCTCGCACCTCGTCAGCCGGCAAGGCCCGCACCTGCAGCGGTATCCCATGCGCCTGCGCCATCTCCATCACCGTGCGCCGGGTAACGCCTTCGAGCACGCCTTCACCCGGCGTGACGAGCGCGCCGCCGCTGAGCGCGAACACGTTGAAGCCGGGGCCTTCGACCACGTTGCCGCCGGCATCCGTCAGCACCACGGTGTCCGCCCCCGCATCCAGGGCGTCGAACAGGCCCATCGTCAGATCGTTCCAGTGGTAGTTCTTGGCCTTGGGGTCCACGCTGGACGAGGGGATGCGCTGCACGTCGCTGATGCGCAGGTGCAAGCCGCGCAGGCGCTGCTCTTCGTTGGCGATCCAGACGTAGGGCACGGCGAAGGCGTAGAACTGGTTGACCGCCAGGCGCGGGTCGCGCGAGCCCCAGGGCGGCTGGCCCCGCGTGACGATCATCTCGACGTAGGAATTGCGCAGGCCCGACAGGCTGAGGCAACGCTCGAGCACGGCCGTGATCTCTTCGCGCGTGCGCCCCGCATCCAGCCGGAATCGCTTGCAGCTGGCCAGGAAGCGGTCCAGGTGCGCATCGAGCCGGAAAAAGGCGCCCTCCCAGACGGTGACCACATCGTAGGTCGCGTCGGAGCGCAGGAAGCCCCAGTCGGTGATCGGCACGGCCGCCTGGGCGATCGGCAGGTACTCGCCACGCACGAACGCGGCGCCCTTGGAATAGTCGGGTATGGGCTGCATGGCCTGATTCTCGTCCAGCTACGTATTCACGCCAACTGGCGGAGCCGAAGAAGCTGCCGAAGGCCGATCCCCGCAGGCTCGGTGCAATAAGTTCGATCTCACTGCGGCCCGCGCCTGTCGATTTCGCGCCATCCCCTTCGTCGTAAGGGTGGAGCGCTATTGTTCCGATACCCAGACAAGGAGACCGACATGCGATTCATGGTGCTGATCAAGGCCGACCGCAACAGCGAGGCCGGCGTGATGCCCAGCGAGCATTTGCTCGCTGAGATGGGCAAGTTCAACGAGGAGCTGGTGGCGGCCGGCGTGATGCAGGCCGGCGAGGGCCTGCAGCCCAGCTCGAAGGGAGCGCGCGTGCGCTTCTCGGGCAAGGACCGGCAGGTGACCCACGGCCCCTTCCCCGAGACCGACCAGCTGGTCGCCGGCTTCTGGATCTGGAAGTGCGCATCGCTGCAGGAGGCCATCGACTGGGTCAAGCGCTGCCCCAATCCGATGGAGGGCGACTCGCAGATCGAAGTCAGGCAGGTCTTCGAGGCCGAGGATTTCGGCGAGGCCCTCACGCCCGAACTGCGGGAGCAGGAAGAGCGGCTGCGCGCCAAGGTCGCTGGGCAGCAGTGACAGGGCCGCAGCGCGATCGGTGGATGGAGCCTTGGCTGCCCCTGCTGCGCCAAGCCTCGTCTGGCTCCCCGCTGCTTGAGCTGGGTTGCGACCGCGGCGGCGACACGGCCTGGCTGGTGCAGCAGGGCTTTGCCGTCGTCGCCACCGACATCGCCCTCGACGCTTTGCAAGAGTGCGCGGCGCAAGTCCCCGGCGCCTGGCAGCTGCAACACGACCTGCGGCGACCGTTTCCATTCGCGCACGGCACGTTCGACGTGGTCATTGCCAGCCTTTGCCTGCACTATTTCGACTGGGCCACCACCAGCGCCGCCGTCGATGAGGTGCGCCGCTGCCTGCGGCCGGGCGGGCTGCTGCTGTGCCGTGTGAACTCCACCCGCGATACGCAGCATGGCGCCGGCTCCGGCCAGCAGATCGAACCCAACTTCCACCGGCTCGACGCGCGCTATGCCAATTGCAAGCGCTTCTTCGACGAGGCCGATCTCGACCGCTTGTTCAAGAGCGTTGACTGGTTGCAGCTCAGCCGCCGGGAACTGATCAACTTTCGCTACGAGGCCCCCAAGGTGGCCTGGGAACTGGTGCTGCGCCGCCAATGACGCCGGCGCATCCCGCTCCCAGGCCGATCCGTCCGCTACAGTCCGGTCGAACCACCAGCGGAGTACAGAGATGGTCTTGCTTGAATTTGCGATGGCGCCCCATGGCCACGGAGAAAGTGTGAGCGAATACGTTGCGCGCATTCTCGACATCATCGACCGCAGCGGCGTTCCCTATCAGCTCACGCCCATGGGCACCATCCTCGAGGGCGAGTGGGAAGATGTGACGGCGGTGGTCGGCGCCTGCTTCAAGGCCCTGCAGACGGACTGTTCGCGCATCGGCATGAACCTGAAGGTGGACTACCGCGCCGGACCTGAGTCCCGGCTGCGCAGCAAGATCGAGAAAGTCGAGCAGCACCTGGGCCGAAAGCTGGCGACCTGAGTCAGATCGCCCCGATGGCGGCTTGATCCAGTCCTCGTCGGCCGATTCACTGCGGCTGAATCGCTTGCAGTGCGCCCCCGTCTGTCGCGGCCAGCTCGGTCGCCGCTGGTGAGTCGCTCAGCCGCGGCGGGCTGTCCCAGCCGCCGCCGAGTGCGCGGATCAGCGCCACCGTCGCCTGGTATTGGCTGGAGCGCACCTGCAGCGCCTGCCGGCGGTTGCGCAGCTCGCTGCGCCGGG
Organism: Ramlibacter sp.; assembly: GCA_036675435.1. Lineage (GTDB taxonomy): Bacteria > Pseudomonadota > Gammaproteobacteria > Burkholderiales > Burkholderiaceae_C > Ramlibacter. The sequence continues at coordinate 18,855 of JAKFEZ010000225.1, read as the reverse complement.
CGTCCAGCAGTTCCAGCTGACTGTCCACGCCGTTGCGCCAGCGCGATTCCGACAGCACGGTGGCGCGCTGGGCGGCAGTCACGGCACGCGTCTGGGCCTGCGCCTGTTCCTGCAGCAGCCGCAACGCCGCCAGCTGGTCTTCCACCTCCCTGAAAGCCACCAGCACCTGGCCGCGATACGCGGCCAGCGCCGCTTCGAGCTGCGCCTGTGCGCCCTGCACCCCGGCTTCGCGCCGGCCGCCGTCGAACAGCGGCAGCGAAAGCAGCGCGCCGATGCCCCAGGAGCGGGCCGACCATTTGAAGAGATCGCCGAGTTCGGGCGAGGCGTAGCCGCCGTCGGCCGTCAGGGAGATATCGGGGAACCAGGCGGCGCGTGCCACGCCGACGCGCGCCTGCGCCGCCAGCATGCCGCTTTGCGCCGCCGATACGTCCGGCCGGCGCGCCAGCAGGGTTGCCGGCACACCCGGTGGAATCGTCGGCAGCGCGGTGCGCCAGTCGGCGGCAACGAGGCTGAAATCGGAGGCGGCATCGCCCACCAGAACCGCCAGGGCATGCTCCAGTTGCGCCCGCTGGCGATCCAGTGCCAGCGTGTCCGATTCGGTGGCGGCCAGATCGGCCTCCACTCGCACCACCTCGAGTTCGGCGATGTCGCCGGCCTGGTGCCGGCGCTGCGTCAGTCGCAGCGTGCCGGTGTACGCGGCGACCGTTTCGCGCATCAGAGCGCGTTCGCTGTCCAGGGCCCGAATGGCCAGATAGGTCTGTGCGACTTCGGCCTGCACCAGCAGCCGGGTGCTTTGCAGCAGCGCCTCGCGCGCCTGCGCGTCGAGCGAGGCGGCGCTGCTGGCGCGTGCCAGCCGCCCGAACAGATCGAGCTCGTACGACAGGCTGGCGCCCGCCGAGGTCAGCGTGCCGGGCTGGGCGCCGCCCGCCGACCCGGCGCCCGCTTGCCGGCTGGCGCCGGCGTGCAGGCCAACCTGCGGCGCTCTATCGGCATCGGCGTTGCGCACCAAGGCGCGGGCCTGGGCCAGCCGCGCCGCGGCCTCATGGATGCTGGTGTTGTTGGCGCCGGCACGCTCCACCAGGCCATCGAGCACTGGGTCGGCGAAGGCCTTCCACCAGGTGCCGCGGGGCTGCGCCTCGGCCGGCGCGGCGACGATCCACCGTTCGCCGGCTTCCTTGAAGCGGGCCGGCGGCTCGGCTTGCCGGGGCAGGTCCGGCACGCCGGCGCAGCCGGCCAGCACCAGCGCGGCGAGCAGGGGGACAAGGCTGCGGCGTGCGAAAGAGCGTTGAGTGGTTTTCATGATTCATGGGCTTTCAAGGCAGCGGCGGCAACCGGCCGCGCCGAAGCGCCGCCTCCGCCGAATTCCGTGGGCTGGGCAAACGCCTCCTGGTGCGGCACCTGCCCGTGCAGCCTGAGCGGGCGGTTGCCGGTGAGCGCGCGCAGTGCCACGTAGAAGACCGGGGTGAGGAACAGGCCGAAGGCGGTGACGCCGATCATTCCGGCGAACACCGCCACGCCCATGGCCTGGCGCATTTCCGCGCCGGCGCCGGTGGTCAGCACCAGCGGCAAGACGCCCATGACGAAGGCCAGCGAGGTCATCAGGATCGGGCGCAGGCGCAGCCGGCTGGCTTCGATCGCCGCCTGCACCGGCGTGCGGCCGGCGAACTCGAGCTCGCGCGCGAACTCGACGATCAGGATTGCGTTCTTGGCCGACAGCCCGACCAGCACCATCAGGCCGATCTGCGTGAAGACGTTGTTCTCGCCATCGCTGAGCCAGACGCCCGTCATCGCGGCCAGCAGCCCCATCGGCACGATCAGGATGATCGACAGCGGCAGCGTCAGGCTTTCGTACAGCGCCGCCAGCACCAGGAACACCAGCACGATCGCCAGCGGGAACACCCAGGCGGCGGAGTTGCCGGCCAGGATTTCCTGGTAGGTCAGCTCGGTCCACTCGAAGGCGATGCCGGCGGGCAGCGTTTCGGCGGCGATGCGCTGGATGGCGTCCTGCGCCTGGCCCGAAGAATAGCCGGCTGCCGGGCCACCGTTGATGTCGGCCGACAGGTACCCGTTGTAGCGCATCGCGCGTTCCGGCCCGAAGCTGGGCTTGATCTTCATCAGCGCCGACAGCGGCACCATTTCGCCCGTGGAGGAGCGAACCTTCAGCGCGCCGATGTCTTCCGCCCGCGCCCGGTACGGCGCATCGGCCTGGACCCGGACCGAATAGGTGCGCCCGAACTTGTTGAAGTCGTTGACGTACAGGCTGCCGAGGTAGATCTGCATGGTGTCGAACACGTCGGTCACCGGCACGCCGAGCTGGCGGGCCTTGGTGCGGTCGATGTCGGCGTAGAGCTGCGGCACGTTGACCTGCCAGCTGGTGAACATGCCGGCCAGCTCCGGCGTCTGGTACGCCTTGGCCATGAACGCCTTGACGGCGGCGTCCATCGCTTCGTAGCCGAGCGATGCGCGGTCTTCGATCTGCAGCTTGAAGCCGCCGGTGGTGCCCAGGCCCTGCACCGGCGGCGGCGGGAACATCGCGATGAAGGCATCCTGGATCGCGCCGAACTCCTGGTTCAGCTGGCCCGCGACTGCGCCGCCGCTCTGGTCGGCGCGCTGCCGCTCGTCGAATGGCTTGAGCATGGCAAAGACGATGCCGGCGTTGGAGCTGTTGGTGAACCCGTTGATCGACAGGCCGGGGAACGCGAGGGTGCTCTCCACGTTCGGGTTCTTGGCCATGATGTCGCCCATGCGGCGGATCACATCTTCGGTGCGGTCCAGCGTGGCGCCGTCGGGCAATTGCGCAAAGCCGATCAGGTACTGCTTGTCCTGGGCGGGCACGAAGCCGCCCGGCACGGCCTTGAACATGCCGAAGGTGGCGGCGGCCAGCGCCAGGTACACGGCCAGCATCAGGGCCTTGCGCGAGATCGCCCGCTTGACACCCCCGCCGTAGGCCTGGGATCCCCGGTGAAACAACCGGTTGAAGCCGCGGAACAACCAGCCGAAGGCGCGGTCCATGGCGCGGGTCAGCGCGTCCTTGGGTTCGCCGTGTCCCTTGAGCAGCAAGGCCGCCAGCGCCGGCGACAAAGTCAGGGAGTTGATGGCCGAGATCACCGTCGAGATCGCGATGGTCACGGCGAACTGGCGATAGAACTGGCCGGTCAGGCCGCTGATGAAGGCCAGCGGCACGAACACGGCCATCAGCACCAGCGCGATGGCGATGATCGGCCCCGACACCTCGCGCATGGCGCGGTAGGTGGCCTCGCGCGGCGTCAGGCCGGCCTCGATGTTGCGCTCGACGTTCTCCACCACCACGATGGCGTCGTCCACCACGATGCCGATCGCCAGCACCAGCCCGAACAGGCTCAGCGCGTTGATCGAAAAGCCCAGCAGGTGCAGCACGGCGAAGGTGCCGACCACCGACACCGGAACCGCCAGCAGCGGAATGATGGAGGCACGCCAGGTCTGCAGGAACAGGATGACCACCAGCACCACTAGCGCGATGGCTTCCAGCAGCGTGTGGATCACCGACTCGATCGAGGCCCGCACGAACTGGGTGGGGTCGTAGGCGATGCGGTATTCCAGCCCTTCGGGCATGCCGGCGGCGATTTCGTCCATCGTCTTGCGCACCTGATCGGAGATCTCCAGGGCATTGGAGCCCGGCGCCTGGAAGATGCCGATGCCCACGGCGGCGTTGTTGTCGAGCAGCGAACGCAGCGAGTAGTCGGCGGCGCCGAGTTCGAGGCGGGCGATGTCGCGCAGGCGCGTCACCTGGCCATCGGCGCCGGCCTTCACGATGATGTCGCCGAACTCGTCCTCGTTCTGCAGGCGACCCTGCGCGTTGACCGACAGCTGCATGTCGACGCCCGGCAGGCCCGGCGAGGCGCCGACCACGCCGGCGGCCGCCTGCACGTTCTGGCCGCGGATCGCCGTGGCGATGTCACTGGCGGACAGGCCGCGCTGGGCCACCTTCTGCGGATCGAGCCAGACCCGCATCGCGTATTCGCCGCCGCCCCAGACGCCCACCTGGCCGACGCCCTGGATGCGCGCCAGCCGGTCCTTGACGTTGAGGGCGGCGTAGTTGCGCAGGTAGTCGATGTCGTAGCGGCCCTGGGGCGAGACCAGGTGCACCACCATCGTGATGTCGGGCGCGCTCTTGATCGTCGCCAGCCCCAGGCGGCGCACTTCCTCGGGCAGCCGCGGCTCGGCCTGCGCGACGCGGTTCTGCACCTGCTGCTGCGCCTTGTCGGCATCGGTGCCGAGCTTGAAGGTGACGTTGAGCGTCATCAGCCCGTCGGTGGTGGCCTGGCTGCTCATGTAGAGCATGCCTTCGACGCCGTTGATCGCCTCTTCGAGCGGCGTCGCCACCGTCTCGGCGATCACCCGCGGGTTGGCGCCCGGGTAGTTGGCGCGCACCACGATCGTGGGCGGCACCACCTCCGGGTATTCCGAGATCGGCAGCCCGCGCAGCGCGATCAGGCCGGCCAGGAAGATGAGCAGCGACAGCACGCCGGCGAAGATCGGCCGGTCGATGAAGAACTTCGATAGATTCATGAGCGTCTTTCAGTTCGCTTCAAGAACTGGCCACGGGTGCCCGCCGGGCCTGCACCTCGGGCTTGGCATCCATGCCGACCGCCTGGGGCAGCACCACCGAGCCCGGGCGCACCCGCTGCAGCCCGTTCACGACGATGCGCTCACCCGCCTTCAGTCCCTGCTGCACCACGCGCAGGCCGTTGACCGAGGCGCCCAGCGTCACTTCGCGGTACTCGGCCTTGTTGCCCTCACCGATCACCAGCACGAACTTCTTGTCCTGGTCGGTGCCGACGGCGCGCTCATTGACCAGCACCGCACGTGTGGCCTGGGCCTGGCCCATGCGCACCCGCGCGAACTGGCCCGGCATCAGCGCGCCGTCCTTGTTGTCGAAGGCGGCGCGCACCCGCACCGTGCCGCTCTTGGCGTCGACCTGGTTGTCGATCAGCTGCAGCCGCCCCTGGTAGGGCGTATCGGTCATGGCAGCCGTTCCCATCTGAACCGGAATCCGCTCGATCTGGGCCCGGGCGCTGGAGCCACCCGGCAGGCTGCCCAGGGCGCGGGCGATCACTTTTTCGTCAGTGTCGAAGCTGGCATAGATCGGGTTGACCGAAACCAGGGTGGTGAGCACCGGCGCAGCGGGTCCTGCGGCGACCAGGTTGCCCACGGTCACTTCGAGCCGGCCGATGCGCCCGGCCACGGGCGCCCGCACCTGCGTGTAGCCGAGGTTGAGCAGCGCGGCGTCATGCTGCGCCTTCGCAGCCTGCAGGTTGGCGTCGGCTTCGCGCTGCGCATTCAGGCGCTCCTCGTATTCGCGCTGCGAGATCGCCCGGTCGTCCCACAGGCGCTGGGCGCGGGCCTGGTCGCCCTGCGCCCGGCTGGCGCGCGCTTGCGCGGCCGCTACCTGGGCCTGCGCGCGCTGCGCCTCGGCGGCGTAGGGCGCGGGATCGATGGTCAGCAGCAAGTCGCCTTTTTTCACCAGCGCGCCCTCGCGAAAGTGCGTCGCCTGGATGGCGCCGGCGACCCGTGAACGCACGTCCACGCGTTCCACCGCTTCCAGCCGGCCGGAGAATTCGTCCCAGGCAGTGACTTCGCTTTCACCGACCGTCGCCACCGAAACCGGCGTGGCCGGGGGGGCGGTTGCAGGGGCACTGGCCTCCGCGTTGGGTCCGCTCAGGCTGATCACGGCAGCGGCTATCGCCGCCAGCGCCGTGAGCGAGCCGATGGCTGCCCAGCGCCTGCGGCCGCTCGAGAATTGGATGTCGTTGTTCATGCTTCTTTCCTTCGATTGGGGTATTCGGGGCGACGCGATTCCACCGGCGTCCGGACGAAGTCTCGGGACGGACACCGTGGCAAGGTCAAGCGGTGTGCGCGAAAGGCCTGCGGCCGGCGGGGCTGTTCGCCGGCGGCCTCGTCGCGCGAGGCCTAGTGAGGCGGCGGCGTGGCGGCGTTGAAGAAAGCGCGGAAGTGCTGCTGCACACTGTCCGCGACCGGACACTCCGGCGCCGGGCTCTGGCACAGCGAATCAGGCCAGCCGGTCTTGTCGGGCAGGAGGCCGCTGGTGACGGCAATGCCCGCCTCCCGCAACCTCTGGACATAGGTGACGGCTTCGTCGCGCATCGGGTCGTCGGCGCTCGTCAGCACCAGCGCCGGCGGCAGGCCAGCCAGCCGCCGGGCGCGCCCCGGCACGGCATAGGGGTGCTCGGCATCCATCGGGCTGCGCAGGTAGAGCTGCCAGCCCTCGGCCCACTTGCAGCTCCTGGCTTCGCAATCCATCGTCTGGCGCAGCGAAGCGGTGCCGACGCAGGGGTCCAGCATGGGCGACACCAGGATCTGGCCGGCCAGCGGCGGGTGATCCCGGTCGCGCGCGACCAGCGCGACCGCGGCCGCAAGGTTGCCGCCTGCCTCGTCGCCGGCCACGAACACGCCCGCGCCGGCGCCGGCCAGCTTGCTGCGCTGGCGCCAGGTCCATTCCAGGGCCGCGTAGCCGGCATCCACGGCCTGTGGGAAAGGATGGGCCGGTGCCAGCGGGTAGGCGACCGACACCACCACGGCGCCGACTTGTGCCAGCAGGCGGGCCATGCAGGCGCCGCTATCGAGCCCGCCACCCGTGAAAGCGCCGCCATGGAAATGCAGCACCAGCGGCGAAGCTGCACCGGCCCGGCGCTTGCCGTAGATGCGCACCGACAGCGCGGCGCCGTCCGCTAGCGCAATGGCGGTGTCGGTTTCGTGCGGCGGTATGGCTGCGGCGGGCGCAAGGTGGCGGGATGGCATGAGTGGAATATAGGCACTCTTGCCATGCGGATAAAGGCCCCTCCTGCCAGTTCTCAGTTTCCAGAAAGGGAACAATGCGAAGACTTTCGGGCTTAGCCCCTAAGGCAACAGCAAGAAGAAGCAAGGGAAGAGATGGACCAGATTCAATCGATGCGGGTGTTCGCGCGCGTGGTGGAGGCCGGCACGTTCACCAAGGCCGCGACTTCGCTCGACCTGCCCAAGGGCAGCGTGACCAAGCTGGTGCAGCACCTGGAGGCGCGGCTGAAGGTGAAGTTGCTCAATCGCACGACGCGCCGGGTCACCGTCACGCCCGATGGCGCCGCGTACTACGAGCGCACGGCCCGCCTGTTGAACGACCTCGACGACATCGAGGCGAGCATGTCGAATGCCCAGGCCAATCCCAGCGGCCGGCTGCGCGTCGACGTCGGCGCCTCGGTGGCGCGGCTGATCGTCATTCCGGCGCTGGCCGGCTTCTATGCGCGCTATCCCGACATCCAGCTCGATCTGGGCGTGAGCGATCGGCCGGTCGATCTGATCGGCGACAACGTCGATTGCGTCATCCGCGGCGGCGAACTGCTCGACCAGTCGCTGGTGGCCCGGCGCATCGGCAGCATTCGCCTGGTGACGGTGGCATCGCCGGCCTACCTGGCGCGTCACGGCGTGCCCGCCCATCCCGAAGACCTGGAGCGTGGCCATGCCACCGTGGGGTTTTTCTCGCCGACCAGCGGCCGGCCGCACCCGCACTTGTTCAGCAAGGAGGGCGAGACCCACGAGTTGACGAGCCGCTACCAGGTGGCGGTGAACGACAGCAACGCCCACATTGCCGCCGTGCTGGCCGGCCTGGGAATCTCGCAGACTGCCGCATTTTCAGCGGCGCCGTATCTGGCCAACGGCGAACTGGTCGAGGTGCTGCCCGGCTGGACGCGCCCGCCGCTGCCGGTGCACGTGGTCTATCCGCCCAATCGCCACCTCAGCGCGAAGGTGCGGGCTTTCGTCGATTGGGCCGCGGAGTTGTTCGCCAGGCACCCGCATCTTTGATGGCCATCCGGGCGCGGCCCCGGCGCCCGTCGCAGGCCGGCCTCGCCCGTTCACTCCTTGGAGCCAGGCCGACCGTCAATCAAAAATTTCGCTGAGCCAGGACTTGCGCCGCTTGTAGTGCGGGTGCTTTGAATAGGGCGAGTCTGAGTCGACGAAATCGGGCTGCCGCTGGGCCGCGGCCCTGGCCGGCGCGGCAGGGGCCGCGGCGACAGGACTGAGGCTGGCAGCCCGGTCAAGCAGCTTGTCCAGCTCACCGCGGTCGAGCCATACGCCGCGGCACTGAGGGCAGTAGTCGATCTCGACGCCCTGGCGTTCAGTCATGACCAGGACGGATTCGGAACAGTGGGGGCATTTCATAAGCTTCACCTATGCGCCGGAACGCGAAGAATTCGGTTCATTCTAGGCGGGTGCGCCACGGCAATTTGGCGGCGCTGCCATCAATCGACACGGTTGTCACTGCCGGTCACGCCTCAGGCCCCCTGCTCGCGGCGAGCATGGGGCCACTGTCTCATGGGAGCTGCTGCCTGAACAACACGAACGATGCAGTCGATGCGGCCGAATCGGCGGGCCTCACCTATGTGTCCGAGCAGAAACGCGGTATTCGGCGAGAGCGCGTGGGCCAGCGCTTCGACTACTTCAAGCCGAACGGCGAGCCGCTGTCCGACCCGGCGACGTTGGAGCGCATCAGCAGGCTGGCCATCCCGCCGGCCTGGACGGATGTATGGATATGTCCCCAGGCCCACGGCCACCTGCAGGCCAGCGGCCGAGATGCGAAGGGACGCAAGCAGTACAAGTACCACCCCCAGTTCCGCGAGGCGCGCGAGAGCACCAAGTACGACCACATGATGGATTTCGCCCGGGCCCTGCCGGCCATTCGTGCCAAGGTCGCCGAGCACATGGGCTTGCGCGGCCTGCCCCGCGAGAAGGTACTGGCTTGCATCGTGCACCTGCTGGACACCACCCTCATCCGCGTCGGCAATGATGACTACGCCCGCGACAACAAGAGCTACGGCCTGACGACCCTGCGCAATCCCCATGTCGAAGTCGAAGGCGCCGAGCTGCGGTTCCGGTTCAAGGGAAAGAGCGGCAGGACCTGGCGGCTGCAGCTGAAGGACCGGCGTGTCGCGAAGGTGGTCAAGGCCTGCCAGGACCTGCCCGGGCAAGAGCTGTTCGAGTACCTCGACGAGAGCGGAGCGCCGTGCGATGTCACGTCCGGAGACGTGAACGCCTATTTGAAGGAGATCACCGGCAGCGACATCACGGCCAAGGATTTCCGCACCTGGGCCGGCACGGTGCTGGCCGCGCTCGCCTTGCAGGAGTTCGAGAAATTCGATACGCAGGCAGTGCTCAAGAAGAACGTGCGGGCGGCGATCGAATCGGTGGCGTCCCGCCTGGGCAACACGCCAACCATCTGCCGCAAGTGCTATGTGCACCCCGAAATCCTGTCGTGCTACACCGAAGGGGCGCTGCTGCTGGACATCAAAGGCCAGATCGAGGCGGAACTGCGGGAAGACCTCGCCTCGCTCAAGCCGGAGGAAGCGGCCGTGCTGGGGCTGCTCGAGGCTCGACTCAGCCTACCGCCGGGCCGCTCCCAAGGTGGGCTGGCCCCCTCGGGGGGCAGCGAACGAAGTGAGCGTGGGGGCAAACATCTCAGCCGCAGCCTGGCGGGCACATTGAAGCAAAGCGTGAAGGCTGCCGCAGCGCGCCGCCGCCCTGCCGCCGGGCGGCGGCAATTTTCTGGACAATAGAGGCCATGACCGAAGCCGCCTCCTATCCGCCCTTGCCCGACCGTTTGTCTGCCGACCCTCGCAGCCCCTTCCACGTCGCCGCGGTCTTCGAGCACGAGATCGGCATCCGCCTGAACGGCAAAGAGCGCAAGGACGTCGAGGAGTACTGCATCAGCGAAGGCTGGGTCAAGGTGCCCGCGGGCAAGACCCTGGACCGCAAGGGCCAGCCTCTGCTGATCAAGCTGAAGGGCAAGGTCGAGGCGTTCTATCCAGGCGCCGGCGAGCCCCGAGATGAGGCGGCCTGAGCCGCCTCATCCTGAGCACCGTTATGGCTTCCACCAGTTGCCGGAAGCCACCACCATGCTCAGCAACTGGATGTCGCCGTCGTAGTAGCCGGTGGTGAGGTTCTTGGCGTTCCAGTTCCACATGGCGTCGAGGAATTCCTGGAAGCGCTTGTCGACGCAGGCGCCGGCACAGATCGGGCCGTGGTACGCGCCGCTGTTGCCTCCCTCCAGCTTCGTGCCGTCGAGCGCATAGCCGGTGCCGATCGCCAGGGGGTCACCGCCGGAGGACGACTCGAAAAAGTCGATCATGCGGCCGGTGATCTCGGCGAAGCGTTGATCGCCCGACAGCATGAAATCCGAGGCGAAGCGCCAGGGATTGCGGCAGGCATTCCACCAGAAGTAGCCTTCCTTGTCGTTGCCGTCGCCGATGTAGCCGGTCGAGGGCGCGGGGTTGTCGCCCTGCGTGTTGATCACGAAGTCGGGAATCAGGCCGACGCCCGGCGAGTACACGGTCTGCATCCGGTCGATGAGCTTGTAGGCGCGGTCCACGGCCTTGCCCCAGAGGTTGTCGCCGGTAGCCGCCTCGAAGGCCCGGAAGTGGCCGATCATGTAGTCGGACGTCCGGTTGTTGTTGGCGCTGGGCAGGCCCTTGGTGGTGCCGTTGGGGTGCATGTTCCACGACTTGATGGCGCCGATGGTGTTCTTGGCTTCCTCCAGGTAGTTCCAGGCGCCGCCGGAGCCCCATTGGCGGTGGGCCATCAGCAGCGCCAGAGCGATGTCGAGGTCACCGTCCATGGCGTTCCACCCTTCGCCGCCCGAAGAGCCGTTGCTGAGGAGGCGCCAGTCCATCAGGTACTGGCCGTTGGGGTCGCTCGGCGTGATGGCATATGCCGGCCGGGCACGCACCACCGCCAGCATGCCGTCGAACAGCGACTGGGCTTCGGGGTCATGGCCGGAAAACAGCACGGTGATCAGCATGCCGTAGCCCATGCCTTCGGAGACGGCCATGACGTTGTCATGGGAGAACTTCACCGCGCGGCCGCCCGGTGCGACCGACTCGGCAGAAATCACCCGCGCGGCCTTCCAGGCGTCGTACTGGGACGTGAGGACCGAGTCCATGGCGGCTGCGCTTTGTGTCGGCTGGATGCCGGCGACGTAGGGGTCGAGCCGGGCGCCCATGGGGTAGCCGGTCGCGGAAGCGGCCGGGCTGGTCTGCGGCAGGCCAGGCTGGGCCGGGGCAACGTCGGGCGTGACTGAGGCGGGCGCTTCAGCGCCGCCACCACCGCCACCACCGCCGCAACCGGCGAGGGTAAGAGCAACGGCGGCAGAGCTGGACTGGATAAAAATGCGTCTTCTCATGTTCAACATTTCGTAAAGGAGTTTTCGGCTTCGAGGCGGCTGGATGCCGTCCTGTCGACCTGTTGAAAGATGAGCTGCGGCTTTCATGGACCGGGCAGGTGCCGCACACCGCGAGAAGCGATGGCAGCCGAGCGCGGGGCCGACCTCAGCAAGAGCAGCGACTGTAGTAGGAGACGTCCCACATGCCACTACCCGGCCGGCCTACAGAGGTAAGCAAATCTGCTGGATGTATTAGGGGAAACCCGGGCCCGATGGCGCTTCTCGGCAACCCAGACGTTCCGCCGAGCAAACGGCGCAGAATCGGCTGAGCCTTGACTCAGCAAGCGTTTGCGGCCGAGCTATGGGGCGGCTGAGCGGCAAGAGTGTGGCGCAGGGGGGCACTGCTGCGCATCCGCTGCAAACCTCGAGCTCAGCCGCAATAGTTACGTTTGCTCGCGGGGCAGCATGCCCAGTGATAAAGATGATGGTGCGATTTGCGCCGATCAGGCGCGAAGAAAAGCTGCAAGCGGCCCGCGTCAATGCGGCGGCTTTTCTTTTTCCCGGGAGGTCTTCGACTCGCGGTTCTGGTCAACCGGACGCTTGCCCAGCAGGCTCGACTGCTCGCGAAATTCTTCCAGGTGGGGCATGACGCTGTCCGCGCCCTCGCGCGGTCGCTTCTGGAAAGGCCAAGCCTTCAGGCGTAGCCACTCGCGATAGATGCGTGACGGTTTCTCACTCTCGTTCATGCGTGCCCCCGATACGGCTAAGCCACAGTTCAATCTAGGAGCAATGCAAGCACAGCAACAGTCAGCGGGTGCGCACTTCTGTTGTAGGCGATGACTTACGTGGGTCACGAGCAAATAGCGCAATGCAGCGCCCGGTGCTATGGTGATGTTCAGCGTTAGAAAGCGAGGCCTCACATGATGAAGATCCTGATCGCCGTGGATGGCTCGGAACTCTCCCTGGACGCCGTGCGTCACGCGCTTGGCCTGCGTGCCGAGGGCTTGTCGGCCGGGTTCGTGCTGGCCAACGTCCAGGAGCCTGCCTCGCTGTACGAGATGCTGACCGTCCGCGATCCGCAGCGGTTGCAGGGGCTCAGCGCCAGCGCAGGCGCCCATTCGCTGCAGGCTGCGCGGCAGCTGTGCGATGCGGCCGGGGCCGACTACGAGATCGAAGTGGCGATGGGCGAGCCGGCCCATACGCTGGTGGATGTGGCTCAGCGGTACGGTTGCGGTGCGATTGTGGCCGGCGCGCGCGGCAGGGGCGGCTCCGGCGGGGGCTGGCTCGGTTCCGTGTCGCAGGAACTGATGCACTCCTCACCGCTGCCGGTCACCATCGTCAAGCACGACGACGATCAGGAGCGCCTGCGCGAGCTGGTTGCTCAGGCGGCCCAGGACGAGCCTGACCCGGCCGCCGCGCAGGAGCCCGAATCGGACGCCGAGCCGCAGCCGGTGCCCGGGCTGGCTTAAGCGCTGGCGTCGGCGTCGGCGTCGGCCGGCGGTTCAGGCGGTCGCCGCGACGCTCGCATCGGCGGCCTGGGCTATAGTCAGCCGCAATGGAGACTTGCCGTGGCAGTTGATGGCGGGAGCGGGCGTGCCAGACGTCATGTTCTGATGCGGCACGCGGCCCTTGCACAGCGCCGCGCCAATCGGCTCGACCCCATTCTGCGCGGCCTGCTCTGGGCCACGGCCGCCGGCCTGGTCTTCTCGCTTCTCAATGCGATCATGCGCGCGCTGGCGCTGCAACTCGATCCGTTCCAGACTCAGTTCCTGCGCTATCTATTCGGCGTGCTGGTCATGGTGCCCCTGGTGATGCGCGCGGGGCTTGTGGCTTATCGGCCGCGCAACATCGGCGGCCAGTTCCTGCGCGGCGGCGTGCATACCGTCGGTCTGCTGCTGTGGTTCACTGCCATCCCGCACATCACGCTGGCGGACACCACCGCCATCGGCTTCACCGGTCCCATCTTCATCATGCTGGGCGCGGCCTGGATGTTCGGCGAACGCATGCGCTGGGAGCGCTGGCTGGCGTCGCTCATCGGCTTCGCCGGGGTGCTGATCGTGGTCGCTCCCAAGGTCAGCGCTTCGGGCGGGTTCTACACCTTGCTGATGCTGTCGTCGGCGCCGGTGTTCGCGGCCTCGTTCCTGATCACCAAGAGCCTGACCCGCTACGAGCGCCCGGAGGTGATCGTGGCCTGGCAGTCGATCACCGTCACGGCGTTCAGCCTGCCGCTGGCCTTGCTGGCCTGGCAGACGCCGACGCCGGTTCAGTGGCTGAGCTTCCTGGTCTGCGGGATCCTGGGCAGCACAGGCCACTACTTCCTGGCCCGCTCGTTCGCCGTAGCGGATATCTCGGCCACCCAATCGGTGAAATTTCTGGACCTGGTCTGGGCGACGCTGCTGGGCTGGCTGATGTTCGCCGACAAACCCAGCCGCTCCACGCTGGTGGGCGGGGTGGTGATCTGCGCCTCCACCCTGTGGATCGCCCGCCGGGAATCGCGCGGCCTGGCCGGGCGCGCCTAACGCGACGGATTCGAGATGCCGCTGGCGACGTGGCCGGACGGCACGTGGCGGGCGGCGTGGTCGACGTGGCCGGTCTGGTCATCGAAGAAGAAGTCCGGCTCGAACTCGCGCAGGAATTCACCCTTGGCCAGGCCGCCCAGGAACATGGCTTCGTCCACCCGGATGTCCCAGTTCATCAGCGTCCGAATGGCGCGCTCGTGGGCCGGCGCGCTGCGGGCCGTCACCAGCGCGGTGCGAATCCGCATCTCGGGCGTGCCGGCCTGCTGCAGCCGGTGCAGCGCCGCCAGCAGCGGCTTGAACGGGCCCTCTGGCAGTGGTTGCGCGGCCTTGGTCGTTTCGTGCTGCACGAAGGCGTCCAGCCCCTGGGCCTGGTAGACGCGCTCGGCTTCGTCGGAGAACAGCACGGCGTCGCCGTCGAACGCGATGCGCACTTCATTGGGGTAGTTGCTGCCGGCCAGCACCGATTCGGTCAGCACCCGGGCGGCCGGAAAGCCGGCGGCCAGCGCCTCGCGCACGTCCTCGGCGTTGGCCGACAGGAACAGGTGCGCGCGCAGCGGCCGCAGGTAGCGAAACGGCGCTCGGCCCTGGGTGAAGACGCCGCGCTCCAGCTTGATCTGGTTGGCGTGGCCCGAGCGGAAAATCCGCATGCCCGACACCGGGTCGTTGCGCGACAGGATCACCACCTCGACCCGCTGCGCCGTGGTGTCGTTGAAGGCCAGCAGTTTCCTGATCAGCGAAAAGGCGATGCCTGGCCGCGCCGCGACGTCCAGCCGCTCCAGTTGCAGCTGCATGTAGGCCTTGGGATCGCCGCTTTCGAAAAGGGTGTTCTCTTCCTCGAAGTTGAACAGGGCGCGCGACGAGATCGCGACCACCAGCTTGTTGTCCAGCGAGGTGGCCATCAGCGGGCGAACTGGTTCATCTGGATGATCGGCAGCAGCACCGCCAGCACGATCAGCATCACGACGAACCCCATCGTGACGATCAGCAGCGGCTCCAGGATGGTGGCCATCTGCATGGCCCGCCGCTGGACTTCGGCGCCCAGCTGGTTGGCCGCGCGCTGCAGCATCGAGGGCAGCGTGCCGGTCTGCTCGCCCAGGCGGGCGAACATGGCCAGCAACCCGGGGAAGCGCTTCTTCTGCGCCATGGCCGAGGCCAGCGGCGCGCCTTCGCGCACCAGGATCAGCGCGTCCATGGCGTCGGCGCGCATGGCCCGGTTGCTCAGCGTTTCGGCGGCGGCTTGCAGGGCCTTGAGGATGGGCACGCCGGCGCCGGCCAGCATCGCCAGGGTGCTGGCAAAACGCGCCGCGTTGTAGCCTCGCGCGAGCCGGCCGATCAGCGGCAGCCGAAGCCAGGCGGCGTCGAAGCGTTCGCGCGTGGCTTCGTTGCGCAGCGCCAGCCGCAGCAGCACGGCGCCGGCGGCCGCCAGCAGGGCCACCAGCCAGCCCCAGTCGCGCACCAGCCCGCTCACGAAGAGCATGGCCACGGTGAGAAAGGGCAGCGCCCGTTTGCTGCCGGCGAACACGTTGGCGACCTGGGGCACCACGTAGGCCACCAGGAACAGCACGATGGCAATGGCCACCACGGTGACGATGGCCGGGTAGAGCGCCGCGCCCAACAACCGGGCGTTGAGCGCCTGGCGCTGCTCCAGATCGTCGGCGAGGCGTTCCAGCACCAGCCCGAGATTGCCGCTTTGCTCGCCGGCCCCGACCACCGCGGTGAAGATGTCGGGGAACTCGCGCGGAAAGCGCGCCAGGGCCTTGCCGAATGGCGAGCCCGCGTTGACTTCGGCTCGCAGCGCGGCCACCAGGTGGCGTTCGCGCTCGTTCTCGGCTTCGTCGGTCAGCGCCGTCAGGGCCCGCTCCAGCGGCAGGCCCGAGGTGATGAGGCCCGCCAGCTGGCGGGTCCAGATCGCCAGCCGGGTCGAATTGAAGACCGTGCGGCTGAAGGCGCCGCCGCTCCAGCCGAAGTTCTGCTCGTTGGCTGCGACGCCCGAGCTCACCGGCAGCACCTGCAGCGGCACCAGGGCCTGCGCACGCAGCAAGCCGCGCACCGCCTTGGCGGTGTCGGCCTCCATCACGCCCCGTCGGGTTTCGCCCTGGGCGTCTAGGGCCTCGAAGGAATAGGCTGGCATGGCGGGATTATCCGCTCCCTGTTCTCGTCATTCCCTCCCCCAGAGGGGGAGGGAATAAGAAGGCCTATGTTTGCCGCAGCTTGAATCGCTGCAGCTTGCCCGTTTCCGTGCGCGGCAGGCTGGCCACGAACTCGATCTCGCGCGGGTACTTGAACGGCGCGATGCTGGCCTTGACGTGGTCCTGCAGCGTCCGGGCCATCGCCGCGTCGGCACTTTGGCCGGGCTTGAGCACGCAGAAGGCCTTGACGATCATGCCGCGCTCCTCGTCGGGTTTGCCGACCACGCCGCACTCGGCCACAGCGGGGTGCCTCAGCAAGGCATCTTCGACTTCGGGGCCGCCCACGTTGTAGCCCGAGGTGATGATCATGTCATCGGCGCGGGCCTGATAGAAGAAGTAGCCGTCCTCGTCCTGCATGAAGGCATCGCCCGGGTAGTTCCAGCCGTCTTTCACGTAGTGGGCCTGGCGCGGGTCGTCCATGTAGCGGCAGCCGGTGGGTCCGATCACCGCCAGCTTGCCGATGGCGCCTCGCGGCACTTCGCGGCCGTCGTCGTCGACCACCTTCGCCGTGTAGCCCGGCACCACCTTGCCGATGGCGCCGGGGCGCACCGCGTTTTCGGCCGATGAAATGAAGATGTGGAACATCTCGGTGGCGCCGATCCCGTCGATCATCTCGATGCCGCTGGCCTGCTTCCACAGCTGGCGGGTGGCATCGGGCAGGCCCTCGCCGGCGCTGACGCAAAGGCGCAGATGCCCGATGCCGTGTTCACGGGCGAAAGGCGCCATCTGGCGGTAGAACGTCGGCGCCGTGTAGCAGATGGTGGCGCCGGTTTCGTTGATCGTGCGCACCATCGTTTCGGGCGTGTAGGGCCCGTCGGGGAAATAGACACTGGCGCCGGCCCACATCGGAAACACCAGCAGGCCGCCAAGGCCGAAGGTGAAAGCCAGCGGCGGCGAACCCACCACGATGTCTTCGGGTTTCGCGCGCAGCACGTGGCGCGGCCAGGCCTCGCAGGCGGCCAGCACGTCGCGGTGGCTGTGCACGGCGGCCTTGGGCTTGCCAGTGGTACCCGACGTGAAAGCCATCATGGCGATGTCGTCGGCGGCCGTGGGGCAGGGCGCGAAGCCGCCGTCCTTCTGCGCCGCCCGCACCGCCAGCGAACCGGGCTCGTTCAGCGTGTTGAACGGGATCACGGTGGCCAGCACCGGCCGCTCCCGGCGCGCGAGTTCCAGCTCGTCCAGCAGCTTGATGTCGCACAAGGCCACCGTGGGCTGGGCCTTGTCGATGATGTCGCACAGCTCGCGCGATCGCAGCAGCGGCATGGTGGCCACCGCCACCAGGCCGGCCTTGACCACGGCCAGCCAGGCCAGCGCCAGCGCGAGGGTGTTCCCGCCGCGCAGCAGCACCCGGTTGCCCGGCACCAGGCCCAGGTCTTCGGTGAGCACCCGGCAGATGCGGTCGACCCGCTCGCGCACGTCGGCATAGCTCAAGGTGATGCGGCTGGAGCGCAGCAGCGGCCGCTGCTCGAAGCCCTTGCTGCGCGCCTTGTCCAGCAACTCCTCCACCAGGTTCAGGCTGTCGGGCAACTGGAGTTCGGGGCGCTCGTAGCGCATCAGCGGCCATTGCGAGGCCGGCGGCAGGCGGTCATGGACGAAACGGTCTGGCTGGGCGGACATGGACAGGCTCCCGGATGGCGGCGTCATGCCGCGGCGGCCGAATCGGCCTGGCTGCGCGCGTGGGTCTTGACCTTGCCCAGCAGCTTGTGCAGGCTGGCGATGTCGCGCTCGGACAGGCCGGAGAAGGCATCGACGATCCAGCCTTCGTGCTGGCCGGCCATCTCGTGAAACAGCTTGCGCCCCTTGGCCGTCAGGCGGACCCGGTAGGCGCGGCGGTCGCCGGCCACGTCGACGCGGTCCACCAGCCCTTCGGCCACCAGCTGGTCGGTGATGCCGGTCACGTTGCCGCCCGTCACCATCATGCGCCGCGACAGCTCGTTCATCTTCAGGCCCTCGGGCGCGCGCTCGAGCTGGGCCATGAGATCGAATCGGGGCAGCGTGGTGTCGAAGCGCTCGCGCAACTGGCTGCGCACCTGCTTTTCCACGATCTGGGTGCAGGTAAGCAGGCGCAGCCAGAGGCGCAGGGCTTCCGGGTGTTCGCTGTGGGCACGCGCTTCCATGTCCATGGGGATTCCTTTGTGTTTGCTTAAATAGTTTAGGTCTAAACAAACGCCGGTGCAACTGGAAGGACGTCTCGGCGGCGCATCGGCACTGACGGCGACAAGGTGCGGGCCAGGTGTACGGCCGTGCAGAAAGCGAAAATGTCCTACAGCGCGCGCCATTGACGCACGGCGCAGAGCTTGGCAAGAATTTGCCGTATGGAAGCACTGGTGCGCAAGATCGAGTCGCAGCTGGCCGGCTTGCCGGTCAAGGTAGCGCTGCGCCTGCCTCCCGGCACGCGTGTCGGCCCGCCCACGGCGGCCGTGACGCTCGCCTTCCGCGACTGGTCGGGACTGGCCACCATGGCAGCAGGCCAGATCGGCCGGCTGGCCGAGGACTTCGTCGAAAGCCGGCTGCAGCTGGAAGGGCGGATGCGCGATCTGATGGCCGTGGCCGCGGGCCTGCTGCCCGGCAACCCGGTGTCCAGCGACACCCGCTGGTGGCGCCAGGTCCGCCAGCGCGCCCGCTCGATGGTTGCGCACTCGCCCCAGCGCGATGCCAGGCAGGTGCAGTTCCATTACGATGTCTCCGACGATTTCTACGCGCTATGGCTGGACCCGCGCCGCGTCTATTCCTGCGCGTATTTCCGCAGCACCGAGATGTCGCTGGCCCAGGCCCAGGAAGCCAAGCTCGACCATATCTGCCGCAAGCTGATGCTGACGCCCGGCGAGCGGTTCCTGGACATCGGCGCCGGCTGGGGCGGCCTGTTGCTGTGGGCGGCCGAGCACTACGGCGTCGATGCCACCGGCATCACCCTGTCGAAGAACCAGCATGCCCACGTGCAGCGGCTGATCGAAGACAAGGG